>NZ_JBIAWF010000011.1:0-232813 GCF_042895325.1 Streptomyces sp. NPDC001407
ACGCCCGGTTACATTCCGAACCCGGAAGCTAAGCCTTTCAGCGCCGATGGTACTGCATGGGGGACCGTGTGGGAGAGTAGGACGCCGCCGAACAATATTTCAAGGACCCTTGGTCCCAGCGTTCACGCTGGGACCAAGGGTCCTTTTTGTTTTTTCCGAAGCGCGCCGGTCGACCGGTTGCGCGAGAATGACTGCGGTACCTGAAGACAGGAGTCACGTCGATGTCCACCAACTCTCCCGACGATCGATCGGGTAGCGACCGGGGCGGCTTCCGCCGCGACGACCGGCCGGCGTACCGGCGTGACGACCGTGGTGACGACCGCCGGGGTCCGCGCCGTGAAGGCGACCGTGGTGGACGTCCCAGCGGCGGTGGCTTCCGCCGTGACGACCGTGGTGGCAACGACCGCCCGCGCGGCCCCCGTCGTGACGACGACCGCGGTGGTTTCCGCGGCGGGCGTGACGACCGTGGTGGCCGTCCCGCCGGCGGTGGCTTCCGCCGTGACGACCGCCCCTCCTTCCCGCGTGACGACCGCGCGCCCCGTCGTGACGACGAGCGCGGCGGTTTCCGTCGTGACGAGCGTCGCGATGACCGTCCGTCGTTCCGTCGCGACGACCGTGCCCCGCGCCGTGACGACGACCGTGGTGGCTTCCGTCGCGATGACCGTCGTGACGACCGTCCGTCGTTCCGTCGCGATGACCGCGCGCCCCGTCGTGACGACGAGCGCGGTGGCTTCCGTCGTGACGAGCGTCGTGACGACCGTCCGTCGTTCCGCCGCGACGACGACCGGGGTCCCCGTCGCGATGACGACCGCGGTGGTTTCCGCGGTGGCCGTGACGACCGTGGTGGCCGTCCCGCCGGCGGTGGCTTCCGCCGTGACGACCGCCCCTCCTTCCGTCGTGATGACGACCGCGGCCCCCGTCGTGATGACGACCGTGGTGGCTTCCGTCGCGATGACCGTCGTGACGACCGTCCGTCGTTCCGTCGCGACGAGCGCGCGCCCCGTCGTGACGACGAGCGCGGTCCCCGTCGTGATGACGACCGTGGCGGTTTCCGTCGTGACGAGCGTCGTGACGACCGTCCGTCCTTCCGCCGCGACGAGCGCCGTGACGACCGTGGCCCGCGCCGTGATGACGACCGTGGTGGCTTCCGCCGTGACGAGCGCCGCGATGACCGTGGCCCGCGCCGTGATGACGACCGTGGTGGCTTCCGTCGTGACGAGCGTCGCGATGACCGTCCGTCCTTCCGCCGCGACGAGCGCCGTGACGACCGTGGCCCGCGCCGTGATGACGACCGTGGTCCCCGTCGTGACGACGACCGCGGTGGCTACCGTGGTGGCCGCGATGACCGTGGTGGTCGTCCGGGCGGTGGCGGCTACGGGCGTCGTGACGACCGGCAGGGTGGCGGCGGCTACCGCGGTGGGCGCGACGAGCGCTCCGGTGGGTACGGCCGCCGTGACGACCGGCGTGACGACCGGGACCGCGACCGCGAGCCCGTGAAGCGTCTGCCGATCCCCGACGACGTGACCGGCGACGAGATCGACAAGGACGTCAAGCAGGAGCTCATGAGCCTGCCGAAGGGCCTTGCCGAGGAGGTCGCGCGCAATCTCGTCATGGTGGCGAACCTGCTGGACGAGGACCCGGAGCAGGCGTACGCCTACTCCCGGATCGCTCTGCGCCTCGCGTCCCGCGTCGCCGCCGTGCGTGAGGCCGCCGGCTTCGCCGCGTACGGCACGGGCAAGTACACCGAGGCGCTGGCCGAGTTCCGCGCCGCGCGCCGGATGACCGGTTCCGTCGAGCTGTGGCCCGTGATGGCCGACTGCGAGCGCGGCATGGGCCGCCCCGAGCGCGCGCTGGCCATGGCCGGCGAGCCCGAGGTGCAGAAGCTGGACAAGGCCGGCCAGGTCGAGATGCGCCTCGTCGCCGCCGGTGCCCGCAAGGACATGGGCCAGGCGGACGCGGCGGTCGTGACGCTGCAGAGCCCCGAGCTCGCGTCGAACTCGATCCAGCCGTGGACCGCCCGCCTGCGCTACGCCTACGCCGACGCGCTGCTCGCCGTAGGCCGCGAGGATGAGGCCCGCGAGTGGTTCGCCAAGGCCCTCGAGGCGGACCAGGGCGGCATGACGGACGCCTCCGACCGGCTCGCGGAGCTGGACGGCGTCGAGTTCACGGACGCGCTGGTCGAGGCGGACGAGGACGAGGAGACCCCGGCGGCCGACACCGCCGAGGTGGCCGAGGCCACGGACGTCGTCGAGCAGACCGCCGAAACCCCGGCCGCGGCCCCGCAGTTCGTGGAGCCCGTCATGCCCGAGGAGCCCACCGAGGCCCCCGAGCCCGCCGCGGAGAAGCCGGCCGAGGACAAGGCGTCCGACGACAAGAGCTGACCGCTCGCGCGTCGGCGCACATGACGAAGGGCGGAACCCCCACCGGGGGTTCCGCCCTTCGGCGTTGCGGTGGGCGTCAGTTCAGCGCCAGGCTGCGCAGCACCAGCCCCGTGGCCGGCTTGGGGCCGAACGAGGTGGATTTGCGCGGCATGGTGACGCCCTGTTCCGCCAACTCCCGTACGACGTCCTCGCGGACCGGGTGCATCAGGACCGCCGTGCCGCCGTGCCTTTCGGCCTGTTTGACCGCGGCCGCCGTCTCGTGGATGTAGCCGATGTGCTCGGGGTCGTCCGGGACGTGCCAGATGTGTTCCAGCAGGACCGAGTGCAGGACCGTCGCGTCGAGCGTGCGCCAGGCCTCCGGGCGGTCGCCGGGGACCGTGCGGGCGAGGAGGGCGGGGTCGGGGTTGTCGAGGAGGTGGAAGCGGCGGTCTCCCGCGAGCACGAAGGCGTTGCCGTCCTTGTCAGCCGCCTCCGCGAGCGCCTCCAGGGCCTCCGGGAGGGAGCCTTCGAGGGTGCGTACGCGGAAGGAGGTGCCGACGGCGGCCAGCGCCTCCGCGACCGGCAGGCGGTGCAGCAGGCGGTGGATGGCCCGTACGCGCAGGGGGTAGCGGGCGGTGTCGACGAGGAGGACCAGGCCGAAGTCCCAGGGGCTGTCGGCGGGTTGTTCCGCGCGCAGCCGGAGGTAGGTGGCCCAGCGGTGGTGGCCGTCGGCGATGAGGGCCTGCTGCCGGGAGAGATCCTCGGCGACGAGGCCCAGGTCGGCCGGGTCGGTGATGGACCACAGCCGGTGGGCGTAGCCGTCGTCGGTGGTGGTGGACAGCAGGGGTGCGGTGCGGGTCACCCGCTCGATGACGCCCGCCGCGCCGCCCTCGCCGGCGTCCCCGCGGTAGGAGAAGAGCAGCGGCTCCAGGTTGGCGCCCGTGCCGCGCATCAGGGCCGCGCGGTCCTCGACGATGTGCGGCATAACGTCCTCGTGGGGGAGCACGACGCCCTCCTCGCGGGGGCTGAGGCGCAGGGCCCCGATGAGGCCGCGTTGCAGTATTCCGTCGCCCCGCTGCTCGTAGACGTAGAGCGCGGGCTCGGGGTCGGCGGCGAGGATGCGCTCGTCCTGCCAGCGGCGCAGCGTTTCGGCGGCCTGCCGGTGGCGGTCGGCGGCCGTGGCGGCCTGGGGGAGGATGAGCCGGACGATGTTGTGCGGGTCCGCGGTCTCCAGGTGGCGCAGGCCGTCGGGCCGCACGACGACGTCGTACGGTGGTGACGTCACGGCCGCGAGGCTGCCGACCCGTTCCGGGACATAGCGCAGCCCTCGGAACGGCGCGAGTTCGAGACCCTGCCTTGTATCCCCTGTCCGGCCTGGAGTGCTCATTGGGAAATGTTATGTCTCATGGCCGGATGAGCAATGATCGGGGAAGAGACGTACAGCACAAGGAGTGAGCGCACGATGAACCAGACCGCCCGGATCCGGCCCGACGGCAGCCGCGAGCCGCTGAGCGCGGCCTACGACACGGCGCTGCTGGACCTCGACGGCGTGGTGTACGCGGGCGGCGAGGCCATCGCGTACGCCGTCGAGTCGCTGGGGGCGGCGCGGGACGGCGGGATGCACCTGGCCTATGTGACGAACAACGCGGCGCGTACGCCCGAGGCGGTCGCCACGCACCTGACGGAGCTGGGCGTGCCTGCCGAGCCCTCCGACGTGATCACTTCGGCGCAGGCCGTGGCCCGGCTGATCGCCGATCAGATCCCGTCCGGATCGCGGGTGTTGGTGATCGGTGCGGAGGGGCTGCGGGTCGCGCTGGAGGAGCGCGGGCTGGTGCCCGTGGACTCGGCGGACGACGACCCGGCCGCGGTGGCGCAGGGCTACGGCGGGCCGGACATGCCGTGGTCGCGGCTGGCGGAGGCGTCGTACGCGGTGGCGCGGGGCGTGCCGTGGTTCGCCTCCAACACGGATCTGACGATTCCGAGCGCCCGGGGGATCGCGCCGGGCAACGGCGCGGCCGTGCAGGCCGTGCGGATCGCGACGGGCGCCGAGCCGCAGGTGGCGGGGAAGCCGCTGCCGCCGATGCACCGGGAGACGGTGCTGCGTACGGGCGCGGAGCGGCCGCTGGTCGTCGGTGACCGGCTCGACACGGACATCGAGGGCGCGCATGTGGGGGGTGTGGACTCGCTGCTCGTCCTGACCGGTGTGACCACGGCCGCGCAGCTGCTCGCCGCGCCGCCGGAGCACCGGCCGACGTATGTGGCGGAGGACCTGCGGGGGCTGCTCCAGGCGCAGCCGGAGGTCGGCGACGACTTCCGGTGCGGTGGGTGGACGGCGTCCGCGGAGGGCGGGGAGCTGACCCTGACGGGTTCGGGGGAGCCGGTCGACGGTCTGCGGGCGCTGTGCGGGGCCGCCTGGTCGGCGGCGGGCCAGGGCCGGTGCGAGCTGGACGCGGGGAAGGCGCTGGCCCGGCTGGGGTTCTGAGTCGCGTCCGGGCCCCCGCCCGGGGGCCCGGACGTGTTCTCAGGACAGCGCCGCGAGGAGCTCCTCCTCGGAGGCGCCCCGGCGCCAGTAGCCGGTGAAGGTCACCGCGCGGCGGTCGAAGCCGCGGTCGCCGACCAGGTGGCGGCGGACCGTGCGGACCATGCCGGATTCGCCGGCGATCCAGGCGTAGGGGGTGCCTGCGGGCAGCTCTGCCGCGCGCACCGCGTCGGCCAGTGGGCTCGCGTGGCCGGTGCCCCGTACGAGCCAGGTGATCTCCGCCTCTGCGGCGGTCGGCAGGTCCTGGACGTCGTCGGCGTGCGGCACCTCGATCCAGACCTTCGCCCGGGTGCCCGCGGGCAGCCACGCGAGGATGCCGGCGACGGCGGGCAGGGCGGTCTCGTCGGCGGCGACGAGGACCCAGTCGGTGCCGGCGGGGGGCTGGAAGTCGACGCCGCCGTTGTCCTGCGCGACGGGGCCGAGGATGGCGACGCGGTCGCCGGGGCGGGCGGCCTGCGCCCAGTTGGTGGCCGGTCCGCCGTGGCCGTTCGCGTCGCCGTGGACGGCGAAGTCGACGTCGAGCTCGGCGGGGTCCTCGCGCAGGTCGCGGACGGTGTACGAGCGCATGACGGCGCGTCGGGCCGGGTCCTGGGCGCGCCACCGCGCGTACCAGCCCTCGCCGAGGTCCTCGGGGAGGACGAGGGAGTCCTGGCCGGGCTGCGGCAGGAACAGCTTGAAGCGCTGGTCGCGGCCGCCGCTGACGGCGGCCGCGAGGTCGTCCCCGCCGAAGGTGACGCGGATCATGGCGGGGCTGATCCGGACCGTCCGCAGGACGTGCAGGTCGAAGAAGCGGTACGGGGCGGCTGTGGAGGTGGTGGTCATGCGGGGCGTGATCCTTTCGGCTGGCGCGACGGACACGGCGGTCGGCGGGGCCGACGTGAGGGGCCGTCAGCTGACCTTCTTGGCCTTCTCGACCGCGGCGGCGAGGCTCTCGACGAGCGGGGCGCAGCCGGCGTAGGAGTAGCGCGGTTCGCTGAGCCAGGGGGTGATCTGGCCGGCCTTGACGGCGGGCAGGCCCGCCCAGGTGGGCTTGGCGGCGAGGTCCTTGGGCTGGAGCGTGGCGCTGCGGTTGTCGAGGAGGATCAGGTCGGCGCCGTACTTGCCGGCGTTCTCCCAGCTGAGGCTCTCGAAGAAGCCGCCGGTGACCTTGTCGGGGACGACGAGTTCGACGCCGAGCTGCTTGAAGTAGGTGAGGTCGGCGTAGACGGAGGGGTCGGAGACGTAGAACATGTCGGCGGCGCCGGAGGCGGCGAGGACCTTGAGGCCCTTGTTGTCGCGGGCGGCCTTGCGGAGGGTCTCGGACGCCTTCTCGAAGCGCTGCTTGGCGTCGGTGACGGGCTTCGCCCCGAGGTCGGCGCCGAGGGACTTCGCGAGCTCGGCGTAGCGCCCGATGACGTCGGTGAGCGACTTCTTGGAGGTGCTGATGCCGACGCAGGGGGCGAGGCCGAGGATCTTCTTCTTGCTGTCGTCGGGGACGTACCAGAGTTCCTGACCCTGGATCATGTTGGTGACGAGCAGCTCGGGGCCCATGGCGGCGTACTTCTCGACGTTGAACTCGCCCCAGGTGTTGCCCAGGATCGTCACCTTGTCGACGTCGAGGTCGCCGGCCTGGGGGTCGGGCTTGCCGTCCTTGAGCTTGGTGGGGCCGAAGACGCCGGCGCAGTCGATGCCGAAGTCGTGGAGGGCGGCGGCGGAGCCGGTGAAGGCGACGACCTTCTTCGGCGTCCTGCCCGCCTTGGCCGTCTCGCCGCGGTCGTCCTCGAAGGTCCAGGAGCCGCCGGAGGAGCCCGAGTCCGAGCCTCCCGAGGATTTCCCGCTCCCGCAGGCGCTGAGGAGGGCGCCGGCGCCGAGCGCGCCACCCGCCGTCAGGAGGCCACGACGGGACAGGGAGCTGATGCCTGGGATGCGGGGGGTGCTCATGGATGCGCTTCTCTCGGTACTCACTCGAAGGGACGCTGTCAGGGTAGGCTAACCTAACCGGGTGTTGGTCGACAGTCTCCCCGAATCCCCGGCGGCACCGCCCCGGCCCGCGCCGCCCGGCCGCAACGCGGCCCGCGCCGCAGGACTGTTCGCCGCGCTGGGAGCCCTGCTCCTTGTCGCTGTCGCGAGCGTCGCCGTCGGTGCCCGAGCGATCCCCCTCGACCAGGTGTGGGACGCGCTGTTCCACTCCGCGTCCGGCGCCGACGCCGTGGTCGTCCGCGAAGTGCGCCTGCCCAGGACGCTCCTGGGCATCCTGGTCGGCGCCGCGCTCGGACTCGCGGGCGCGGTGATGCAGGCACTCACCCGCAATCCGCTCGCCGAACCCGGCATCCTCGGCGTCAACGCCGGGGCCGCGGCCGCCGTCGTCTCCGCCATCACCTTCCTCGGCATCGGCACGATCAGCGGCTACATGTGGTTCGCCTTCCTCGGCGCGGCCGTCGTCGCCGTGGCCGTGCACTTCCTCGGCGGCAGCCGCAGCGCGACACCGGTACGCCTCGCGCTCGCGGGCACGGCCGTCACGTACGCGCTGTACGGCTACGTCTATTCCGTCCAGCTGATGGACTCCGCCGCGCTCGACCGGATGCGCTTCTGGACGGTCGGCTCGCTCGCCTCCGCCGACATGGGGACCGTCGGCCGGATCGCGCCCTTCATCGGCCTCGGCGTCGTGCTGGCCCTCGCGCTCGCCCGGCCGCTCAACGCGATGGCCCTCGGCGACGACACCGCCCTCGCGCTCGGCTCCCGGCCCACGCTCACCCGCGTCCTGGCGATGGCCGCCGTCACGCTGCTGTGCGGCGCGGCCACCGCCGCCTGCGGGCCGATCGTCTTCGTCGGCCTGATCGTCCCGCACGTGGTCCGCGCCGTCACCGGCCCGGACCTGCGCTGGATCCTGCCGTACGCGGCGGTCCTCGCGCCGGTGCTGCTGCTCGGCGCCGACGTGCTCGGACGGGTCGTCACCCGGCCCGGCGAGCTCCAGGTCGGCATCGTCACCGCGCTGATCGGCGGGCCCGTCTTCATCCACCTCGTACGCCGCCGGAGGGTGGTCCAGCAGTGAGTGTGTCGTCACCTCCCGAGCCCCGGCGGGCCGCGCCCAGGGTGGTCCGCACCCGCGGCGGCCTCTCGCTGCGCGTGGACACCCGGTCCGTCCTCGTCGTCGCCGCGCTGCTCCTCCTCGCCGCGGCCGCCGCCGTCGCCCTCATCGGCACCGGCGACTTCCCGATGTCACCGGCGGAGGTCGTACGCACCCTCACCGGCGGCGGCACGCCCGCGCAGGAGTTCGTCGTCCAGGACCTGCGGCTGCCGCGGGTGCTCGTCGGGCTGCTCGCCGGGGCCTGTCTGGGGCTGGCCGGCGCGGTGTTCCAGTCGGTCTCCCGCAACCCCCTCGGCAGCCCCGACGTCATCGGTTTCGGCCAGGGCTCGGCGGCCGGGGCGCTCGTCGTCATCGTCCTCTTCCACGGCGACCCCTTCGCCGTCGCGGCCGGAGCCGTGGCCGGCGGGATCGTCACGGGCATCGCCGTCTACCTGCTGGCGTGGAAGAAGGGCGTCCACGGCTACCGCCTCGTCCTCGTGGGCATCGGCGCGGCCGCCGTGCTCACCGGCGTCCGCGACTACCTGATGACCCGGGCCGACCTCGTCGACGCGACCCGCTCGCTGGTCTGGATGGTCGGCTCGCTCAACGGCCGCGACTGGAGCCAGGTATGGCCGCTGCTCTGCGTGGCGGCCGTGCTCTTCCCCGTGGTCATCGGCCACGGACGGGCCCTGCGCATGCTGGAGATGGGCGACGACGCGGCGTACGCGCTGGGCGTACGGGCCGAGCGCACCCGGATCGTGGTGATGGGCGCCGCCGTCCTGCTGACCGCCGCCGCGACCGCCGCCGTCGGCCCCGTCAGCTTCGTCGCCCTCGCCGCGCCGCAGCTCGCCCGGCGGCTGACCCGGGCCCCGGGCCCCAACCTGCCGGCCTCCGCGTGCATGGGCGCCGTCCTGCTCGTCACCGCCGACTGGGCCTCGCAACGGCTCTTCGGCTCCGACCAGCTGCCCGTCGGCGCGGTGACCGGCATGCTCGGCGGCTGCTATCTGCTGTGGCTGCTCTTCACCGAGCGCAAGGCAGGCCGGATATGACGCCGCACACCCTGAACGAACAAGGAGAGACCACCGTGAGCGACGTACGCGAGGCCACCGTGCCCTCGGCGGCCGGGGTGACAGATCAGGCCCGGGAGAGCCGGCTGACCGCCGAGTCCGTGACCCTCGCCTACGACCAGCGGGTCATCGCGGAGAACCTCTCCGTCGCCGTCCCCGACCGCTCCTTCACCGTGATCGTCGGGCCCAACGCCTGCGGCAAGTCCACCCTCCTGCGGGCCCTGTCCCGCATGCTCAAGCCCACCTCCGGAGCCGTGCTGCTCGACGGCGCGGCCATCGACTCGTACCCCGCCAAGCAGGTCGCCCGCACGCTCGGGCTGCTCCCGCAGTCCTCCGTCGCCCCGGACGGGATCACCGTCGCCGACCTCGTCGCCCGCGGCCGCTACCCGCACCAGGGGCTGCTGCGGCAGTGGTCGCGCGAGGACGAGCGGATCGTCGTGGAGTCGATGACCGCGACCGGCGTCGACGGCCTCGCCGACCGCCACGTCGACGAGCTCTCCGGCGGCCAGCGCCAGCGCGTCTGGATCGCCATGGCCCTCGCCCAGCAGACCCCGCTGCTGCTCCTGGACGAGCCGACCACCTACCTCGACATCCAGCACCAGATCGACGTCCTCGACCTGTGCGCCCAGCTGCACGAGGAACAGGGCCGCACCCTCGTCGCCGTCCTCCACGACCTCAACCACGCCGCCCGCTACGCCACCCACCTCATCGCCATGCGCGACGGGCGGGTCGTCGCCGAGGGCGAGCCGCGGGAGGTCGTCACCGCCGAGCTGGTCGAGAAGGTCTTCGGGCTGCGCTGCCAGGTCATCGACGACCCCGAGACGGGCACGCCGCTGGTGGTGCCGGCGGCGCGGCGGCGCCGCTAGGCCGTGGCCGGGCGCTGCGCGGGGACGAGCCCGGCCGTGCACCGCCGACCGTGAGCCGACCGTGAGCCGGGAGACGAGGCCGGGTGGTCGCTACAGCAGGGACCGCAGCCGCAGGACGTCCCGGAGGCTCGCCTGCACCCTGACCCGGCCGGCCGCCCACGCCTTCGCGAAGTTCAGCCGCCCGTCGACCAGGGCCACCAGGTCGTCACCCGACATCGTCAGGGCGATCTCCGCCCGCCGCTCGGGAGTGCCCGGCTGGGTCCGCACGTCCTGGATGCGGCCGCCCGCCAGGTGGCCCGTGAAGGTGACGTCGAGATCGGAGAGGTGGCAGCTGAGCGAGCGGTCGGGCGCGGCGGCGTCCCGCAGGTCGCCGCTCGCCCCCGCGAGATTCCCCGCCAGCCGGTCGAGTGCCTCCCGGCACTCCTCGATGGTCGCCATGGGGAGGGACGCTACCCCAGAGGATCGCGTACGCCGGTCAGGCGCCGGAACGGGGTAGCGTCAAGGACATGACCGACCCGATGACCGGCGCACCGCAGGACGAGCGGGAGGCCGGGCCCCTGCCGCTCGGCGTGGACCGCGAACCCACCGGCGACCCCGCCGTCGACGGCCTGCTGGCCCGGCTGGCCGACGCCGACCACCTCGCCGCGACCGGTCACCTTCAGGTGTACGAGGATGTACACCGGGGCCTGCGCGACGCGCTCACCGCGCTCGACCGGCACCCCGGGCCGACGGCGCCCTCCGGCGCGCCCGCTTCGCACGACAACAGGAGCTGAACCACCCGTGGCAGTGACCCGCCCGCGCCGCAGCCGACTCGACGCCGAGCTGGTGCGCCGGAAACTCGCCCGCTCCCGCGAGCACGCGAGCCAGCTCATCGCGGCGGGCCGGGTGACCGTCGGCGGCGCGACCGCGACCAAGGCGGCCACGCAGGTGGAGATCAGCGCCGCCGTCGTCGTCACGAACGACGAGAACGACCCGGACTACGTCTCCCGCGGCGGCCACAAGCTCGCCGGGGCACTCGCCGCCTTCGTGCCCCGCGGGCTGAAGGTCGAGGGCCGCCGCGCGCTCGACGCGGGCGCCTCCACCGGCGGCTTCACCGACGTCCTGCTGCGCGCGGGCGCCGCCCACGTCGTCGCCGTCGACGTCGGCTACGGCCAGCTCGCCTGGTCGCTCCAGAGCGACGAACGCGTCACCGTCAAGGACCGCACCAACGTCCGCGAGCTGACGCTGGAGCAGATCGACGGCAAGCCCGCCGACATCGTCGTCGGCGACCTGTCCTTCATCCCCCTCGGCCTGGTGCTGCCCGCGCTCGTGCGCTGCTCCGCCCCCGACGCGGACCTCGTCCTCATGGTCAAGCCGCAGTTCGAGGTCGGCAAGGAGCGGCTCGGCAGCGGCGGCGTCGTACGCAGCACCCAGCTGCGGGCCGAAGCGGTCCGCACGGTCGCGGCCCAGGCGGCCGGGCTCGGGCTCGGTGTGCTGGGCGTGACGGCCAGCCCGCTGCCCGGACCCTCGGGCAACGTCGAGTACTTTCTGTGGCTGCGCGCCGGAGCGCCTGAACTGGACCCGGCGGACGTTGACCGTGCAGTGGCGGAGGGGCCCCGTTGACCACTTCAGAAGCAGCATCGACAGCAGTATCCGCACAGACCAGGGCGGCAGCCGAGGGGGAGAGGACGGCGGCCGGCGGCCGCAGGGTCTTCCTGCTCGCCCACACCGGCAGGCCCGCGGCCATCCGCAGCGCCGAACTCGTCGTCCAGGGCCTGCTGCGCTGCGGCATCGGCGTGCGCGTGCTGGCCGAGGAGGCCGCCGACCTGCCGCTGCCGCCCTCGGCCGAGCTCGTCGAGGCCGGACCGGACCGGCCGGACGTCCTGGAGGGCTGCGAGCTGCTGATCGTGCTCGGCGGCGACGGCACGCTGCTGCGCGGCGCGGAGTTCGCCCGGCGCTCCGGGGTGCCGATGCTGGGCGTCAACCTCGGCCGGGTCGGCTTCCTCGCCGAGGCCGAGCGCGACGACCTCGACAAGGTCGTGGACCGGGTGGTGACCCGGGAGTACGAGGTCGAGGAGCGGATGACCCTCGACGTGCTCGTCCGCGCCGACGGACACATCGTGCACACCGACTGGGCGCTGAACGAGGCGTCCGTGGAGAAGGCCGCGCGCGAGCGGCTGCTGGAGGTCGTCACCGAGGTCGACGGCCGGCCCGTCTCCCGCTTCGGTGGCGACGGCGTCGTCTGCGCGACCCCCACCGGCTCGACGGCCTACGCGTTCTCCGCCGGCGGCCCGGTGGTCTGGCCGGAGGTCGAGGCCCTGCTGATGGTCCCCATCAGCGCCCACGCCCTCTTCGCCAAGCCGCTGGTCACCGCGCCGGATTCCGTGCTCGCCGTGGAGGTGCAGCCGGAGACGCCGAACGGGGTGCTCTGGTGTGACGGGCGGCGCACGGTCGAACTGTCGGCGGGGGCGCGGGTGGAGGTGCGGCGGGGGGCTGTGCCGGTGCGGTTGGCTCGGCTGCACCATGCGTCGTTCACGGACCGGTTGGTGGCGAAGTTCGCGCTGCCGGTGGCTGGGTGGCGGGGGGCTCCGCATTAAGTGAGCCGGGGTCGGGTGCGGGTGCGTTGCCGCCTGCGGCGGAGAGCGCCCTGCGGGCGCGTCCTCAAACGCCGGACGGGCTGATTGTGCTGGCTACGGTCCGCACAATCAGCCCGTCCGGCGTTTGAGGACTAACGCGGCGAAGCCGTGTTGTGGGGGTCTGGGGGCTTGCCCCCAGTTTCGGGAAGGGGCGGGTAGGGGAAAAAGCCCGCCGCAGGCGCGACATCAGCCGGAACCCAGCCGCGCAAGCGCCTCCCGCAGCGCCACCTCCGGCCGGACAACGACGTTCGGGGGAATCCCCGCCCCGTCATACGTCGTGCGCCCATCCACCCCGCTCAAGAACTCCTCGTTGGGGAGCCAGAACTGCCAGCCGTTGGGGAGGGTCCGCTCCAGGCGGTCCGAGAAGAGGCCCTGCGTGTTCTCGCCGATGAGCAAAGGCTTCGGGCCCCGCCCGAGCAGCGCCTGGGTGAGGGTCTCGCCCGCGCTCATCGTCAGCCGGCTGGTGAGGACGGCCAGCGGGCCGGTGTAGACGGGGCCGTGCGGGAGGGCGCGTACCGGCTCGGCGGGGGTGAACCGCCGCGGGTCGTCGGCGTCGTCGCGCGCGTGCTTGAGATAGGCCGTGTACGGCCGCCCGGTCAGCCGCTCGGCCACGTCCAGGGAGAGCCGGTCCGAGCCGCCGCCGTTGAGCCGCAGGTCGAGGACCAGGCCGCGCAGGGCGTCCGGGCCGCTCGTGCGGGTGGCGGTGAAGACCTCGTCGAGGGCCTTGCCGAGGGTGGCCGCGTCGGCCTCGTAGCTGTTGCCCTTCGCGTAGCCCAGGAACGTGGTGATGCGGAGGAAGCCGATCCGGCCCGGCAGCTCCGCGTAGGTGATCTTCCCGCCCGCCCAGGACCGTTCGTCCTTGCCGCCGGCCGCCCTGACGCTCTCGGCGGCGGCCCGGTCCATGCGGTTCCGCTCCTGCTCGTCGGGGATGACGGTGTCCTCGCGGTGCCCGGCGAAGTAGCCCTCGGGGTGCTGCGGGTCGACCAGGCCGGTGTGCCCGTCGTGGAGCGGCCGGACCATCTCCGACAGGACCGAGAACAGCTCGTCCGGGCTGGTGGTCGCCGTGACCCGGGGCCGGTAGCGGTCCCGTACGGCGTTCCAGTCGATGCCCCGCGCGGCGAAGAAGGGGTAGTTCTCCGCGTACGTGTGCCAGTAGGTGTCGAAGACCTCCCGCGGGTCCGCCTTCGGGTCCGGGCCGGTCTCGCCGCGGCAGTTCGCGGGCAGTGCGGCGGTCCGGCGCAGTGTGCGGTGCCCCACGTTGTCCCCGAACGCCAGCTCCGCCCGGTCGCGCCCCCGCTGCGTCACCGTGACGGGTGCCTCGCCGTCCGGCCGGAAGGGACCGCCGGCGTCGGAGCGGGTCGCGGTCAGCCCGCCGGGCAGACAGCTGACGGCCGTGGTCTCGTACGTCCGCAGCTTCCTGCCCCCGTCCGCCACGGTGACGACCGTGCCGTAACCGTCCACGCGCCACGTGCCGTCCAGCGCCGCACCGCCCGGCCCGTGGGCCAGCGCGGTCCCGGAGCCGGCGGCGGTGGTCAGGGCGACGGCCGTCGTCAGCAGCAGCGCCGCGATGCGGGGGGTACGGGTGCGTACGGTCATGGGGACCTCATGGGGGGAGCGTTCCGGCGGGACGGGACCAGCCTCTTCGGTAAGGGGCGCGGAGGCCATGGAGGGATCACCCCGACCCGTGGTGGGGTTCTCCCCAGGGCGGCCGATGGGGGTGGCCGTCGCGAGGGGGCCCCGGAACCTCGTATGGTCGTATCCGTGTTGGAGGAGATGCGGATCCGGTCCTTGGGCGTCATCGATGACGCGGTGGTCGAGCTGGCACCCGGTTTTACCGCGGTGACCGGCGAGACCGGCGCGGGCAAGACCATGGTCGTCACCAGCCTCGGTCTGCTGCTCGGCGGGCGGGCCGACCCCGCGCTGGTGCGGACGGGCGCCAAGAGCGCGGTGGTCGAGGGGAGGATCACTGTCGACCGCCGGTCGCCCGCGGCCGTCCGCGCGGAGGAGGCGGGCGCCGAACTCGACGACGGCACCCTGCTCATCAGCCGCACTCTCTCCGCCGAGGGCCGCTCGCGCGCCCATGTGGGCGGCCGGAGCGTGCCCGTCGGCCTGCTCGCCGAGCTCGCCGACGACCTCGTGGCCGTGCACGGGCAGACCGACCAGCAGGGGCTGCTCAGACCCGCCCGGCAGCGGCAGGCGCTCGACCGGTACGCGGGCGACGCCGTGTCCGTGCCGCTCGCCAAATACGCCGGTGCCTACCGCAGGCTGCGGGCCGTCGCCGCCGAGCTGGCCGAGCTGACCACCCGGGCCCGTGAGCGGGCGCAGGAGGCGGACCTGCTGCGCTTCGGCCTGGAGGAGGTCGCCGCAGTCGAGCCGCTGCCCGGCGAGGACACCGAACTGGCCGCCGAGGCCTCCCGCCTGGGCCACGCCGAGGCCCTCGCCTCCGCCGCCACCGTCGCCCACGCCGCGCTCGCCGGGAACCCCGAGGACCCCGAGGGCATCGACGCCGCCACCCTGGTCGCGGGCGCGCAGCGCGCCGTGGAGGCCGTACGCTCCCACGACCCGGCCCTCGCCGGCCTCGCGGACCGGATCGGCGAGATCGGCATCCTGCTGTCCGACGTGGCGGGGGAGCTCGCGGGCTACGCCTCCGACCTGGACGCGGACCCGCGCAGGCTCGCGGCCGTCGAGGAGCGGCGGGCGGCCCTGACGCACCTGACGCGCAAATACGGCGAGGACATCGCGGGCGTCCTGGCCTGGGCGGAGGAGGGCGCGGCCCGCCTCGCCGAGCTGGAGGGCGACGACGACCGCATCGGCGAACTGACCGCCGAACGCGACGCGCTGCGCGCCGAACTGGGCGAGCTCGCCCAGGCGCTGACCGACGCGCGGACGGAGGCGGCCGAGCGGTTCGCCGAGGCCGTCACCGAGGAGCTCGCCTCGCTGGCGATGCCGCACGCGCGCGTGTCCTTCGCGATCCGGCAGACCGAGGTCGCCGAGGCGGAGGTCGACCACGGCATCGAGGTGGGCGGGCGCGCGGTCGCCTACGGCCCGCACGGCGCCGACGAGGTCGAGCTCTACCTCGCCCCGCACCCCGGCGCCCAGCCGCGGCCCATCGCCAAGGGCGCCTCCGGCGGTGAGCTGTCGCGGGTGATGCTCGCCGTCGAGGTGGTCTTCGCGGGCTCCGACCCCGTGCCGACGTATCTCTTCGACGAGGTCGACGCCGGCATCGGCGGCAAGGCCGCCGTCGAGGTCGGCCGCCGGCTGGCGCGCCTCGCGCAGACCGCGCAGGTCGTGGTGGTCACCCACCTTCCGCAGGTGGCCGCCTTCGCCGACCGCCACCTGGTGGTCGAGAAGACCCACGAGGGCTCGGTGACCCGCAGCGGCGTCCAGGCGATGGAGGGGGAGGACCGGGTGCGGGAGCTGTCCCGCATGCTGGCGGGCCAGTCGGATTCCCACCTGGCCCGGGCCCACGCGGAGGAACTGCTGGCGGCGGCGCGCGCACCGCTCCCTCGGGCGTGAGGCCGGCGCGGCGGTGTTCCGCGGGGCGTCGGCGCATTCGATAGCGCATCGCACCGCGGTCGTGTGGGTGGTGGCCAAGAATCACCTATGTGAGTGAATCCGCGGATACGTGGGCGAGGTAAGGCGGCCAACCCGCGAGACGGTGGTGCCGGGATGTCGGTGGAGGCTGGCATTCTGGGCGCGGCACCGCAGCGCCGTCCGTCCCCGCCCGACGCCGAATCAGGAGCTTCACCCGCGTGAGCAGCACACCCGTCTCGCCGCACGGGCGCCCACCCCTGCACGCCGTGCAAGTGCTGGGCGGCGGCGGTTCCGGCAGCGGACCGCACGTGCGGTCGCTGGCCGCCGGGCTGGTGGCGCGCGGGCTGCGGGTGACGGTGTGCGCACCGCGGCGCACGGGCGAAGGGTACGGCTTCACGGGTGCCGGGGCCGTCGGCGGCGCCTCGTTCACGCCGCTGCGGACGGGCCCGGACGCCCTGGCCGTCGCCGGGATCCGGGCCGCGAGCACGGGCGCGGACGTGGTCCACGCGCACGGCCTGCGGTCGGGGGTGCTCGCGGCGCTCGCGCTGCGCGGCCGGCGTACGCCCCTGGTCGTCACCTGGCACACGAGGGCGCGCGCGGCGGGAGCGCGTGCCCAGCTCGTACGGCTGATGGAGCGGCAGGCGGCCCGCGCGGCCGCCGTCGTGCTCGGGGTGACCTCGGAGCTCGTCGACCGGGCGCGCCAGCGCGGCGCCCGGGACGCCCGGCTGGCCCCCGTCGGGGTGCCCGCGCCGCGGCCCGCCCCCGAGGACGACGAACCGGCGCGCAACAAGGCCCGGGCCGAACTCGGCGCCGTCGCCCGCCCCTTGCTCGTCACCGTCGGCAGGCTGGAGGCCGGCCAGGGCCACGGCCCGCTCCTCGACGCGGCCCGCGCCTGGCGCGAACTCGACCCGGAGCCCCTCCTCGTCGTGGCCGGCGAGGGCCGCGAACGGCCCGCCATCCAGCGCAGGATCGAGACGGAGGGCCTGCCGGTCCTCCTGGTGGGGCACCGCGACGACGTACCGGACCTGCTGGCCACGGCCGATGTGGCGATCCTCTCCAGCCGGTGGGAGGCCCGCTCCGTGCTCGCGCAGGAGGCGCTGCACGCGGGCGTCCCCCTGGTGGCGACCGCCGTCGGCGGCGTGCCGGACCTGGTCGGTACGGCGGCCGAGCTTGTCCCGTACGGCGACGCGGCCGCGCTGGCCGCGGTGGTGAGCCGGCTGCTCGCCGATCCGGTCCGGCGGGCGGAGCTCTCTGTGGCGGGCCGGGAGCAGGCGGCGACGTGGCCTACGGAGGATGACACGGTGGCTCATGTGCTCAGCGTCTACGACGAGTTGAGCCGACGGGTTCGGTGAGTGGGTTCGTGCTTCCCTGATGGGTGCGGGTCCGTTGGCGCCTGCGGCGGGCTTTTTTCTCCCCTACCCCGCCCCTTCCCGAACTGGGGCGCTGCCCCAGACCCCGACGTGCGGGCCGGTTCGCCGCCTGCGGCGGAGAGCGGCCTGCGGCCGCGTCCTCAAACGCCGGACGGGCTGAAAAACAAAAGCATGGCGTGCCCCCAAACCCGATGTTGCTCTCCGGTGGGAGGGGGTGGAGTCGGAGGGTGGGGTTCTGGAACGCGGTGCGTCGTTACGGCAATCAATACGGGGCACGGTGCCCGCACCGCGTTCCAGGTCCTCAGCCCGGAGGCGCCGCCCCCGCACCCGCCACAACCCAAGCCCGGCCGGCGTTTGAGGCCGCTCGCCGCAGGCGCACACGACCAGCACCCACCCCCGCAACTACCCCACATGCCGCCGTGCCCGCAGGGCCAGGTTCAGGGAGAGTGCCGTGTGCGGGTCCTCCAGGTCCGTGCCCAGGAGGCGGGCTATGCGGGCCAGGCGGTCGTAGAGCGTCTGGCGGTTGAGGTGCAGTTCGCGTGCCGTCTCCGCTTTGCGGCCCGCGTGGGCCAGATAGGTCTCCAGCGTCGGCAGCAGCGCCTGGCGGGACGCGCGGTCGTGGGCGATGAGCGGTCCGATCACCCGGTCGACGAACGCCGCCAGGCCGCCCTGCGAGCGCAGCCGCCACAGCAGCACGTCCACGTCCAGCTGCCGGACGTCGTGCCAGAGCCGGTCCGGCAGGCCGCGGGCCGCCGTCGCGGCCTCCGCGGCGTGCCGCAGGCCCGCCCCCGCCGCGCCCCACCCGGTCGGCGCGCCCGCCACCACCACGGGCCGGCGCTGCCCCGACCGCTCGGTCCCGGCCCGCAGCGCCCCGGCCACCCGGTCCGCGACGGCGGCGCGCTCCGCCTCCTCCCGCAGCCCCACCAGCAGCGGTATCCGGCCCTCCGGCAGCCGTACGCCCAGCAGCACCGGTGCTCCCACCGCGGCCAGCTCCTCCTGCACCGCGCACACCAGCGCGGCCCAGCTGTCGGGCGGTACGAGATCGGTGGAAAGCCGCAGCACCATCGGCAGCAGCGGGCCCGGCCCCGGCCGGAAGCCGAGCACCCGGGCCTGGGCGGGGGCGTCGGCCGGGTCGACGCGGCCGTCCGCGAGGCCGGAGAGGAAGTCGCCCCGGCCGCGCGCGGCCAGCTCCTCCTCCTGCCGGGCCTGGAGTAGGACGACGGCCAGCAGCCCGGCCGTACGCTCGGCGGCGATCCGGTGCACGGGCGCCAGCGGCGCGTTCACCGGCAGCACGGTCAGCCGGGCCCGGACCGCGCCGGGGCCCGGACCCTGGCCGGGGATGTCGGTGGTCAGCGCGCCCGCGAGGCCCGCGTCGCGCAGCCCTTCCCACACCTGGAGCGGATCGGCGCCCGCCCGGCCCGCGGGCCCCGCCGCGTACAGCAGCCGCCCGTCCGGCGTCTGGAGGAAGACGGGGTTGCCGGTGAAGCCCGCGAACAGCCCCAGCACCTCGGGCACCCCGCCCCCGCCCAGCAGCACCTCCGTGCACTGCCGGTGGACCTCCTCGGCCCGCCGCAGCAGGGCGTAGTGCTCGTTCACCAGCTCGGTGTGGATCTCCTCGGTCACCGCGACGAACGGCACCTCCCGGTGCAGCTGGACCAGCGGCAGGCCCAGTGAGCGGGCCGTGTCCACGACCGCGGCCGGCAGCGTCGCGAACCGCGCGCCCAGCTCCACCACCAGCGCCGCGATGCCCCGCTCGGCCAGGCCCCGGACGAAGCCGCGCTGTTCGGCCGGGCGGCTGCCCAGCCCCAGCCCGGTGGTCAGCAGCAGTTCGCCGCCCTTGAGGAGGGTGGCGATGTGCGGTGCCTCGCCCGCGTGCACCCAGCGCACCGGGCGGTCGAGCCGGTCGCCCGCGGCCAGCACCTCGGGCAGGCCCTTGCGCAGCGCGGGCAGATCGAGCGCCCGCGCCACGGTGATCGTCCCTTGCGGGCCTTGCGCTTCCATGACCGGGAACGCTACTCGGCCCACCCCCGTACGGACCACCGCCGCCGGACCGGCCGGACCTGGTCACGGCCGGTGCCGGGGCGCGCGGGCCGCCCCTACGCTGTCGCGCATGACCGCAGTCCCCGAGTCGGCTTCCGACTCCGCCGACATATCCGGCATATCTCCGGCAGGCGAACGCGCCGCCGTCCAGCGGCACACCGTCAGGGTCCTGATGTCGGCTCAGGTGGCCGCCGGGATCGGGATGGGCTCGATGATCTCCTCCGGGGGAATCCTGATCGAGCGCCTCACCGGCTCCGAGGCCGTCGCGGGCTTCGGCACCACGCTCACGACCCTCGGTGCCGCCCTGCTGTCCGTCCCCCTCGCCACGCTCTCCCGGGCCCGCGGCCGCCGGGCCGGGCTCGGCACCGGCTGGCTGGTCGCGGCCGCCGGGGCGCTGACGGTGCTGCTGGCGGCGGGCGCGGACCTGCCGCCCCTGGTGCTGCTCGGGATGCTGCTCATCGGGGCGGGCACGGCGTCCAACCTCCAGTCCCGCTACGCGGCCACCGACCTCGCCGCACCGCGCACCCGGGCCCGCGCGCTCTCGCTCGTCGTCTGGTCCACCACCGTGGGCAGCGTCCTCGGCCCCAACCTCAGCGGCCCCGGCGCCGTGCTCGGCCGCGCGCTGGGCGTGCCGGAGGCCGCGGGCACCTTCGTCTTCTCCCTCGTCGCCTTCTGCACGGGCGCCGCGATCGTGCACGTACGGCTGCGCCCCGACCCCCTCCTGACAGCCGTCCAGGATGCCGCGAATGCCGCGGGAGACGTCACCGGCCGGGCCCGTTTCCGTACCCGAATGAGCGGAGCCCTGCGTCACGTCTCGGCTTCACCCTCGGCGCTGACCGGGCTGACCGCGCTGGTGCTCGGGCATGCCGTGATGGTGTCGGTGATGACGATGACGCCCATTCACCTCGCCCACCACGGCGCCTCGTTGAGTCTCGTGGGCCTCACGATCAGCCTGCACATCGCGGGGATGTACGGCCTCTCGCCACTGGTGGGGCGGCTCACCGACCGGATCGGCCGGGTGCCGGTGATCCTGCTCGGGCAGGTGGTCTACGTCGCCGCGACGCTGCTCGCGGGCACCGCGGGAAACCGTCGCTGGGCGATCACCGCCGGGCTGCTGCTCCTCGGCATCGGCTGGTCGTGCGCGACCGTCGCCGGGTCCACCCTGCTCAGCGAGTCCGTGGACGCCGAGCACCGGGCGGAGGTCCAGGGGCTCTCCGACACCCTGATGAACCTCGTCGGCGCGGCGGGCGGGGCGCTCTCCGGCGGCCTGGTCGCCGCCGCGGGCTACGGCGGCCTGAACGCCGCGGCGGCGCTTCTGGTGGCTCCGGCCGGTTTCTGCGCGCTGTACTTCGGACTCCGCAGGAGATAGCGCGTCCGGACGGGCCCGGGGCGTGTGCCTTCGGGCCCGTCCGGCGACGCCTCAGCCTCCGAAGGCGCTGGACGCCGTGAGCCGCAGTGCCGTGTCGATCAGCGGAACGTGGCTGAAAGCCTGCGGGAAGTTGCCCACCTGGCGCTGGAGGCGGGGGTCCCACTCCTCCGCGAGGAGCCCCAGGTCGTTGCGGAGCGAGAGCAGCTTCTCGAACAGCTGCCGTGCCTCGTCGACCCGGCCGATCATGGCGAGGTCGTCGGCGAGCCAGAACGAGCAGGCCAGGAAGGCCCCTTCGTCGCCCTCGAGACCGTCCACGCCGCACTCGTCGCCCGCCGTGGGATAGCGCAGGACGAAGCCGTCCGGGGTCGACAGCTCCCGCTGGATCGCCTCGATGGTGCCGATGACGCGCTTGTCGTCGGGCGGCAGGAAGCCCATCTGCGGGATCAGCAGCAGGGAGGCGTCCAGCTCCTTCGACCCGTAGGACTGGGTGAAGGTGTTGCGTTCCTTGTCGTAGCCCTTCTCGCACACGTCGCGGTGGATGTCCTCGCGCAGCTCGCGCCAGCGCTCCAGGGGGCCGTCGACGTCGCCGGACTCGATGAGCTTGATGGTGCGGTCCACCGCCACCCAGGCCATGACCTTGGAGTGGACGAAGTGCCGGCGCGGGCCGCGGACCTCCCAGATGCCCTCGTCGGGCTCGTTCCAGTGGTCCTCGAGGTAGCCGATCAGCCGCAGCTGGAGCAGGCTCGCGTAGTCGTTGCGCGCGAGGCCGGTCATGTGGGCGAGGTGCAGCGCCTCGGTGACCTCGCCGTAGACGTCGAGCTGGAGCTGGCCGGCGGCGCCGTTGCCGATACGTACGGGCCGGGAGTTCTCGTAGCCGGGCAGCCAGGTCAGCTCGGCCTCGCCCAGCTCCCGCTCGCCGGCGATGCCGTACATGATCTGGAGGTTCTCGGGGTCGCCCGCGACCGCGCGCAGCAGCCACTCGCGCCAGGCGCGGGCCTCCTCGCGGTAGCCGGTGCGCAGCAGCGAGGAGAGGGTGATCGCCGCGTCCCGCAGCCAGGTGAAGCGGTAGTCCCAGTTCCGGGAGCCGCCGATGTCCTCGGGCAGGGAGGTGGTCGGCGCGGCGACGATGCCGCCGGTCGGGGCGTACGTGAGCGCCTTGAGCGTGATCAGCGAGCGGATGACGGCGTCCCGGTAGGGGCCGTGGTACGTGCAGTGCTCGACCCACTCCCGCCAGAACTCCTCCGTGGCCACCAGCGACCCCTCCGGGTCGGGCAGCGCCGGGGCGTCGTGGTGCGAGGGCTGCCAGCTGATGGTCAGCGCGACGCGCTCGCCGGGGGAGACGGTGAAGTCGGAGTAGGTCGTGAGGTCCTTGCCGAAGGTGTCGGCGGTGGTGTCCAGCCACACCGAGTCGGGCCCGGCCACGGCCACGCTGCGGTCACCGACCTTGTGCACCCAGGGCACGACCCGGCCGTAGGAGAAGCGCATCCGCAGCGCCGAGCGCATCGGCACCCGGCCGCTGACGCCCTCCACGATCCTGATCAGCTGGGGCGCCCCGTCGCGCGGGGGCATGAAGTCGATCACCCGCACGGTGCCGCGGGGGGTGTCCCACTCGGATTCGAGCACGAGGGAGTCCCCCCGGTACCGGCGGCGGTCGGCCCGCGGTGGCGCGGCCCCCGAGGGGTGCGCGGGGCCGACCCGCCAGAAGCCGTGTTCCTCCGTGCCGAGCAGGCCGGCGAACGCGGCGTGCGAGTCGAAGCGGGGGAGGCACAGCCAGTCGGCCGTGCCGTCCCGGCAGACCAGTGCGGCGGTCTGCATGTCACCGATGAGTGCGTAATCCTCGATACGCCCGGCCACGTCATCTCCAGTCGAACGGCCACGAGACCCCGAAGGGTCCTCTTGCGGTCAAGCGATCTTTAGACGAGCTCTTGTTCCGGAGAGAGGCGTGGGTGGTGCCGTGCCGGCCGGCTCGCTGCATGTGTCCGTGCAGGATACGACGCGGAGTTGGTGTGACGCGCGACGGTCGGGGAACGAATCTGAGCCGAACGGGTGGCCTGGGACAGCGGTGCGGGACGGGGCCGGAGAGCGGGTCCCTGACCACCGCAAAAGGGCCGCGGGAGCGCCCCGGCGGAGGGGGCCCACGCGTCACCGGACGCGTACGGGCCGGGGCGCTGATACCCTGGTACCCCGTGGACCGGTGGGCGCAAGACCCCCCAACCGCAGCGACGGCACCCCCCGAAGAGACCGGGTGGTCGCCGATACGCACCTCACCTCGCGACCACGGGAGCCCCCCTTTGGCCATTGCCGCAAAGCCCACGACGACCAAGCACCTCTTCGTCACGGGGGGTGTCGCCTCCTCGCTCGGCAAGGGCCTGACCGCCTCCAGCCTGGGCGCGCTGCTCAAGGCGCGGGGGCTGCGGGTCACGATGCAGAAGCTCGACCCGTACCTGAACGTCGACCCGGGCACGATGAACCCGTTCCAGCACGGCGAGGTCTTCGTCACCAACGACGGCGCCGAGACCGACCTGGACATCGGCCACTACGAGCGCTTCCTCGACGTGGACCTCGACGGGTCCGCCAACGTCACCACCGGCCAGGTCTACTCCACCGTGATCGCCAAGGAGCGGCGCGGCGAGTACCTGGGCGACACCGTGCAGGTCATCCCGCACATCACCAATGAGATCAAGCACCGCATCCGGCGCATGGCGACCGACGACGTCGACGTCGTCATCACCGAGGTCGGCGGCACCGTCGGCGACATCGAGTCGCTGCCGTTCCTGGAGACGGTCCGTCAGGTCCGGCACGAGGTCGGCCGCGACAACGTCTTCGTCGTGCACATCTCGCTGCTGCCCTACATCGGCCCCTCCGGCGAGCTGAAGACCAAGCCGACCCAGCACTCCGTCGCCGCCCTGCGCAACATCGGCATCCAGCCCGACGCGATCGTGCTGCGCGCCGACCGCGAGGTCCCGACCGCCATCAAGCGCAAGATCTCGCTGATGTGCGACGTCGACGAGGCCGCCGTGGTCGCCGCGATCGACGCCCCGTCGATCTACGACATCCCCAAGGTGCTGCACACCGAGGGCCTGGACGCCTATGTCGTCCGCAAGCTGGACCTGCCGTTCCGCGATGTGAACTGGACCCAGTGGGAGGACCTGCTGGACCGCGTGCACAACCCCGAGCACGAGGTCACCGTCGCGCTCGTCGGCAAGTACATCGACCTGCCCGACGCCTATCTCTCGGTCACCGAGGCGATCCGCGCCGGCGGCTTCGCCAACCGTGCCAAGGTCAAGGTCAAGTGGGTCGCCTCCGACGACTGCAAGACCCCGGCCGGCGCGCAGAAGCAGCTCGGTGACGTCGACGCGATCTGCATCCCGGGCGGCTTCGGCGACCGCGGTGTGAACGGCAAGGTCGGCGCGATCACCTACGCCCGCGAGAACAAGGTCCCGCTGCTGGGCCTGTGCCTGGGCCTGCAGTGCGTGGTCATCGAGGCCGCGCGCAACCTCGCCGGCATCGAGGGCGCCAACTCCACCGAGTTCGACCCGGCCACCGCCAACCCGGTGATCTCCACCATGGCCGAGCAGCTGGACATCGTCGCGGGTGAGGGCGACATGGGCGGCACCATGCGACTGGGCATGTACCCGGCGAAGCTCGCCGAGGGCTCCATCGTCCGCGAGGTCTACGCGGACGAGCCCTACGTCGAGGAGCGCCACCGCCACCGCTACGAGGTCAACAACTCCTACCGCGCGGAGCTGGAGAAGGCCGGCCTGGTCTTCTCGGGCACGTCCCCCGACAACAAGCTCGTCGAGTACGTCGAGTACCCGCGCGAGGCGCACCCCTACCTGGTCGCCACCCAGGCGCACCCGGAGCTGCGCTCCCGCCCGACCCGCCCGCACCCGCTCTTCGCGGGCCTGGTGAAGGCGGCCGTCGAGCGCAAGCAGGGCTGACCTATACGGTTGCCGGGGTGGGGGCCCTTCCGGGCCCCCACCCCGGTTTTCTGTTTTCTGGAGGACATAGCAATGGGCATCAAGGACACTCCCGAGGAGTGGCCGGTCACCGCGACCGCGAACCCCTTCACCGGCAACAAGACGGGCGTGCGCACGGACGAGGTCGTCATGCCGGACGGCTCCACCGTCACCCGTGACTACCAGGTCCACCCCGGCTCGGTCGCCGTCCTCGCCCTCGACGAGCAGGGCCGGGTCCTGGTCCTCAAGCAGTACCGCCACCCCGTGCGCCAGAAGCTGTGGGAGATCCCCGCCGGGCTGCTCGACATCCCCGGCGAGAACCCGCTGCACGCCGCCCAGCGCGAGCTCTTCGAGGAGGCGCACGTCAAGGCCGAGGACTGGCGGGTGCTGACCGACGTCTACACCACGCCCGGCGGCTGCGACGAAGCCGTCCGGGTCTTCCTGGCCCAGGGCCTCTCGGAGGCCGACGGCGAGCGCTTCGAGGTCTCCGAGGAGGAGGCCGACATGGAGTTCGCCCGGGTGCCGCTGGAGGAGCTGGTGCGCGGCGTGCTCGCGGGCGAGCTGCACAACAACTGCCTGGTGGTGGGCGTGCTGGCGCTGACGGCCGCGCTGCGCGAGGGCGCGGCGGGCCTGGCCGCGCTGCGGCCCGCGGACGCGCCGTGGCCGGCCCGGCCCTTCACGGCGTAGCGGCGCCGCCGGGGCCCGCGGATTTTCCCCGGGCTCTTCCTCCGACCGTCCGGAGAACCGAATAGGTGATCTTCACGGAGCGGGCGTCGCGTGTCCGGGACCCCACCGGAGCGTGAACTAGGCTCAGGGCGTGCAGGGAAGAGAGTGGGCCCCGTGACGCAGCCGCGGCGACCGGTGTTCGTCGGGCGCCGCCGTGAGCTGGAGGAGCTGCGGGCCGACATCGACCGCACCGGACTCGACACCCTCGCGGGCCGCAAGTCGCCCCGCAGCAGGGTCCTCCTCATCGCCGGGCGCCCCGGCTCCGGCCGCACGGCGCTCGCCGAGGAGCTCGCCCGCAGACTGGCGGGCGACTACCCCGACGGCGTGCTGCGCGCCCGCCTCACGGGCGCCGACGGCGAGCCCGTGCCCACCGAGCGCACCGCCCGCGCCCTGCTCACCGCCGTCGGCGCGCCCGTGCCCGCCGGTGCGGAGGAGGACGAGCTGACGGCGGCGCTGCGCACCGCGCTCAACGGCCGCAAGGCGCTTCTGTTCCTCGACGACGCGGCGGGCGCCGAGCAGGTGGACCCGCTGCTGCCGGACGAGTCCGACTGCCTGGTCGTGGCCGTCTCCCGGGGGCCGCTGACCGGGGTGCCCGACGTGCGGCCCTGCACCCTGGGCGGCCTGGAGAAGGCGGCGGCCATAGAGCTGCTGGAACGGTACGCCGGGCCGACCCGGATCACCTGCGACCCGGTGGCCGCGAGCGCCGTCGTGGAGGAGTGCGGCGGCCAGCCCGCCGCGCTCGTCCTGATCGGCGGCTGGCTGGCGGCCGACTCCAAGGTCTCCATCGCCGACGTCGCCATCCGGCTGCGCGAGCTGCCGCCCGCCGAGGGCTACGACAGCGCGGGCCGCACGGTGGCGCGTGCCTTCTGGCTCGCCTACGAGGCGCTGCCGCCGCCCGCCGCGCGGATACTGCGGCTGCTGGCGCTGGCCCCGGCCGGTCCGGCCGACGCGCACACCACCTCCGCGCTGGCGGGCTGTTCGGTGGCCGCCGCGCAGACCGCGCTGGAGGACTTCGCCGACCGGGGCATGCTGCGCCCCGAGCCTGCGGTGGGCCATGTGCCGGCGCAATACTGGGTGCCCGGCTGCCTGGCACCGATGCTGCGGTCGCTGCTGGAGACCCAGGAGCGGCCCGCGGAGGTCGAGTTGGCACGGGCCCGGATGCTGGAACGGACGGTGCGTCAGCTGCACTCGTGCCGGGCGACCACCGAGACGGGCGACCCGCTGACCCGCAAGCGGCTCGCCGAGCTGCCGCGGCCGCTGCGCTTCCCGTCGCCGCGGGCCGCCGAGGAGTGGCTGCGGGGACGGCTGCCCGCGCTGCTCGCGGCGGCGCGGCTGGCGGTCGAGGACGGCCGTCTGGACACCCTCGCCCGGCGGCTGGTCTCCGCGCTGACCCGGGCGCTGACGGCCCATCTGGGCGCCGAGGAGGCGGGGCCGGAGCTCTACGGGCTGCACCAGCTCGTGCTGGACGTGGCGCAGCGCTGCGAGATGCCGCTGGAGAAGGCGGCCGCCCTGCTGAACCTCGGCGACCTCGACGCCCGCGCCGGCCGCACCCGCACCGCGCTGGGCCGCTACCGCGAGGCGCTGGACGCGGCGCGCGACGCCGGTGACCCGTACGCCATCAGCCGCTCGCTGGAGTCGATCGCCGCCGCGCAGCAGGAGCTGGGCGACTGGCAGCGGGCCGCCGACTGGTACCGCCGGGCGCTGGAGCTGCGGCTGACGCGCGGTGAACTCGCCGACGAGGCAAGGCTGTACGGGCGGCTGGGCGCCGTCCACGTCTACGCCGGGCAGTGGGGCGAGGCGCTGCGCGACTGGCGCGCGGCGGCGGCCGCCCACCGCAGGCTGCGCGATCTGCCGGGCCACGCCCGCGCGCTGACGGAGATCGCCCGGGTGCAGGAGTACGCGGGCCGCCCGCAGGACGCGCTGCGCACGTGCCGGGAGGCGGTGGAGTGCGCGCGGCAGGCGGGCGACGTACGGCTCCAGGCAGCGGTGCGGCTGCGGCTGGCGGACACCCTGGAGCGGCTCGGGGACCCCACCGCCGCGGGGGTGCACCGGGAGGAGGCCCGGCGGCTGCTGGCGGCGGGCGCGGGGCCGGTCCCCGAGACCGGTGGCGGTGCGATATCCGCTGCCGCGAGCCCGCCCGCGGAGCCTGCCGCGGACCTCCCTGCGAACCCCTCTGCGAACCCCTCTGTGAACCCCACCGCCCCGGCTGCTCGGTGCGAGCCCCCATCAACCGAGGGTTACCTACGAAATCAGTAGTTGATCGCCAGAAGATTGGTGCTTTGCAAGGCTAGACAGGGCGAGATCCTTCATTAGACTGGTTGGGCCGCGAGCGCCGCGGTCTGCTCTGGTGTGCTCCGGCATTTCCGGAATAGCCTGTCATTCTCTGATTCAAGGACCGTGATCGACGTGAAGGTCGGCATCCCCCGCGAGGTCAAGAACAACGAGTTCCGCGTGGCCATCACGCCCGCCGGCGTGCATGAGCTCGTGCGCAACGGCCACCAGGTCTACGTGGAGCAGGGCGCCGGCGTCGGCTCCTCCATCACGGACGCCGAGTACACGGCCGCGGGCGCCAACATCCTGGAGACCGCCGACGAGGTCTGGGAGACCGCCGACCTCCTGCTGAAGGTCAAGGAGCCGATCGCCGAGGAGTACCACCGCCTCCGCAAGGGCCAGACGCTCTTCACCTACCTGCACCTCGCCGCCTCCCGCGAGTGCACCGACGCGCTGCTCGAGTCCGGCACCACCGCCATCGCGTACGAGACGGTCGAGACCGCGAACCGCGCCCTGCCGCTGCTCGCCCCGATGTCCGAGGTCGCGGGCCGGCTGGCCCCGCAGGTCGGCGCCTACCACCTGATGCGCGCGGCCGGCGGCCGCGGCGTGCTGCCGGGCGGTGTCCCGGGCGTCGCCGCCGGCAAGGCCGTCGTCATCGGCGGCGGCGTCTCCGGCTGGAACGCCGCGCAGATCGCCATCGGCATGGGCTTCCACGTCACCCTGCTCGACAAGGACGTCAACAAGCTCCGCGAGGCCGACAAGATCTTCGGCACCAAGGTGCAGACGATCGTCTCCAACGCCTTCGAGCTGGAGAAGGCCGTCGTCGAGGCCGACCTCGTCATCGGCGCCGTGCTCATCCCGGGCGCCAAGGCCCCGAAGCTGGTCACCAACGAGCTCGTCGCCAAGATGAAGCCCGGAAGTGTACTTGTCGACATTGCGATCGACCAGGGCGGCTGCTTCGAGGACTCCCGGCCGACCACCCACGCGGAGCCGACCTTCCAGGTCCACGACTCGGTCTTCTACTGCGTCGCGAACATGCCCGGCGCGGTCCCGAACACCTCGACCTACGCGCTGACCAACGCCACGCTGCCCTACATCGTGGAGCTGGCCAACCGCGGCTGGCAGGAGGCGCTGCGCCGCGACGCCGCGCTCGCCAAGGGTCTCAACACCCACGAGGGACAGGTCGTTTACGGCCCCGTCGCCGAGGCGCACGGGCTGCCGCACCTCGAACTGAGCGACCTCCTCGGCTGAGTCGTCAACACGACACGCCAAGAACGCGCACCCGGCCGGGCCTTGCTCCACAAGGCCCGGCCGGGCCGTTTCGGGGCCGTTCCGGGGGCCCGCGAAACTTCCGGGCAATAGGTCGCACACCCTTGACAGAAGGGTGTTCGATTGCCGACACATCGTGCCGTCTCCGGCGGATTGTGTTGCTGCGGACCGCCGACACGCCATAGAGTCGCCAACCGTCGGCATGGTGCAACGCTGACCTATCTAGATGTTTCCTGGTCACCAAGGAGGTAGGACGACTTGTGAATGAGTCGACATTTGCTCCCGGGGGTGGTCACCCAGGAATGTCTGCGCAGGGCCAGAGTCCCGTGGGACTCCAAGCTGTCGGCTCCGTCGCTGTCCACACCTTCGCGGCACACCAGAACATCGAGAGCACACCGACAGCCCACCAGAGCATGGACGGCCATCACGTGAACGCCATGGCCGGCGACCGCGGCGGAGCGGATTCCGCCCGGCTCGCCGACTACGAGGACGTGCCCGAGGGGCACTTCTACGACCCTGACGCGGAGTACGAGCCCGACCCCGAGTACGCGGCCACCCTCGCGCCCGACGCTGCCCGGCAGCGCCGCGAGCGCATCGGCCCGACCGGGCGTCCCCTGCCGTACTTCCCCATCCCCGGTCCGCTGACCGACCACGGCCCCGCGAAGATCATCGCGATGTGCAACCAGAAGGGCGGGGTCGGCAAGACCACCTCGACCATCAACCTGGGCGCGGCACTCGCGGAGTACGGACGCCGGGTGCTGCTCGTCGACTTCGACCCGCAGGGCGCGCTCTCGGTCGGCCTCGGCGTCAACCCGATGGAGCTCGACCTGACGGTCTACAACCTGCTCATGGAGCGGGGCATGTCGGCCGACGAGGTGCTCCTGAAGACGGCCGTGCCCAACATGGACCTGCTGCCCAGCAATATCGATTTGTCAGCGGCCGAGGTCCAGCTCGTCAGCGAGGTCGCGCGCGAGTCGACGCTCCAGCGCGCCCTGAAGCCGCTGCTGGCCGACTACGACTACATCGTCATCGACTGCCAGCCCTCGCTCGGCCTGCTCACCGTCAACGCGCTGACGGCGGCTCACAAGGTGATCGTGCCGCTGGAGTGCGAGTTCTTCGCGCTGCGCGGTGTGGCCCTGCTCACCGAGACGATCGAGAAGGTCCAGGAGCGGCTCAACCCCGACCTGGAGCTGGACGGCATCCTCGCCACGATGTACGACTCGCGGACCGTGCACAGCCGCGAGGTGCTCGCGCGCGTGGTCGAGGCGTTCGACGACCACGTCTACCACACGGTCATCGGCCGGACGGTCCGCTTCCCCGAGACCACGGTCGCGGGCGAGCCGATCACGACGTACGCGTCCAACTCCGTGGGTGCCGCCGCCTACCGTCAGCTCGCCAGGGAGGTGCTCGCCCGGTGTCACGCCGAGTGAGTCTGCCCGGCGCCGACGAACTGTTCCGCACGACCGGGGGGACCGGGCTGCAGTCCTCCCCCCGCCGGCAGGCGAGCGGCGACGCGGCGCCCCGGGTCCCCGGCCCGGCCGCCGAGCCCGAGGCCGCGGAGAGCGGCGGTGACGAGGGCCGGGCCGAGCACGCCGGGCGGGGCACGGCGGGCACCGAGCGGGAGGCCGCGGGCGAGCGCCGCGCCGCCGCGCAGGCCCCCGACCGCACCCGCGGCGAGCCCGTCGCCCCGGCCCAGGGCCGCCGCCGCGGCCGGGCCGCCAACCGCAGGCCCAGCGGCCGCGAGCGCCACGACGAGAAGATCACCGTCTATGTCTCCGCCGAGGAGCTCATGGACCTCGAACACGCCCGGCTGGTGCTGCGCGGCGAGCACGGCCTGGCCGTCGACCGCGGCAGGATCGTCCGCGAGGCCGTCGCCGTCGTCCTCGCCGACCTGGAGTCGCGGGGCGACGCGAGCATCCTCGTGCGCCGCCTGCGCGGCCGCTGAGCGCGTTCGCCGATAGCCTGCCCGTCCGGAGACCGCGGGACCGCCCCGGCGGCCCGCAGCGGCCCCCACAGGCCCGTACGGGTGCGTACGAGTCGTGGGGCTGCCCCGGACCGGCCCCGTACCACCCCGCGACCCCTGGACAGCGACCGAACCTCATGCCCGCCCCGCCCGCCGTCCCCGCCCCCCAGGCCCGCCGAGCCCTCGGCCACGGGCCCGGCGCGCCCGCCGCCGAGGAGCGGCGGGAGGGCGACGGCCGGTTCACCGTGCGGCTGGACAACTTCGAGGGGCCCTTCGACCTGCTGCTCCAGCTGATCTCCAAGCACAAGCTGGACGTCACCGAGGTCGCCCTGTCCAAGGTCACCGACGAGTTCATGGCGCACCTGCGCGCCATGGGCCAGGACTGGGACCTCGACCAGACCACCGAGTTCCTGGTCGTGGCCGCGACGCTGCTGGACCTCAAGACGGCCCGGCTGCTGCCCGCCGCCGAGGTCGAGGACGAGGCCGACCTCGCCCTCCTGGAGGCCAGGGACCTGCTCTTCGCCCGGCTGCTGCAGTACCGCGCCTTCAAGAGGATCGCCGACATCCTCGGCGAGCGGCTGGCGGCCGAGGAGCGCCGCCACCCCCGTACGGTCGGGCTGGAGCCGCACCACGCCGAGCTGCTGCCCGAGGTCGTCCTCGGCATCGGTCCGCAGGGCCTGGCCGAGCTCGCCGTCAAGGCGATGCGGCCCAGGGCCGCGCCGCAGGTGTACGTCGAACACATCCACGCGCCCCTGGTCAGCGTCCAGGAACAGGCCGCCGTCGTCGTGGCCCGGCTGCGCTCGGCCGGGCGGGCGAGCTTCGGGCAGCTCACCGAGGACGCCCCCGACACCCTGACCGTCGTGGCCCGCTTCCTGGCCCTGCTGGAGCTCTACCGCGAGCGCGCCGTCGCCCTCGACCAGGACGAGGCCCTGGGCGCGCTGACGGTCCGCTGGACCGGCGCGGACGACGAGGGCGAGCCACTGGTGACCGACGAATTCGACCGCGAGAGCACGGCCGACGAGGCCGGGGAGGCCACAGCGTGACCCACGACGCCCACGACCGAGGCACCGGGGAGGCGGCCCCCGCCGGGCTGCGCGACGTGGCCGGGCTCCCGCTGAAGCCCGCCCTGGAAGCCGTCCTCATGGTCGTCGACGAGCCGGTGGGGGAGGACTACCTCGCCCGCGTCCTGGAGCGCGGGCGCCGCGAGGTGGCGGACGCGCTGCGCGAACTGGCCGACGAGTACACCCTCCAGGAGCGCGGCTTCGAGCTGCGGAACGTCGCCGGGGGCTGGCGCTTCGCCAGCCGGGCCGCGTACGCCGACGCCGTCGAGAGCTTCGTCCTGGACGGCCGCCAGGCACGGCTGACCCAGGCCGCGCTGGAGACCCTGGCCGTTGTCGCGTACCGTCAGCCGGTCAGCCGTTCGCGGGTCTCCGCCGTACGCGGGGTGAACTGCGACGGCGTCATGCGCACCCTCCTCCAGCGCGGTCTGGTGGAGGAGACGGGGACGGAACCCGAAACAGGTGCGATCCTGTACAGGACGACGAACTACTTTCTGGAGCGAATGGGCCTGAGGGGCCTGGACGAGCTCCCGGAGCTCGCGCCCTTCCTCCCTGAGGCAGACGCGATCGAGGGCGACACTCAGGAAGGTGTGCCGTCGTTCGATCCGGACGCACCGGACACCGACGCAGACGACAAGACGGAACTTTGATGCGAAGCAGCGGCAGGAACAGCGGAAGCGGCAACCGGGACGACCGGGGCGCCCGAGGAGGGTCCCCCCGGCCGTCGTCCGGGGGCGGCCGCTCCGGCGGCGCGCGCTCGGGCGGCGGACGCTCCGAGGGCGGTCGCTTCGACGGCGGCCGCTCGGGCGGGCGCCCCGAGGGAGGCCGCTCCGGCGGCCGTTTCGACGGCGGGCGCGCCGGTGACCGGCGGGACGACCGCCGCGACGACCGGCGGGGCGACCGCCGCGATGATCGTCGTGACGACCGGCGGGACGACCGCCGTGACGACCGGCCCCAGGAGCGCCCGCGCCGGCCGCGCCCCGAGGAGCGCCGTTACGACGTGGGCCCCGACGCCGAGCGCACCCGCTCCGGCGCCAACAGCGGCCGTACCAGCGGTCCCACCAGCGGCCGCGGCGCGGCCGCCCGCGGTGGCGCCAAGGGCGGCCCGCGCAAGAGCTCCACGGCCGGTTCCGGCGGGCGCAGCAGCGGGCCCGCCCGTGGCCACGGCTATGCCCCGGCCCGCCCGCGCGAGCTCGACGCCAAGATCGAGGAGCGCAACCGGGAGCGGCACAGCAAGCCCCAGGTGAAGACCCCCAAGACCTTCCCCGGCGCCGAGCAGGAAGGCGAGCGCCTGCAGAAGGTGCTGGCCCGGGCCGGCATGGGCTCGCGCCGCGCCTGCGAGGAGCTCGTCGACCAGGCGCGCGTCGAGGTCAACGGCCGGATCGTCACCGAGCAGGGCCTGCGGGTCGACCCGGAGAAGGACGAGATCAAGGTGGACGGCCTGACCGTCGCCACCCAGTCGTATCTCTTCTTCGCGCTCAACAAGCCGGCCGGTGTCGTCTCCACCATGGAGGACCCCGACGGCCGCCAGTGCCTCGGCGACTACGTCACCAACCGCGAGACCCGGCTCTTCCACGTCGGCCGTCTCGACACGGAGACCGAGGGCATCATCCTGCTCACCAACCACGGTGAGCTGGCCCACCGCCTGACGCACCCCCGCTACGGCGTGCAGAAGACCTATCTCGCGGCCATCACGGGCCCGCTGCCGCGCGACATCGGCAAGCAGCTCAAGAGCGGCATCGAGCTCGAGGACGGCTGGGCCCGCGCGGACAACTTCCGCGTGATCCAGCAGACCGGCAAGAACTACCTGGTCGAGGTCACGCTCCACGAGGGCCGCAAGCACATCGTCCGGCGGATGCTGGCCGAGGCGGGCTTCCCGGTGGAGAAGCTGGTCCGCACGTCCTTCGGGCCGATCGCGCTGGGCGACCAGAAGTCGGGCTGGCTGCGCCGCCTGACGAACACCGAGGTCGGCATGCTGATGCGCGAGGTCGAGCTCTAGGCCCCACCACGGGCGCTGCCCACGTGCCGTACGGACCGGTCCACCCGGCCCGTACGGCACGCGTGTCTCAGGACCAGACCGCGAGCCCCGTCGCCCGGCCCTCCTCGTCGCGCTGGATCTCCATCATTCCCTCCACCGCCTCGCGGTTGATCCGGCCGAAGACATGCGGGAAGAGCGTGCCGGGCGCCACACCCGGCGGCGGCGCCGGGTCCGCGGCCTCCCAGCGGACCATCACGTCCAGCTTGTGCTCGTCGATCAGCAGCACCATCAGCGGGCCGGGGGTGTCGCGGTAGAAGGCGGAGGCCACCGCGAGCGTCGTCTCCTCGTCGGGGGAGCAGTGCACGAAGCCGTCGTCGGAGAGGGAGGCGGGGGAGTACGGGCGGTCGGGCACGGCCAGCCAGTCGTCCAGGGGCACCACGTGGTAGATCATGTACATGGTTGTACCGGGTCGCCGCCCTCCGCGGGCGCATCACCGCCGGGTGCCGCGCCGGATGCGATGCGGAGCCCGTGCGCGGGACCCGCCGGGCACGACCTAGGCTGGGCAGGCACTCTCCGCTCTCCGCAAGGACACCGTCTGTGAGAACCGCTCTCGTCATCGGTACCGGACTGATCGGCACCTCGGTCGCGCTCGCGCTCCACAGCCGCGGGGTCCAGGTCCACCTCATGGACCACGACCCCGCCCAGGCACGTACGGCCGCCGCGCTCGGCGCCGGCACGGACGAGGAGCCCGAGGGCCGCGTCGACCTCGCCGTCGTCGCCGTACCCCCCGCGCACGTCGCCGGGACCCTCGCCGAGGCCATCCGCGGCGGCCGGGCCCGCGGCTATCTCGACGTGGCCAGCGTCAAGGGCGGCCCCCGCCGCGACCTGGAGGCGCTGGGCTGCGACCTCAGCGGCTACCTCGGCACGCACCCCATGGCCGGCCGGGAGCGCTCCGGGCCGCTCGCGGGCACCGCCGACCTCTTCGAGGGCCGCCCGTGGGTGCTCACCCCCACCCGCGAGACCGACACCGAGGTCCTCAACCTCGCGCTCGAACTGGTCTCCCTCTGCCGGGCCGTCCCCGTCGTCATGGACGCCGACGCCCACGACCGGGCCGTCGCCCTCGTCTCGCACACCCCGCAGCTGGTCTCCAGCATGGTCGCGGCCCGCCTCCAGGACGCGGACGAGACCGCCGTGCGGCTGTGCGGCCAGGGCATCCGCGACGTCACCCGGATCGCGGCCTCCGACCCGCGGCTGTGGCTCGACATCCTCTCCGCCAACCCCGGCCCCGTCGCCGAGATCCTCTCCGCCGTCGCCGCCGACCTCGACGAGACCGTGCGGGCCCTGCGCGCGCTGGACTCCGCGGACAAGGAGGAGCGGGAGCGGGGCGCGGCCGACGTCGAGGACGTCCTGCGCCGCGGCAACGCGGGCCGCGGCCGGGTCCCGGGCAAGCACGGCGCGGCCCCCACGGCGTACGAGACGGTGACCGTCCTCATCGGCGACCAGCCGGGCGAGCTGGCCCGGATCTTCGCCGACGCGGGCCGGGCGGGCGTCAACATCGAGGACGTCCGCATCGAGCACGCCACCGGCCAGCAGGCGGGTCTGATGCAGCTGATGGTCGAGCCGCGCGCCGTGCCGGTGCTGGTCGCGGCTCTCACCGACCGCGGCTGGTCGATCCGGCAGTAGGCCCGGCGAGAGGACGGGCGGTGAGCCAGTAACCTTGTCCGAGGCTGCAATAGGACTCACCGTCCGCACCGCCGAAACGTAAACCCCCCGTGCACGAGGAAGGTGTCTCACACCGTGAACAACGCCGGCAATGCCGTAACCGCCGCCCGGATCGCACCGGCAGCAGTCGTCGTCGGCATCGACGGTCCTTCCGGCACGGGCAAGTCCAGCACCTCCAAGGCCGTGGCCGCGAAGCTCGGACTGCGCTACCTGGACACCGGCGCCCAGTACCGGGCGATCACCTGGTGGATGCTGAGCAATGGCATCGACGTCGACGACGCCGCCGCCGTGGCCGCCGCCGCGGGCAAGCCGGAGATCGTCTCCGGCACCGACCCGTCCGCGCCGAGCATCACGGTCGACGGTGCCGACGCGGCGGGGCCCATCCGCACCAAGGAGGTCACCTCCGCGGTCAGCGCCGTCAGCGCCGTCCCCGAGATCCGCACCCGGCTGACCGAGCTCCAGCGGGCCATCGCCGCCGAGGCGCCGCACGGCATCGTCGTGGAGGGCCGGGACATCGGCACCACCGTGCTGCCCGACGCCGACCTCAAGATCTTCCTGACCGCGTCGGCCGAGGCCCGCGCCGCGCGCCGCAGCGGCGAGCTCAAGGGCAAGGAGGCCAGTGACCTGGCCGCCACCCAGGCCGCCTTGATCAAGCGGGACGCCGCCGACTCCGGCCGCAAGACCTCCCCGCTGGCCAAGGCCGCGGACGCCGTCGAGGTGGACACCACCGACCTGACGCTCGATCAGGTCATCGAGTGCGTGGTCACCCTCGTCGAGGAGCGGCGGAGCGTGACCGGGAGTGAGTGAGGCGGGCGGCGCGACGGCCTCCGCGTCCGGTGCCGCCGTCGGCCGGCGGATCGGCATCGGCCTCATGTACGGGCTGTGGAAGCCCCGTGTGCTGGGCGCCTGGCGGGTGCCCGCCGCGGGGCCCGTCATCATGGCGGTCAACCACTCCCACAACGTCGACGGCCCGATGCTGATGGGCACCGCGCCCCGGCCGGTGCACTTCCTGATCAAGCAGGAAGCCTTCGTCGGACCGCTGGACCCCTTCCTGCGCGGGATCGGCCAGCTGAAGGTCGACCGCTCGGGCCCGGACCGCACCGCGATCACCGGTGCGCTGGAGGTCCTGGAGCACGGCGGCGTCCTGGGGATCTTCCCCGAGGGCACCCGCGGTGAGGGCGACTTCGCGTCGCTGCGCGCCGGGCTCGCCTACTTCGCGGTCCGCTCCGGGGCGCCGATCGTGCCGGTCGCGGTCCTCGGCAGCGCCGAGCGCCGCAGCCGGGCGATACGGGCCCTGCCGCCGCTGCGCAGCCGCGTCGACGTCGTCTTCGGCGACGCCTTCGAGGCGGGGGACGGCAGCGGACGGCGCACGCGCACGGCGCTGGACCAGGCGACCGTGCGCATCCAGGAGCGCCTCGCCGCGCACCTGGCCGACGCCAGGCGGCTCACCGGCCGCCACGGTGTCATTCCGGGGGAGACCCCCCGGACCCCGCGAGACTTCGAGTAGTGGACCGCGCACAGCGGCCCACCGATGACGATGAACGAGGAACGGACTTCATGAACGACCAGATCCACTCCGGCGACGAGCACGGTGAGCTTGGCGACGCCGAGTTTGCGGAGTTCATGGAGCTCGCGGCGCAGGAAGGCTTCGACGCCGAGGAGATCGAGGGCGCCCTGGTGGAGGCGGGCCATGGCCCGCTGCCCCGGCTCGCCGTCGTCGGCCGCCCCAACGTCGGCAAGTCGACCCTGGTGAACCGCATCATCGGCCGCCGCGAGGCCGTCGTCCAGGACAAGCCGGGCGTCACCCGCGACCGCGTCACCTACGAGGCCGAGTGGGCCGGCCGCCGCTTCAAGGTCGTCGACACCGGCGGCTGGGAGCAGGACGTCCTCGGCCTGGACGCCTCCGTGGCCGCGCAGGCGGAGTACGCCATCGAGGCCTCCGACGCGGTCGTCTTCGTCGTGGACGCCACCGTCGGCGCCACCGACACCGACGAGGCCGTCGTCAAGCTGCTGCGCCGGGCCGGCAAGCCCGTCGTGCTCTGCGCCAACAAGGTCGACGGCCAGTCCGGCGAGGCCGACGCCGCCGCCCTGTGGTCGCTGGGCCTGGGCGAGCCGCACCCGGTCTCCGCCCTGCACGGCCGTGGCACCGGCGACATGCTCGACGCGGTCCTGGAGGCCCTGCCCGAGGCCCCCGCCCAGACCTTCGGCGGCCCCGGCGTCGGCGGCCCCCGCCGCATCGCCCTGATCGGCCGCCCCAACGTCGGCAAGTCCTCCCTGCTGAACAAGGTCGCGGGCGAGGAGCGCGTCGTCGTCAACGAGCTGGCCGGCACCACCCGCGACCCGGTCGACGAGCTGATCGAGCTCGGCGGCGTGACCTGGAAGTTCGTGGACACCGCCGGCATCCGCCGCCGTGTCCACCTCCAGGAGGGCGCGGACTACTACGCCTCGCTGCGCACCGCGGCCGCCGTGGAGAAGGCCGAGGTCGCCGTCATCCTCATCGACTCCAGCGAGTCGATCAGCGTCCAGGACCAGCGGATCATCACCATGGCCGTCGAGGCCGGGCGTGCGATGGTCATCGCGTTCAACAAGTGGGACACCCTCGACGAGGAGCGCCGCTACTACCTGGAGCGCGAGATCGAGACCGAGCTCGCGCAGGTCGCGTGGGCGCCGCGGGTCAATGTCTCGGCGCGTACGGGCCGCCACATGGAGAAGCTCGTCCCGGCGATCGAGACGGCCCTCGCGGGCTGGGAGACCCGCATCCCCACCGGGCGGCTGAACGCCTTCCTCGGTGAGATCGTCGCCTCCAACCCGCACCCGGTCCGCGGTGGCAAGCAGCCGCGCATCCTCTTCGGCACGCAGGCGGGCACCAAGCCGCCGCGCTTCGTGCTCTTCGCCTCCGGCTTCCTGGAGGCGGGCTACCGCCGCTTCATCGAGCGCCGCCTCCGCGAGGAGTTCGGCTTCGAGGGCACGCCGATCCACATCTCGGTGCGGGTGCGGGAGAAGCGCGGGCGGAACAAGTAGCAGAGGGACGGGGCGGGGAGCGCGGCGGAGGCCCGGGCCCCGACGGCCGGGCCCGGGGTGACTCGAGTCCGGCTCAGAAGCCGCGCACGCGGCCGTCCCGCGGAGCGGGCGGCAGCGCGGCGGGCACGTGCCCGCCGCGCTGCCGCCCGTAATACGTGTCCCACGCGGCGGTGTACCCCGAGTGGCCCGGATACGCGGGCTGGCCGCCGAGCTGGCCGAAATGGCCCTGCCCGCCGTACTGGCCGTGGGCGACCAGCTGGTGGCCGAACCCCGAGAACCTCAAGTCCTCCTCGCCCGTCCGGTCGAAGGGCAGCGCCCGGAACGAGCGACGGTACTCGGCGTAGAGCGCATCGTAGATCGGGGTCACCGAGGCGGTGTGGCTCTGCGGGGCGGCGTCGCGGGGTGGGCGCATGCCGGGGATGTGATGGGGGTACGGGATCCGGGGGGCAGGCTCGTATGAGTGCACATCCGAGCCAACGAGTCCGTGGCCCGGGGGATGCGGGCCGGGCCGGGAATGGCCCGTAGCGGTGTGACGCATGGGCAGCGGGAGCGCGGTGTGACTCATGTGCCCGCGAGCGGCATGGACGCCGCGACCAGCTGACCGCGCGCGGCCGCGCGGTCCAGCGCCTCGCGGAGCAGGTCCTCGCGCGGCTGCTGGCCGATCGTGCCGACGGGCGCCGCGAAGACCAGCACCTTCTTGGTCTTGTTGACCGCCGAGCGCCACTCCTGGGCGACCTCCATCGCCTGGTGCGCCTGCCACCACGCCGACGGCGTGCCGCCACCGGTGCCCGGCTGGAGGATGGCGTGCAGCCGGCCGACGGCCAGCAGCACCGACCAGCCCGGGGTGGGCGGCGGCACCTGGTCGATGGCGGCGACCGGGGAGAAGCCCTGCTCGATCAGGAGCGGCAGGAAGACGTCGACCGGGCCGGTGGTGCCCGGCCGGGCGATGGGCGCGAGCGGCTCGACGACCAGCGCGGGGTGCAGGTCACCGTCGATCAGGACGAGCCCGCTGGTCACCCCCAGCTCGGCCTGGACCGGCCCGTCGGTGCCGATGGGCACCACGGGCGGCCCCGCCGGGGCCTGGGCCGCGCCCTCGCCGGTGATGGACCGGACGGCGCCCTGGAGCTGCTCCTCGGAGACGGGGACGACCTGGGAGGGGATGCAGGCGGCGTGCGCGAAGGCGAGCACGGCCGTCTCCTCGCCGACGAAGAGCACCGTGCTGGTGGGCTCCCGCTCGGTGTCGCCCGGTGTGCGGCAGGAGGTGCAGTCATAGCTGCCGGGGGCGTTGTCGCCGCCGAGCAGACGGTCGGCTTCCTCGTCGCCGATCTCGGCGCGGACGTCGTCACTGACGTCGAGCATGCGAGGCACGGGTGGCTCCTCGAACTTGGTGCGTGTGCGCCGGGCGGTTCCCGGCTCTCGGGAAGACAACGGACGATCCGTGGCAGGGGTCACGCTTCCGGGCCGGGCGCCCGGCCCGGCCGGTGACAACGGCCGAAAGTTCCCGCTTCCGCTACCGATTCGCCATCGCTTGCAGAACGAGTTGGTGATCAGGGCCAACCCGCAAGCCTTCCCCACGGTCTAATCTCTCGGTAGGCGGGCTGCACGGAATGTCCGCGGCGAAACGGCTGCATACGGGGACGAATGCACATCTCATTCCTGATTCACAACGCGTACGGCATCGGCGGCACGATCCGCACCACGTACAACCTCGCGGGCACGCTCGCCGAGCACCACGACGTGGAGATCGTCTCCGTCTTCCGCCACCGCGAGGAGCCCGTCTTCGCGCCGAGCCCCAAGGTGCGCCTGCGCCACCTGGTGGACCTCCGCAAGGGCACCCCGGGCTATGAGGGCGACGACCCGGAGTACGAGCGCCCCGCCACCGTCTTCCCCGCCACCGAGGGGCGCTACAAGCAGTACAGCGCGCTCACCGACCGGCGGATCGCCGAGCACCTGCGGAGCCTGGACAGCGACGTCGTCGTCGGCACCCGCCCCGGCCTCAACGTGCACATCGCCCAGCAGGCCCGGCACGGCGTCGCCCGCGTCGGCCAGGAGCACCTGACGCTCGGCACCCACTCCCCGCAGCTGAAGCTGACGCTGCGCACGCACTACCCCCGGCTCGACGCCGTCACCACCGTCACCGAGGCCGACGCCGCGACCTACCGCAAGCTGATGCGGCTGCCCGGTGTGCGGGTGGAGGCCGTCCCCAACAGCATCCCCGCCCCCGCCCTCGCCCCCGCCGACGCCACCGGCAAGTGGGTGATCGCCGCCGGCCGGCTCGCCCCCGCCAAGCGCTACGACCTGCTGATCCGTGCCTTCGAGAAGGTCGTCGCCGAGCGCCCCGACTGGCGGCTGCGGATCTACGGCGCGGGCGCGGAGCGGGCGAAGCTGCGCGCGCAGATCGACAAGCGCGGCCTCTACAACCACGTCTACCTCATGGGCCCCGCCACCCCCCTCGACGCCGAGTGGGTCAAGGGCTCCATCGGCGCCGTCACCTCCAGCCTGGAGTCCTTCGGCATGACCATCGTCGAGGCGATGCGCAGCGGCCTGCCGGTGGTCTCCACCGACTGCCCGCACGGCCCCGGCGAGATCATCGACAACGGTGTCGACGGACTGCTGGTGCCCACCGGCAAGGTCGACGCGATCGCCGCCGGCCTGCTGAAGCTGATCAACGACGACGACCTGCGGCGGCGCATGGGGCAGGCGGCCCTGGCGAGCTCCGCCCGCTTCGACCCGGCCGAGGTCGCCGGCCGCTACGAGGCGCTCTTCACCGACCTGGCCTCGCGCGGCGGTCTGCGCGGCTCGCTGCACCGCACCCGGGGGGCCCTGCTCAGCAGCGCGTTGCGGACCAAGGACAGGAGCCGCACCGCCCTGCGGAAGGCGCGGGCCGCATGACGCCGCCCATCGATCCCGCCGTGCCCCACGGGCACACCTCACCCGACGAACCGACCGGCCCGTCCGCCACCCCGCACGCGGCCAGCACACCCGAGGAGCCCACCATCGTGTCTGCCCCTCCCCAGCCCTTCGGCGTGGAGGATCCGAGCGCCGACTGCATCGCGGACTCCGCGGGCGGGCTCACCTTCGACCTCGACGCCCCCGGCCTCGCCGACGCCCCCGGTGACTGGTCCGCGGCCCTGGTGCTGCGCCGCCGCGGTGCCGAGGAGGCGGGTGAGCACGAGGAGATCAGGCTGCCGCTCGCGCCCGACGGCGACGGCCGGCTGCGCGCCGTCCTGCCCAGCACCGTCGCCCTCCCCGAGGGCCGCTGGGACGTCTACGCCGCCTGCGCCGACGCCGAGCCCAGACGCCTGGTGCCCGGCCTCGCCGACCTCCGCTCGCTGGTCGACCGCAGACCCGGCCCCAGCACCTCCCCGCTGGCGGTCCGTATCCCCTACGCGACCAAGCACGGCAACCTCTCGCTGCGCAGCTGGCTGCGCGGACCCCACGCCGAGGCCGGCGACCTCGTCCTCGACGCCACCGGTCTGACCCTGCACGGCCGCCTCTACCGGGCGGCGGACCCGGCCGCCTGGCTGGCCGGCGCCGTGGTCGAGGCCCGCCTGCGCCGGGACCCCGAGCGGGTGCGTACGTTCCCCGTCGCCCCGGCCAAGGAAGAGGGCGCCGACGACCAGGACTTCACCTGCGCGCTCCCCTTCGCGGCCCTGGCCGAGGAGTGGCAGGGCGGGCCGGACGTCTGGGACCTCTGGGTGCGCGGCGCCGAAGGCGCGGAGACCGCCCGCATCGCCCGCATCCTGGACGACGTCGCCGACAAGAAGCAGATCTTCGTCTACCCGGCGCAGACCGTCGACGCCGCGTACGCGCCCGCGCAAGCCGGCCCGTATTACACGGCCGACAACGACCTCGCGATCCGGGTCGACGAACGCCCGCCCACCGTGCGCTGATCCACCGGCCGGCGGGCCGGCGCGGAGTATGGTTCGAGGGCAGGGGGGCACTCGCATCTATGGAGGTGCGAAACCATGGTTCCTGTCCTTCTCGTCCTGCTGCTGGCCCTGCTGCTCTTCGGGGTCGGCTTCGCCGTCAAGATCCTGTGGTGGATCGCGGTCGCGGTCCTGGTGATCTGGCTCCTCGGCTTCCTCTTCCGGTCCACAGGGGCCGGGGGCACAAGGGGCCGCTGGTACCGGTGGTGAGCGATGGCCCTTGACGACGCGCAGGGGCACGTAAGAACGCGGCCTGCCGCCAAGGACCGTGAGCCGTCCTTCGCGGCAGGCCGACGCGCGCCCGGGGCCTTTCAGGCCCCGGCCGGCCGGGGTGCCGTGACCGGTGGTTCCGCCTCCCGCACCGCCTCCGGGTGGTGCAGGTCGAAGGCCGGTGACTCGGAGCGGATCCGGGGCAGCGCCGTGAAGTTGTGCCGAGGCGGCGGACAGGACGTCGCCCACTCCAGCGAACGGCCGTACCCCCAGGGGTCGTCGACCTCGACCCGCTCGCCGTACCGCGCGGTCTTCCAGACGTTGTAGAGGAACGGCAGCGTGGAGAGGCCCAGCAGGAACGCCCCGATCGAGGACACCGTGTTGAGCGCGGTGAAGCCGTCTGCCGCCAGATAGTCCGCGTACCGCCGGGGCATGCCCTCGACGCCCAGCCAGTGCTGGACGAGGAAGGTGGTGTGGAAGCCCACGAACAGCGTCCAGAAGTGGATCTTCCCCAGCCGTTCGTCGAGCATCTTCCCCGTGAGCTTGGGCCACCAGAAGTAGAAGCCCGCGAACATCGCGAAGACCACCGTCCCGAACACCACGTAGTGGAAGTGCGCCACCACGAAATAGGTGTCCGTGACGTGGAAGTCCAGCGGCGGCGACGCCAGGATCACGCCCGTGAGCCCGCCGAAGAGGAAGCTCACCAGGAAGCCGACCGCCCACAGCATCGGCGCCTCGAAGGACAGCGACCCCTGCCACATGGTGCCGATCCAGTTGAAGAACTTCACCCCGGTCGGCACCGCGATCAGGAAGGACATGAAGGAGAAGAACGGCAGCAGCACCGCGCCGGTGGCGAACATGTGGTGCGCCCACACCACCACCGACAGCGCCGTGATCGCCATCGTGGCGCCGACAAGCATCACGTAACCGAAGATCGGCTTCCGCGAGAAGACCGGGATGATCTCCGTGATGATGCCGAAGAACGGCAGCGCGATGATGTAGACCTCGGGATGGCCGAAGAACCAGAACAGGTGCTGCCACAGCAGCGCCCCGCCGTTCTGCGGCTCGAAGATCTGCGCCCCGAACCGCCGGTCCGCCTCCAGGCAGAGCAGCGCCGCCGCCAGCACGGGGAAGGCCAGCAGCACCAGGATCGAGGTGAAGAGGACGTTCCAGGTGAAGACCGGCATCCGGAACATCGTCATCCCGGGCGCGCGCATCCCGATGATGGTGGTCAGGAAGTTCACCGCGCCCAGGATCGTGCCGAAGCCCGATAGTGCCAGGCCCATGATCCACATGTCCGCGCCGGTGCCCGGTGAACGGACCGCGCTGCTCAGCGGCGCGTAGCCGGTCCAGCCGAAGGAGGCGCCGCCCTCGGGCATCAGCAGGCTGCTCACCACGATCAGCCCGCCGAAGAGATAGAGCCAGTACGCGAACATGTTCAGCCGGGGGAACGCCACGTCCGGCGAGCCGATCTGCAGTGGCATGATCGCGTTGGCGAAGCCCGCGAAGGCCGGCGTCGCGAAGAGCAGCAGCATGATCGTGCCGTGCGCGGTGAACGTCTCGTTGAACTGTTCGTTGGACATGAACTGGAGCCCGGGCCGCGCCAGTTCGGCGCGCATCAGCATCGCCAGCAGCCCGGCCGCCAGGAAGAAGCAGAACGATGTGATCAGATAGAGATGGCCGATCTTCTTGTGATCGGTGGTCGTCAGCCAGTCCACCAGGATCCGGCCGGGCTGCCGCTCCCGCACCGGACCGGCGGCCGCGTGCGCGGTGTCCGTCCCCATCTGCGCTCCCTCGATTGTCTTCGTCGACGGGCTTTCGGGCTCACGCCATGATGCTCGCCGCGCGCCCGTCGCGCGAGGGTGCGTCACGTGCGCCCGGCGGTCAGTCCCGGGGCAGCAGCGGCCCGAGGGGGCCGAGGTCCAGGTTCAGGTCCGAGGCGTCCAGGCCGTAGCGCGCCCGCAGTTCCGCCATCCTCTCGGCCAGCAGCATCAGCGTCAGCCCGATCCGTTCCTCCTGGTCCTCGGTCAGGTCCCCCTGGCCGACGCGGCGCAGCGCCTGACGCTCCATCAGTTTGCGGACCAGCTCGACGAGCGTCAGGACCAGCCGCATCAGATCCCGCTCGACGGTGTCCTCGTCGAGCTCCAGCCGGCGCGTCACGGCGCCACCTCCTTCGCCCACGGCCCCCACGGCGAGGGCAGTTGATCGCCCACCGAGCCGATCACGGCGTGCAGATCGATCCGTACGAGGTCGACGTCGGCTATCCGCAGGGTGAGGTCCCCGGCCACCACGACCCCGCCCGCGAGCAGTCGGTCGAGGACGTCGAGCAGGGACAGCTCCTGCCGCGGGGCGAGCGGGCCGGTCACGGTGTGCCCCGGGTGACGAAGGAGTACGGCGCCCACGGCCCCGAGAGCTCCACCCGCGGGCCGTCCGGGTGTTCCGCGAGCGTCCCCACCGCCGAACGGAACTGGTGGGAGCGCTCGCGGCGCACCAGATAGGCGGCGTTGAGGACGTTGCGGCCGGGGCGCCCGGAGAGCCGGTTGTCCCGGGTGGGGTGCAGGCGGGCCTCCTCGGCGAGGGCGAGCAGTGTGCTGTGGACGCTGTCGGCCGTCTCGTCCGCGTGCCGCCGCGCTGCCTCGCGGGCCCGGGCCTCGGCACCGCGCCGGGCGAGGTAGCCGCGGCCGGAGCGGTCGTCGGTGAGGGGCGACGGCTCCGGCTCGGGGCGCGGCGGGATCCAGACCTTCACGGCCCACTCGTCCCGCCCGTCGAGCCTGCCGAGCGTCGTGGTGAGCTCCTCGTGTCCGGCCGTCAGCATCCGCCGTACGCCCGCCTCGTCGCGGTAGACGGTCGCCAGCCGCAGCGGCAGCACACAGGCCAGGGCCGTGGCCGCGTCGACCACCCGCTGGTGGCCGCGCGCCACGCGCTCCAGCCAGGCGAGGTCCTCCAGGTGCTCCCGCAGGGGCGCCTCGTCGAACTCCGCCGCCGGGACCGGCTCCACCAGGGCCACCAGGTCCCGCTCCCGCACGGCCCGCACGCGCCGGCCCGTCACTCCCTCCACCTCCGTCACCGTGGTCAGCGCGGCCGCCGGCAGGTCGGCGTCCCGGGCCACGGCGTAGGCGTACAGCAGCATTCCGGGTGTCGTGTCCGTGTCCGTGTTCGTGTCCGTCCTCATGTCGTCTCCCGCGCCTCCAGTTCGGCGATACGGGCCTTCAGCCGCTCGTTCTCCGCGCCCAGGCCGCGGCGGTGGGAGCCGCCGGGGGAGAGCGCCGGGTCGTGCTCCCACCAGTCGATGCCCATCTCCTTCGCCTTGTCGACGGAGACCACGATCAACCGCAGCTTGATGGTGAGGAGTTCGATGTCGAGCAGATTGACGCGGATGTCGCCCGCGATCACCACGCCCTTGTCGAGCACCCGCTCCAGGATGTCGGCGAGGTTGGCCGAGCCCGCGGGCGGCTGGGGGTCGGGCAGCCGGCTGGGGAAGGTCATCGGGTCACCCCCCGCCGCCGCCCCTCTTCCAGCCGGTCCAGGAGCGCGTCCTCCTGCCGGTCGAATTCCGCCTCGTCGATCAGCCCGTTCGTCAGTCTCGCCTCCAGCTCCTTGAGCTCGGCCCGGATCGTGGCCGGGTCGTGGTGGATGCGCTCCGCCTCAGCCAGCACCTGGCGCAGCACCCAGCCGATGAACGTCATGACTCGACGAAGCTGTAGGGCGGCAGCGGCCCGTTCACCTTGAGGTCCAGCTGGGGGTGCGCCTCCTCCAGCCGGCCCACCGCGGTGAGCAGTTCCTGGGCGGCGGTCCTCGGCACCAGCAGGGAGAGGTTCACGAACCAGCCCGTGCTCTCCGGGCCCGGCCGGGAGTCCTCGGCCAGCGGCGCCAGCGTGTCCAGGACCAGCACGGCGTCGCGCTTCTCCCGCTCGCGCACGCTCTCGGCGACCAGCTCGCCGAAGCGCAGCCGCTGCTGGTAGGAGCCGCCGCCGGTCGCCCGGTCGGCCTCCGCCAGGGCGCGCAGCTCGGCGTTCTCGGCGAGTACGAGGTGGATCACCGCGTCCTCGCGGTGCACGGCCTTGACGTTGTACTCGACGCGGTCGGTGAGCCGCTCCAGCTGTCCGCGGTAGCGGTCGGCGTGCTCCGCGAGGACGGCGCGCACCTTCTCGTCGCTGTCGGAGACGCTGCCGAACCGCAGGGGCAGCACCGCGGCCCGCTTGCCCACCTCGGCCAGTACCTGCTGGTGGGCCAGCAGGTCGCGGCGCTTGGGCCGCAGCTGCTCGGGGCAGTCGCTGACGACCGCGCACAGCCCGTCCTCGCCGAGGACGCGCACGGGGCGCGGTGGGTCGCCGATGCCGGTGAGTCCTTCGGGCAGGCCGGTCCGCTCGCCGCGCGCGATGCCGTAGACGTAGGTGGTCACTCGCTCTCCTCCTTGTCCTTCCGGGAGCCGGTGGCACGGCGGACGCGGGCCTCGCCCTTGTCCTTCGCCTGGCCCAGGGCGTCGGTGACGGTCTGCGCGGCGCCGGACAGCGCGCCCTTGGTCTTGCCGCGGGCGCCGTTCTCGGTCACCTCGCCGACGAGTTCGGGCAGACCGGCGCTCCGGTGCGGACCGGCCTCCAGGTCGAGGCGGTTGCACGCCTCGGCGAACCGCAGGTAGGTGTCCACGCTGGCCACCACCACGCGTACGTCGATCTTCAGGATCTCGATGCCGACCAGGGAGACGCGGACGAACGCGTCGATCACCAGGCCGCGGTCGAGAACGAGTTCCAGTACGTCGTACAGGCCACTGGTGCCGCCCGCACCCCCGGGCTGCTGCGCCGGGACAACGCTCATGTCGGACACCTTCCTCTCCTCTTCTTCCTCGCGGGTCTTCCTCTCGGGTTCCTCTCGTGACGTGGGGCCGCGTCAGCGGCGGTCGGCCCGGCCGCGTTCGTAGCGGCGGAGGCGGCGGTAGCCGGTGAGGGTGCCGTCGAGGCCGAGGGTCACCTCGTAGAGGGCCACGATGCTCATCGTCTCGGGCACGCGGGTGATCTCCACGACCTCGGCCTCCAGGACCCAGCCGCTCTCCGTGCGTTCGAAGCGGGACACGGTCTCGGGCCGCATGCCGGTCAGTTCGGCGAGCTGATCACGGGCCGCGCGCAGGAGTTCCAGGGGTGCCGGATCCCGGTCCGGTGCCTCTTTGTCCGTCTTGTCGGGTTCATGGGGTGCTTCTGATGTGTCTGTCATGGGGGCCTCGGCGGGCGGGTACCGCGGGGCCGCCCCGCCAAACCCTTCGGCGGCGGGCGAGAGCTCCCGGGCGGGAAAGCCTGCCGGAACAATGCATTCCGGATGGCCGGACCGGCCTCCGGAACGGCAGTACGGCCGATGTCCTGTAAATGCGCAGGAAGTATTTACGTGCGGCAGCGCGCGGGGGAATTCCCGGGGCGATCCTGGTAGTTGTCGAGGACATTCCGGGAAGGCCGCGTGTATTTACGGGCGAAGCCTTGTGAAGGCGGGGCGGGAGGGATGGGAAGGCTCGTACGGGTGATACCGGACCCGGTAAACCGGCGGCAGTTCTCTGTGACAGAAGTGTGACCGGTGACGGACCCGGAGCGCACGGGTCCGTGCCCGCGGGCGTCGCTACCGCCGCCCGGCCACGGCGCCTACGGTGGACGCATGGCACCTCTCCCGAACGTCCCCGCCGATCCCCACGACGACCCCGACGCCTACGTCGGGCTGGAGGTCGCGCACGCCTCCGAGCGGGCCCGGGCCCGTGGCTGGGCGACCGTCCGCGCCTTGCCCCCGGGCGCGATCGTCACCATGGAGTACCAGGTGAGCAGGCTGAACTTCGAGGTCGCGGACGGTGCCGTACGGCGCTGCTGGAAGGGCTGACCCGCAACACCGACGCGGCCCCGGACCCCCTTGCCGGGGGTCCGGGGCCGCGGTGGCTGTGCGTACCTCGGGGGGCGGTCAGCTGCCGACGGTGCGGCCGCGGCCCGTGGCCGGGCCGAGCGGCGCGGTGCGCGGCGTGCGGTCCGGGCTGGGCGGGCGGCGGCTGCCGCTCGGCGTGACCGGCGTCCGCTCGGAGCGGACCGTGTGCGGCTTGGGGGACAGGTGCGGACGGCCGTCGGACACGCGCGTGCCCGTACGGCCGCCGACGCCCACCGGCTCGCGGACGGGACGCTGGTCGTCGGACGCGGGGCGCGGGCCGCCGATCGCGACGGGCGCGGCCGGCGCGGGGAACGAGACGGTGCGGGAGCGCACCTGGTGCCAGGCGGCCAGCAGCCAGGTCTCGGCGCGGGCCATCGGCACCTCGAACCAGGGGAGGGCCAGCAGCACCAGCAGCCCCGCGCTCCAGCCGAGCGTCACATCGCTCATCCAGTGCGTGCCGAGATAGACGGTCGTCATCCCGACGCCGAGCGCCAGCATCGCGGCGATCACCGAGGAGATCCGGCGGGTGCGCGGCGTGGTGGCCAGATAGGCGAGAACGCCCCAGGTCACCACCGCGTTCGCGGTGTGGCCCGAAGGGAATATGTCGCCGCCCGCGAACATCTCGTTCGAGCCGATCGAGGTGGCGTAGTGCGGACCGAGACGCCCCATGCCGAGCTTGGCGGCGCCCACCGTGGCGTTGAGCAGCAGCAGCGAGGTGCCCAGCACCAGCAGCGGCCGCAGCGTCTTCTGCTTGTAGGTGCACCAGCCGAGCCAGGCGGCCACCGCGACGGCGGTCGGGCCGCGCTGGCCCAGCACCACGAAGTAGTCGAGGAAGGTGTGGATCTCCGGCCACTGCTTGTACGGGCGGAAGAGCATGACCTGCCAGTCGAACCGCACCGGCCAGGACGTGGTGAGCACGCCGACCACGATCGCCAGATAGACCACGGAGGTCGCCACGAAGATCCCGAGACGGGTCCGGGTCATCCGCGGCCGCACGGGCTCGGTCGGGGGCTCCTCCGGGTGGACGAGCTCATCGTTGGTACGCACCCAATCGACGTTACATTGCGTGACAGGAGGGTTCGGCCGATCGAGGCTCTTTGTGATGACGATGTGATGTGGAATGCGTCTCAAACATGACTTACGGCACGTTTGATTCCGTGGAATAAGAAGCGCTTAAAGAAGCCCGGATCCAGGGCAGTTGACGGTGTCCTCGGTGAATTGCTTTTGTGCACCGCCGTTTATCGCCGATTGGCCGGTGCGTTCCGTGACGTTTCCCGCGGGCGCCGCTTCAGGACCCGGCGGCCCGTGCGGGGGATTCGATCACGGCGGGCCCGAACCGTGCAGCCAGAACGCGCCGTACACAGCGGACACCAGCACCACAGGAGCCACGGTCAGCACCGCCCGTACCGTCCGTAGCCGGGCGACCGTCACCGCGAGCGGCAGCAGCAGCGGGAAGGCGGGCATCATCAGCCGGGGCTTCGAACCGAAATAGCCCTTCGCCGTCAGCGCGAGCAGCAGCACCGTCCCCGCGTAGACGAGGAGCGGCAGCGGCTGGCGCTGCCGCACCCCCTTCGCGTACAGCCACACCACCAGGGCCACGCCCACCAGCAGCCCGACGCCCGCCGGCCACGCCGGGCCCGCCAGCCGGCCCGCGATGAAGGAGCCGAAGGCCACGCCCCCGTCGAAGCCGTTGCCCCAGCCGCCCTGCACGTCCAGATAGCCGGTCACGCTGCCGGTCCGCACGCCGACCCAGGTGAAGTACGCGAGCCAGCCGAGCGGCGCGAGCAGTACGCCCAGCAGCATCCGGGCGCCGGGCGCGCGACGCTCGCGCCACAGGGTCACCGCCGCCGTGAGCCACACGGCCGCGACCACGGCCGCGCCCACCGGCCGGGTCAGCCCGGCCAGCGCGGCGAGTGATCCCGCCCACACCCACCGCCCGGTGAGCACGCAGTAGACGCTCCACGCCGCCAGCGCGGTGAACAGCGATTCCGAGTACGCCATCGACTGCACGATGCCGACGGGCAGCGCCGCCCACAGCGCCGCCAGCGCGATGCCCGCGCGCCGCCCGTGGCAGCGGTCGCCGATCAGGAAGACCGCCCAGGCCGCGCAGAGCGAGGCCACCGCGCTGACCACGAGACCCGCGTCGGCCGCGGACAGCGGGAAGAGCGCCGACAGCCCCCGCTCCAGCCACGGCAGCAGCGGGAAGAACGCCAGATCCGAGTGGACCTTGTCACCCCCCAGATGAAGGGTGTAGCCGTAACCGTCCTCGGCTATCCGGCTGTACCAGAGCGAGTCCCAGCGCGCCGAGAGGAGCTGGTGCGGGTCCTTGCCCGCCACCGCGCCCCACACCGCCAGCACCACGATGCCCAGCGCGCGCACCCCCGCGTACACCAGCAGGGCGGGGGCGGCGTGCCGCAGCACCCCGCGCACCCGCGGAGCGGCCGTCACGGAGCCCGCCCCGGCGTCCGTACCGGCGGGAGAAACGAGATGAGTCACCCGGCCCATTGTCCAGCACGCGCGACACGCCCCCGGCGGGCGACCACCGAGTGACCGGGAGCACGGATCCGTGCCCGGGACTCGCGTACGCTGTCGACTCACTCGCCCTCGATTCCCGCCGGTCCACGCCCTTCGGGCCCGCGGACGGCCGCGAGCGCACGACACGGAGGTGTGCAATGTCCGGGACGACCACAGCGGGCCCCCTGCGGGCCGCGGGCGTTCCCCGGCAACGGATCCGGCGCGGACAGTGGCTCCAGCCGCGGCCCGGCCGGGAACGCGGCGCGGGGGTCAACCGCTGGACCGTGCTGGTCGTCCTCTGCGTCAGCCTGCTGCTCGTCGCCGTCGACGCGACCGTGCTGCACGTCGCCGTCCCCGCCGTCACCGAGGACCTGCGCCCCGGCGCCGTCCAGCTGCTGTGGATCGTCGACGTCTACCCCCTCGTCTGCGCCTCGCTCCTGATCCTCTTCGGCACCCTCGGCGACCGCGTCGGCCGCCGCCGGGTGCTGCTGCTCGGCTACGGGCTCTTCGGCGTCGCCTCCGCGCTCGCCGCCTTCGCCACGAGCCCCGACGTCCTCATCGGCGCCCGCGCGCTGCTCGGCGTCGGCGGCGCGATGATCATGCCCGCGACGCTCTCGATACTCCGGCAGGTCTTCCCCGACCGGCGCGAGCGGGCCCTCGCCGTCGGCATCTGGAGCGCGGTCGCCGCCGTGGGCGCGGCCTTCGGGCCGCTGCTCGGCGGCCTCCTCCTCGAACACTTCTGGTGGGGCTCGGTCTTCCTCATCAACATCCCGCTGATGGCGGTCAGCCTGCCCGTCGGGCGCCGGCTGCTGCCCGAGTCCACCGGCGAGCGCGACGGGCCGTGGGACGTGCTCGGCGCGCTGATGGCCGCCTTCGGCCTCTTCGGCGTGGTCCTCGCCGTGAAGCGGGTCGGCGGCGGGGAGCCGCCGCTGACCCTCGCGACGATCGTGCCCGGCGCCGTCGGGGCGGCCCTGCTGGCCCTCTTCATCCGCAGGCAGCGGCGGCGCGAGCACCCGCTCGTCGACCTCAGGATGTTCGCCCGGCCCGCCTTCGGCACCTCCGTGGGCTGCATCGTGCTCGCCATGCTCGCGCTCGTCGGGCTGGAGCTCATCGCCGCGCAGTACCTCCAGCTCGTCCTCGGCCTCACGCCCCTGGAGACCGGGCTGCGGCTGCTGCCGCTCACCCTCGCCGCGATGGCCGCCGGCCTCGTGGGCTCCCGCCTGCTGCACCGGCTCGGGCCGCGCCTGATGGTCGGCCTCGGCTTCGTCCTCACCGCCGCCGCCCTGCTCTCCCTCACCGCCATGGGCGCGGACGACCGCCCCAAGGTCCTCGTCGCCGGCTTCGTCCTCCTCGGCTTCGGCCTGGAGACCACGCTCTTCGGGGCCTACGAATCGATGCTCAGCGAGGCGCCGCCGGAATCCGCGGGCGGGGCGGCCGCGATCGGCGAGACCTCCTACCAACTCGGCGCGGGCATCGGCATCGCCCTGCTCGGCAGCGTCATGAACGCCACGTACGCGCCCGGCGTCGCCGGAACGCGGGGAGTGCCGTCCGAGGCGACGACCGCCGCGAGCCACTCCCTCGGCGAGGCGTACGAGGTCGCCGCCACCCTCCCCGCCCCCGAGGGCTCGGCTCTGCGGGCGGCGGCCCGCGACGCTTTCATCCATGGCCTGCATGTGACGTTGTTGCTGAGTGCGGCTCTGCTTCTGGTGGGGGCGGTGGCCGCGCTTCGACTGCCTCGGGCGATGGAGTGTGAGCGGGACGGGGTTGCTGGGGGGTAGGCGGGTGCGGGTTGTGCGCCTGCGGCGGGCTTTTCCCCTACCCGCCCCTTCCCGAACTGGGGCTCCGCCCCAGACCCCGAAGCACGCTTCGCGCGCTGTCCTCAAACGCCGGACGGGCTGAATGGTGCTGACCGTAACCAGCACATTCAGCCCGTCCGGCGTTTGAGGACACGCGGCGCAGCCGCGTTGGGGTCCGGGGTCTCCCCGGTTCCGGGAAGGGACGGGGCTGGGGAACAAGCCCGCGGCAAGCGGAAGCTCACCCCCTGGACGCCCCCGCGGCGAGCGGATTAGCGTGCGGGGCGACCCGAAGATCACCGGAGGCCGGTCATGTCACGTAAGCCGTTCGACCCGCACGACCCCCTCGGCATCGACGACCTGCTGTCGCCCGAGGACCTCGCCGTCCGCAACACCGTGCGCCAGTGGGCCGCCGACCGCGTCCTGCCCCACATCGCCGAGTGGTACGAGCGCGGCGAACTCCCCGTCATCCGTGAACTCACCCGCGAACTCGGCGCCATAGGCGCCCTCGGCATGCCGCTCACCGGCTACGGCTGCGCGGGCGCGAGCGCCGTCCAGTACGGCCTGGCATGCCTGGAACTGGAGGCCGCGGACTCCGGCATCCGCTCGCTCGTGTCCGTCCAGGGATCCCTCGCGATGTACGCGATCCACCGCTTCGGCTCCGAGGAGCAGCGTCTGCGGTGGCTGCCCGGCATGGCCGCGGGCGAGATCATCGGCTGCTTCGCGCTGACCGAGCCCGACCACGGTTCGGATCCGGCCGGCATGCGGACGTACGCCAAGCGCGACGGCACCGACTGGGTGCTGACGGGCCGCAAGATGTGGATCACCAATGGTTCGGTGGCGGGCGTCGCCGTCGTCTGGGCGCAGACCGACGCCGGCATCCGTGGGTTTGTCGTACCGACGGACAGCCCCGGCTTCTCCGCGCCGGAAATCACCCATAAGTGGTCACTGCGTGCCTCGGTTACCAGCGAGCTTATTTTCGACGAGGTGCGGCTCCCCGCCGACGCGATCCTGCCGGAGGCGGAAGGGCTGAGAGGCCCGCTGAGCTGCCTGAGTCATGCCCGCTACGGCATCACCTGGGGTGCCCTGGGCGCGGCCCGTACGAGCTTCGAGACGGCGCTGGACTACGCGCGGACGAGGGAGCAGTTCGGCCGTCCCATCGGTGGTTTCCAGCTCACCCAGGCCAAGCTCGCCGACATGGCCGTGGAGCTGCACAAGGGCCTGCTGCTCGCCCATCACCTGGGGCTGCGGATGGACGCCGGGACGCTGCGCCCGGAGCAGGTCAGCTTCGGGAAGCTCAACAACGTGCGCGAGGCGATCGAGATCTGCCGCACGGCCCGGACGATCCTCGGTGCGAACGGGATCTCCCTCGAATACCCCGTCATGCGGCATGCGACGAACCTGGAGTCCGTGCTCACGTACGAGGGCACGGTGGAGATGCACCAGCTGGTGCTCGGCAAGGCGCTCACCGGCATCGACGCCTTCCGGTGAGCGCTTTTCCCCTGGCGGAGAGCCGCTCGGTTCTGGTTGCGGTGTCCTCCCGGGGGTCCCCCCCGGACCCCCGGCCGGAGACCCAGCCCCCTCAGTTCTGGTTGCTGTGTCTCCCCGGGGGATAACCCCCGGACCCCCAGCCGGAAGAAGCCTCTTCAGTTCTGGTTGAAGAAGCCCCCGTTCGCGCGGCGGCCCGCCGGTTCGCCGCTCAGGACCTGGTAGTCGGCGGGGGTCAGCAGGAAGACGCGGTTGGCCACGCGCTCGATCGAGCCGCGCAGGCCGAACGTCAGCCCGGCCGCGAAGTCCACGACCCGCTTGGCGTCGTTGGGCTCCATGCCGGTGAGGTTCACGATCACCGGGACGCCCTCGCGGAAGAGCTCGCCGATGCCACGGGCGTCCCGGAAGCCGTCCGGGGTGACCGTGGCGATGCGGGTGCCCTGCTCCTGGGCCACCTCGTCCGCCACCCGCACCTTCGGGTTGGTCACCCAGGAGTCGCCGGGCTCGGGCCCCTCGGCGTAGTCGTCGTCGTAATAGCGCTCGTCATCGCTGTCGTCGACGAGGCCGAGCCAGGCACTCGCCTTGCGCACCGATCCCATGGACGCCTCCTCTCACACGCGGTGTGGTCCGACCGCTTCCCTATCGTCGTCCATGTTGTGGATGGTGTGCCAAGTGGATAGCCGCCAAGCGTGGATTTCGTGACGCATCTGGTGCAAAGCGCTTGGCGATGCGTCAGATCGCCCGAGAGGCCCGTCACACACGGGCGGACCTGGGCATATGTGGTGTCCGGGCATGGTCCGCGGGCTGCGGACCGGTGTGGTTGTCCGGTGATTAGGATGCCCGGGTCCTTCCACACCACACACGGGGGCCGGAATTGTTCGGGATCGTCAGGCCATGTCGTCATCGGCTGTCGGAGTCGATGCGCGCGGAGTGGATGGCCCATCTCTGCGGGCTGTGCCTGGCGCTGCGCGGCGACCACGGACAATTCGCCAGAGCAGCCACAAATTATGACGGACTGGTGATTTCGGTTCTGGTCGAGGCGCAGTCGCCGCGCGCCGAGGGCGCGAACGCGTGGCGGCGCACGGCCGGTCCCTGTCCGCTGCGCGGGATGCGGACCGCCTCTGTCGCCCGGGGCGAGGGCGCGCGGCTGGCCGCTTCCGTCTCGCTCGTCCTCGCGTCGGCGAAGATGCGTGACCATGTCGCCGACGGTGACGGGCTCTTGGCGCGGCGTCCGGTCGCCGCGGCCGCCCGCAGGGTCGCCGCGAAGTGGGACCGGGCCGGTGCCCGTACGGGATCCGACCTCGGTTTCGACACGGCGGTGCTGGTCGACGCGGTCGAACGGCAGGCGGGAGTCGAGGCCCTGGCGGGGCCTGGCACCTCGCTGTTGGAGATAACCGAGCCGACCGAGACGGCGACCGCCGCGGCCTTCGGCTACACGGCGGTGCTGGCCGGCCGCCCCGCCAACCGGGCGCCGCTGGAGGAGGCCGGGCGGCTCTTCGGCCGCCTCGCACATCTCCTGGACGCCGTCGAGGACCTGGAGGAGGACGCCGCGGGCGGCGCGTGGAACCCGGTCGCCGTGACGGGGACCGACCTCGCCGAGGTGCGGCGGCTGTGCGACGACGCGGTGCACGGCGTGCGGCTCGCGCTGCGGGAGGTCGACTTCGCGAGCAAGGGGCAGGGCAGGCTCGCCCATGTGCTGCTGGCGCACGAGTTGGGGAGCGCCGTCGACCGCGCGTTCGGCGCGGCCGCGTGCGGTCACGGTCACGGCGCCGAGGCGGACGGTGGCGTACGGCACGGCGCGGACGGCTGGTTCGGCCCGCCGCCGGTCATGCCGCCCCCCGCGCCGCCCGAGCCGCCGAGGCGGCGGCGCGGGCCGGTGCACGGCTGCGCGGTGTGGGCCGCGCTCTTCTGCACCTGCCAGATCTGCTGCACGGACTACCACGACCCCTGGAACGGCAAGAAGCGGGACGCCTGGTGCGACGACTGCGACTGCCCCGATTGCAGCGGCTGCGACGGCTGTGGTGACTGTTGCAATTGCTGTGACTGTTGCGGTAATTGTGACTGCTGCGACTGCGGGTGTGACTGCTGAGCAGCCCCACCCAGCGGTGAGCGGTGTGGTGCGAGGGGAGGGGTGCGGCCGGAGTGCCGCGGTGTGAAGGTGTGGGGCCCGCCGGAAGATGCCGACGGCCCCGCGGGGATCAGGACGCGGTACGGGCGTTGGCCGTACAGGATCCCGCGAAGGGAACAGGGGAGCCCGGACACGAAGCGGACCACACCCGACCGAAGTCGATGTGGTCGCGTGTGACCAGCCGTTGCCCTGAGTGCATGGGCCAAGTGGAACAGCCATCCGTTTCCGCGTCAATGCCGTTGAGACAGGTCGTCCGCATGGTGGACGGTGAAATGGGCATGCTTGACAGCAGGCCAGTTCCCCGGCTTAGCCTCGGGGTCCGGTCGCGCTGAGGGGCGCGTCCCGGTGTGAAGGCGTCAACTCCCGTGTTCGATCCCCGCATCCACGGAGCCTTCGCATGTCCGCGCACCCGGATACCCCCACCCCCGTCCCTTCCCTCGTCGTCGTCGGCGCGGGACCCCGTGGCACCGGCCTGGTCGAGCGCATCGCCGCCAACGCCCCCGAACTCCTCGCGGGCGCCCGCCTCGACCTCCACCTCGTCGACCCGTACCCACCCGGCGGCGGCCGCGTCTGGCGGCGCGACCAGTCGCCGCTGCTGTGGATGAACTCCACGGCCGAGGACGTCACGATGTTCACCGACGAGACCGTGGAACAGCGCGGCCCCGTACGGCCCGGTCCCTCCCTCGCCGAGTGGGCCACCCTCGTCGCCGAAGGCGCCGTCCCGGGCATCGGCCCCGAAGTCGCCCGCGAGGCCGGGGAAGCGAACGGCCGCACCTACCCCAGCAGGCGGCTCCAGAGCGCCTATCTCGCCTGGGTGTACCGCCGGGCCGTGGCCGCCCTGCCGCCCGGCGTCGTCGTGCACGAGCACCGCCGACGCGCCTTACGGCTCTCCGGCCCCCGCGACGGACGCCAGTACGTCCAGCTGGAAGGGCGGGCCGAACCCCTGCCCGCCGACCTCGTCGTGCTCGCCCTCGGCCACCTGCCCGCTGCCCCCGGCGCCGAGGAGGCGGCGCTCGCGGGCTTCGCCGAAAGCCATGGACTCACCTATCTGCCACCGGAGTTCACCGCCGACAGCGACCTGAGCGTGCTGCGCCCCGGCGAGGACGTCCTCGTCCGCGGCTTCGGGCTCGCCTTCGTCGACCTCATGGTGCTGGTCACCGAGGGCCGCGGCGGTACGTACACCGACGACGGCACCGGCACGCTCACCTACCACCCCTCCGGGCGGGAACCCGTCCTGCACGTCGGCTCGCGGCGCGGCGTCCCGTACCGCGCGAAGATCGACTATCCCTGGAGCGGCGAACGGCCGCCGCTGCCCCGCTTCCTGGGGCCGGCCGAGGCCGAGGAGCTGCGCCGCCGCCCCGGCCCGCCCGACTTCCGCCGTGACATCTGGCCGCTGGTCGAGAAGGAGCTGGGCTTCGCCCACTACCACCGGCTGTTCACCGCGCACCCGGAGCGCACCCGCGTCGACTGGGCCGACTTCGAGGCGAAGTACGCGCTGTGCGACCCCGGCAGCCCCGAACTCGACGCGCTCGTGTCCGCCTCGGTCCCCGAGCCCGCCGACCGCCTCGACCTCGCCGCCCTCGACCACCCGCTGGCCGGGCTGCGCCACCACGACACCGAGTCGCTCCAGGCCGGGCTGCGGGCCCACATCGAGGCCGACCTCGCCCGCAGGAGCGACCCCCGCAACAGCCCCGACCTGGCCGTCTTCCTCGGCCTGCTCTCCGCCTACGGGCAGCTCCTGGGCCTGGGCGACATCGGCACCTGGTGGCACGGCTTCTTCAGCTACCTCGCCTCCGGGCCGCCCGGCCCCCGGCTGCGGCAGCTGCTCGCCCTCTCCCGGGCGGGATACGTGCGCTTCCTCGGCGCGGACACCGAGATCACCACCGACCCCGGGCGCGGGACCTTCCGGGCGCACAGCCCGAGCGTGCCCGGCGCGGTGACCGAGGCGCGCGTCCTCGTCGAGGCGCGGCTGCCCGCGCCCTCCGTCGCCCGGTCCGGCGACCGGCTGCTGCGCGGCCTGGCCGACGAGGCCACCGTGACCCCGGCCGGGCTGCTCGCCGTCAGCCCCGACGACGGCCGGATCCTCGACCGGGCCGGCCGCCCGCACCCCCGCCGCTTCGCCCTCGGCCCGCACACCGACGCCCGCGCCGGGGCCGCCTTCACCCGGCCGCGCTCCAACGGCCCCGCGTTCCGGCAGAACGACGCCACGGTACGCGCCGCCCTCGGCGCCGTAAGGGAGTTGTCCCCGTCCGGCGCGGACCGGCCGGCCCCGGCTTCGGCTCGCCCTTCTCCGGAACCGGGGGCCACGCCCCCGGACCCCTGACCGCTGACGCGCGGTGTCCTCATATGCCGTGCGGCCGGGTTGTCGCCCCGACGCCCGGTCACACGGCCGCGCCGTCCGGAGCGCGAGGCCCGCCGCGGGTCCCCGGCCACACCGCCGTGCCTTCCCCCCTCGAATCCCCCTCGAATCCCCCTCGAACCCCTTGACCCGTGCTCCCCGCAGCGGGGGCCATGCCGTCGATATGTCCCTCACACCTCAGGGAACCCCATGTCCTCACCCGTACCCACCCGGCCGCTCCACCTGGCCGTCGCCCTCGACCGGCCCGACGCCCGGGACGCCGAGCCCTTCGCCCGCACGGCGCGCCTCGCCGAGCACGGCAAGCTCGACTTCGTCACCCTCGGCGACACGCTCGGTCCGCCCCGGCGCGGGGCGAGCCGCCTCGACGCCCTCGCCGTCCTCGCGCGGATCGCGCCCGTCACCGAACGGATCGGGCTGGTCCCGACGGTCACCACCACACACACCGAGCCCTTCCACGTCTCCTCGGCCGTCGCCACCCTCGACTGGGTCAGCCGGGGCCGGGCGGGCTGGACCGTCGACGTCTCCTCCGGCGAGGCCGAGGCCCGCCACTTCGGCCGCAAACCCGCCGCGCCCGCCCGCGAACTGTGGCAGGAGGCCGACGAGGCCGCCGACGTCGTCGCCCGGCTCTGGGACAGCTGGGAGGACGACGCCGAGATCCGCGACGTGGCCACCGGCCGCTTCGTCGACCGCGACAAGCTCCACTACGTCGACTTCCAGGGCACCAACTTCAGCGTCCGAGGCCCCTCCATCGTGCCCCGGCCCCCGCAGGGCCACCCCGTCGTCGCCGTCGACGCCACCGGCCCCCTGCCCCGTGCGACCGCCGCCCGCCGCGCGGACGTCGCGTACGTCCGGACCGAGGCCACGGCCGACCCGGCCGCGGTCCGTGCCGTCCGCGACGAACTGCGGCGGCAGGCCCACGCGTCCGGCCGGGACCCCGGGCGGATCGTCGTCCTCGCCTCCCTGCCCGTGGCGCTCCACGCGGCCGCCGACGCCGTGGCCCTCGCCGACCTGGCCGGGGCCTGGTACGCGGACGGCGTCGTCGACGGCTTCCACTTCCGGCCGCAGGACGTCGACCGGGACCTCCCGCTGCTCGTCGACGCCACCGTGCCCGTGCTCCAGCACCGCGGGCTGCTGCGCTCCTTCTACCCCGGCGGCACGCTCCGCGAGCACCTGTGCCTGCCGCGCCCCGCCAACCGCTACGCCACCGCGAGGGAGACCGCATGACCAGCCGCACCGGACGCAAGCGGATGCACCTCGCCGCCCACTTCCCCGGCGTCAACAGCACCACCGTCTGGACCGATCCCGTCTCGGGGAGCCAGATCGACTTCTCCTCCTTCGTCCACCTCGCGCGCACCGCCGAGCGCGGCCTCTTCGACTTCTTCTTCCTCGCCGAAGGGCTGCGGCTGCGCGAGCACAAGGGGCGGATCCACGGCCTCGACGTCGTCGGCCGCCCCGAGTCCCTCACCGTGCTCAGCGCCCTGGCCGCCGTCACCGACCGGCTCGGCCTGGCCGCCACCGTCAACGCCACCTTCAACGAGCCCTACGAACTCGCCCGCCGCCTCGCCTCCTTGGACCACCTCAGCGGCGGGCGCGCCGCCTGGAACGTGGTGACGTCCTCCGACGCCTTCACCGGCGAGAACTTCCGGCGCGGCGGCTACCTCGACCGGGCCGACCGCTACACCCGCGCCGCGGAGTTCGTCGCCACCGCCCGCGAACTCTGGGACTCCTGGACGGCCGGCGGCGTGCCGCGCCCCTTCGCCCACGAGGGCCGGCACTTCCGCATCGCGGGGGAGTTCGACGTGGCGCGCGGCCCCCAGGGCCACCCCGTCGTGATCCAGGCGGGCGACTCCGGCGAGGGCCGCGAGTTCGCGGCCTCCGCCGCCGACGTCGTCTTCACCCGGCACGGCACCCTGGAGGAGGGCCGCGCCTTCTACGCCGACGTCAAGGGCAGGCTCGCCGCGTACGGCCGCGCCCACGGCGACCTGAAGATCATGCCCGGCGTGACCGTCGTCCTCGGTGACACCGCCGCCGAGGCCCAGGAGAAGGCCGCCGAGATCCGCAAGCAGCAGGTCTCCCCGCAGACCGCGCTGCTCACCCTGGAGCAGGTGTGGGGCCGCGACCTGTCCGCCTACGATCCCGACGGCCCGCTCCCCGAAATCGACCCCGACCCCGACGGCGAACTCGCGCAGGGCCGGGTCAAGATCGGCGATCCGTTCGCCGTGGCCGCCCGGTGGCGCGCGGTCGCCGAGGCGAAGGGGCTCTCCATCCGGCAGACGGTGATCGAGACCTCCGGCCGGCAGTCCTTCATCGGCACCCCGGAGGCGGTCGCCGCGCAGCTCGACGAGTTCGTCACGACGGACGCCGCCGATGGCTTCATCCTCATCCCGCACCTCACCCCCGGCGGGCTCGACGACTTCGTCGACCGCGTCGTGCCGCTGCTCCAGGAGCGGGGCGCGTTCCGCACGGAGTACGCGGGCCCGACCCTCCGCGACCACCTCGGGCTCCCGCTGCCCGCAGTGAGGAACTGACGGCCGGGTGCGGGGGGAAACCGGCTCATTGTCGTGCAACTGCCGTGTCAGGAAGTGGAGTTGAGGAAGGTCGTCCGAAAGATGCTCTTGCGCTGTGCGTCACGCTCCCCGAATACTCGCCGGAAGTGCTTGTCAGGGGCACGCAGAATGTGGAACGGCTGTGTCCCCTTGGCGGCGCCTCACCAGACCCCCCACGGGAGGAAGACAACGTGAGGACCGAGCGCACATTCCCCCACCGCACCCCCACCCGCCGGGCCCGGCGCATCGCCGTCGCCGCGGGGCTGCTCGCCGCGTCCGCCCTCGTCGCCACGAACGCCCATGCCCAGGGCGACTCCACGGCCGTGCGGCACTCCGCGGCCCAGCTGTCCGCCGCGAGCGCGGCCGTGCAGGCGGCGGACGTCGCGGGCACGGCGTGGGTGACCGACGGGAGCAGCGGCACCGTCGTCGTCACCGCCGACTCGACCGTCTCCGACGCGGCGATAGCGAGGATAAGACAGCAGGCCGGCCCGGACGCCGGCGCGATACGCGTCGAGCGCACCCCCGGCACCTTCACGAAGTACCTCGCGGGCGGCGACGCCATCTACGCGCCGACGTGGCGCTGCTCCGTGGGCTTCAACGTCCGCAAGGGCAACACCTATTACTTCCTGACCGCTGGTCACTGCACCCAGGGCAAGCCCCCCTACTACACCGACGCCGCGCACCGCACGAGCATCGGCCCGACCACCGGCACCAGCTTCCCCGGCAACGACTACGGCATCGTGCAGTACACCAACGGCTCCGTCGTCCACCCCAGCGCCGTCGACCTCTACAACGGCAGCTCGCAGCGCATCACCGCCGCGGGCAACGCCTCCGTCGGCCAGGCCGTGCAGCGCAGCGGCTCCACGACCCATGTGCACGGCGGCAAGGTCACCGGCCTCAACGCGACCGTCAACTACGGCAACGGCCAGATCGTCCGCGGTCTGATCCAGACCAACGTCTGCGCCGAGCCCGGCGACAGCGGCGGCGCGCTCTTCGCGGGCTCCACCGCCCTCGGCCTGACCTCCGGCGGCAGCGGCAACTGCACCTCGGGCGGCACGACCTTCTTCCAGCCGGTCGGCCCGGCACTCAAGGCCTACGGCGTCAGCGTCTTCTGATCGCCGAAGCCCTCACCGACCCCTGACCGCGAGCGAGCACGGCCCTTCCCCAAGCCTTGCGGCCAGCAGCGGAAGGAGCCCCCGGCCCGGGCCCCGGGCCGGGGGCTCGACCTTGGTCCGGTACGGGCCTACCGTGGAATGTGACACCCGACACGCAGGGCAAGGGGTCGTGCCATGGTCGAGGAACTGGTAGTGGCGGCGGCGGGCGCCGGGTCCGCGTGCGTGGTGTACGCGGCGGCGGCGTCCCGTGTGGTGAAGCAGTACGAGCGCGGCGTCGTGCTGAGGCTCGGCCGGCTGCTCCCGGAGATCAGGAAACCCGGGTACACCATGGTCATCCCGGGCGTCGACCGGCTGCGCAAGGTCAATATGCAGATCGTGACGATGCCGGTGCCCGCCCAGGAGGGCATCACGCGGGACAACGTGACGGTGCGCGTCGACGCCGTCGTCTATTTCAAGGTCGTCGACCCCGCCGAGGCCGTGATCCAGGTCGAGGACTACCGCTTCGCCGTCTCCCAGATGGCCCAGACCTCGCTGCGCTCGATCATCGGCAAGAGCGACCTGGACGACCTCCTCTCCAACCGCGAGAAGCTCAACCAGGGCCTGGAGCTGATGCTCGACAGCCCGGCCATCGGCTGGGGCGTGCACATCGACCGCGTCGAGATCAAGGACGTCTCCCTGCCGGAGACGATGAAGCGCTCGATGTCGCGCCAGGCGGAGGCGGAGCGGGAGCGGCGGGCGCGCGTGATCAACGCCGACGCGGAGCTCCTGGCGTCGAAGAAGCTGGCCGAGGCGGCGGCGACGATGTCGGAGCAGCCGTCCGCGCTCCAGCTGAGGCTGCTCCAGACGATCGTGGCGGTGGCCGCGGAGAAGAACTCCACGCTGGTGCTCCCTTTCCCGGTCGAGCTGCTGCGCTTCTTGGAACGCGCGGGCCACGAGCCGGCGACGCCGGCGAAGCCGGCCCGCCCGGAGGGCGCGGCGCGGGACGATGACGACACGGCCGTGGTGCGGGACACGGACGCGGCGCGGGAAGAACCGGGCACGGAGCAGGTCTGAACCAGGCCGGCCGGATGTGCCGCAAGTCACCGACCGAGTGCGGCCCTTGAGGCCCGCCGGGTGGTTGCGGCTTCCCCGGGCGGGGCATCACACAAGCCACGGCCCCCGGACACACCTCCACGGTGTCCGGGGGCCGCGTGCCTCACGGGGCTCCTTGGGGCCGGGTCCCTCAGAACTCGAAGACCGTGCCCTGGGCCGCCCGCTTCATGCACGGGTTGGCGAAGGTGTGCTCGTAGCTGACCCGCTTGCCCTGCCAGACGCCTTCGGCGGTGACGACGATCGGGTTCCACTCCTTGGTGCAGAAGGTGTCGGCCTTGAGCGCGATCGTCTTGTCGAAGTCGCCGTCGACGGCGCGCAGCTGGTCACAGGCGCCCTTGACGTCCGGGTGCGTGCCGGTCGCCTTCGGCATACAGGTCAGGGTCACGGCGCGCTGCACCCCGGAGCTGTCCCTGTTCTCGCCCTGACCGATCGTCAGGACAAGCGAGGAGGGCGCGAACAGGCTCGTGGGGAACAGACTCTGCGCGTGTGCCGCCGGTGCGGCGGCGGGGGCCGGTGCGGCGCTCGCGGCCGTCGACGTCCCGGCCGCCACCAGGCCGCCCAGTGCCAGCGCGGCCCCCAGTGCGAACCCTCCAGTGATGTACCGCATTCCGAACGCTCCCTTGTGTGTGGTGTCGGATAACGGACCGGAGTCTTGCTGAAGTTGAGCATGAACGCACACCGAACGGACACTTTCGGTCGCTGGTTGAAAACCCTGAGTAGTGGCCTGAACTGGTGTGAGGCAGGTCTCGCGAGAGCCGTCCCGGGCGGGGTGGGGTTCTGCCGCATGCCCGTTTTGCGGGGGAAAGTTGGGAATTAATGTTACAGGGATGTTGACCAGCAAAGATTCCTTGTAATCAACGAATAATTAACAAACACGCCTTCGAAAAGTTCATTTGCGGTGCCTGAAACCATCGGATCTAATGATCCGCACCCCGGGGTGGGCGACCCCCGCACCCCGGCCGAAAAGAGGCCCGCCGAATGACCGGTCGGCGGTCGGAGTGATTCAGGAGCGCGGCAGCAAATGGCCGAAGTGCACTCAGGGAGACCCCCAGGAACGCCTTCCGGAGGCCCTTTCGCCGCCGCCTGCCGGGCCTTCCGGCGTGACCGCACCGGCATGGCCGCCCTCTTCGTGGTCGTCCTCTGCGCCCTGCTCGCGCTCGCCGCGCCCCTCCTCGCGGCCCTCTACGGCAAGAACCCCACCGACCACTACGGGCAGGACGAGCCCGGCCTCCTCAGCGCCGAGGGCCTGCCCGTCCAGCCCAACGGGGGCATCTCCGCCGACCATTGGTTCGGCGTCGAACCCGGCCTCGGCCGCGACGTGCTCACCCAGCTGCTCTACGGCATGCGCACCTCGCTGCTGGTCGCCCTGGCCTCCGTCGCCGTGATCGCCGTCGTCGGCGTCGTCCTCGGCGTGACCGTCGGCTACCTCAGCGGGGTCGCGGACCGCGCCTTCACATTTGTATGCAATGTGATGCTTGCTTTTCCGACACTTCTGCTGCTGCTCGCGCTGAGCCCCGTCATCCAGACGCGCTTCGTCGCACCCGGCGAGAACGAGCCCGTCTGGATGCAGTTCACCTCGCTCATCCTGGTCTTCGCCGCCTTCGGCTGGGTGCCGCTCGCGATGGTGCTGCGCACCGCCGTGCGGAGCCTGCGCGAGCGGGAGTTCGTCGAAGCGGCACGGGCCGCCGGCGCGAGCCGCCGCCACATCGTCCTCCGCGAGCTGCTGCCCAACGTCTGGGCGCCCGTGCTCGTCCACATCACCCTCGCCGTGCCCGGCGTCGTCACCGCCGAGGCCGCGCTGTCCTTCCTCGGGGTCGGCATCAACGAGCCCGTCCCCGACTGGGGCCGCATGATCTCCCGCGGCTCCGAGGTCTTCTACGACGACCCCACCTACATGGTCTTCCCCGGCGTGGCGATCCTCGTCTTCGTCCTCGCCTTCAACCTGCTCGGCGACGCGGTGCGGGACGCTCTCGACCCGCGCACCGCCCGCTGAACCACGCCTCACCCCGCAACGCACCTTCCGATCAACGGAGTTCACCATGCCCCGCTTCCGCACGCGCACCGCAGCCCTGCCGGCTCTCGCCACCGCCGCCGTGATGCTGATGTGCTCCTGCTCGGCGGGCGCGGGCTCCGGGGCGGCCGAGGGCGGGAAGGGCGGCGCGGACGCCGTGCGGAGCGGCAAGCGCCTCACCGCGACCCTCGGCACCGCCGGGGACAGCCGGGGCCCGGCCCCCGCCGACCCGGACGCGCGCTCCGGCGGCACGGTCAGGATCGCCAACCTCAACGACTACAGCCACCTCGACCCGCAGAAGATCTACGCGGGCGAGTCCTACAGCACCTCCCTGCTGTGGGGCCGCCAGCTGACGCAGTATCAAGTGGTGGATGGCAGGCCCAAGCTCGTCGGCGACCTCGCCACCGACACCGGGCAGTCCTCCGACGGCGGCCGCACCTGGACCTACCACCTCAAGGACGGCATCGCCTGGGAGGACGGGCAGCCGATCACCGCCGAGCAGGTGAAGTACGGCATCGAGCGCACCTTCGGGCCCGGCTTCGAGCTCGGCCCCACCTACTGGCCCGAGTGGCTGACCGGCTCCGAGGACCGCACCGCCGCCGTGAAGAAGTACGGCGGCCCCAAGTCCACCGAGAACGCAGACCTCGACGCCATCGAGACCCCGGACGATCGGACCGTCGTCTTCCACTTCCCCGAGCCGCAGTCCGACGTGCCCTACATGGCCGCCCAGTCCTCCTCGTCCCCCGTCCGCAAGGACAAGGACACCGGCACCGACTACGACGTGAAGCCATTCGCCAGCGGCCCGTACCGGATCGCCGAGCACAAGCGGAACCAGAGCCTGACCCTGGAGCGCAACCCGCACTGGAAGCCGGAGACCGACCCGATCCGCCACCAGTACCCCGACCGCTTCGAGTTCACCTTCGGCAAGAAGATCCTCAACACCGCGCAGGAGGTCTTCAACAGCCGCGGCGACGGCGCCGGCACCGTCTCCACCAAGAACGAGGTGCCGCCGGAGCTCTACGCCGAGGCCCGGCGCGACCCGAAGAAGCGCGAACTCCTCGTCGCCGGCAGCCAGGGCGCGTACACCAGCGACCTCTACATCAAGAACAACCGCGTCACCGACCCCGAGGTCCGCAAGGCCATCCACTACCTCTTCCCGCGCGAGCAGGCCCGCCAGGTCCTCGGCGGCCCCCGCCTCGGCGACTTCGCCACCACGCTCTCCTCGCCCGCCGTCGTCGGCTGGAAGAAGTACGACCTCTACCCGGTGCGGCCCGGCGGCGACATCGAGAAGGCCAAGGAGCACCTCGCCAGGGCCAAGGGCAAGGTCACCACGCTGACCTACGCCTACGAGAGCGACGCCCCCGAGAAGGACCGCCTCGCGCAGGTCCTCGTCGACGCCTTCGCCAAGGCCGGCATCAAGCTCGTCACCAAGCCGATGGACAAGGCCGCCTTCAACGACCAGGTCTTCCGCGGCGACGCCCCCTACGACCTGTGGATCTCCACCAACTCCGTGGACTGGCCCACCCCCTCCACGCTGCTGCCCGACAGCTACCACAGCAAGCTCGACGCCCTCGCCAACTCCACCCGCTACAGCAACCCCCAGGTCGACAAGGAGCTGGAGCGCATCGCCACGATCGGCGACGCGCAGCAGAAGGCCGCCGCCCTCATCGACCTGGAGCAGGTCGTCATGAAGGACGTCCCGGTCGTGCCCTTCCTCTACACCAGCGTCACGCAGTTCCGGGGCAAGAACATCGGCGGCGCCGCCATCCACCCGATCTACGGCTCCATCGCGGCCGCCGGGCTGTACGTGAAGAAGTCCTGACGTGATCGCCTACCTGCTCCGGCGGGCCCTCCAGGCAGCGGTGGTGCTCCTCGCGATCACCGCCGTCGCCTTCGGGCTCTTCTACGCCGCCCCCTCCGACCCGGCCCTCATCGCCTGCGGCCCCAAGTGCGACACCGGCCAGGTCGAGGCCGTACGCCACAGCATGGGCCTCGACCAGCCGCTGACCGGGCAGTTCACCGACTACCTGCGCGGACTCGTCGCCGGCCGCACCATCGCCGACGTCGACGGCAGCCCCATCGACTGCTCGGCGCCCTGCCTCGGCTACTCCTACACCCTCCACCAGCCGGTGCTCGACGCCATCGGCGACCGCTTCCCGGTGACCCTCTCGCTCGCGGGCGGCGCGCTCGCCGTGATCGTCGTCCTCGGCATCGGCACGGGCTTCGTCGCCGCCCTGCGCCGCGGCACCGCCACCGACCGGCTGCTGTCCGGCTTCACCCTCGTCGGCGCCAGCGTGCAGATCTACTTCCTCGGCTACGCGCTGCAGTACCTCCTCGTCTACAAGACGGACGTGCTCTCGGTGCCCGGCTACACACCCTTCGCCGACGACCCCGCCGCCTGGGCGGCCGGGCTGGCGCTGCCCTGGCTCGTCCTCGGCTTCGTCAACGCCGCCGTCTTCGCCCGCCTCTCCCGCTCCCAGATGCTGGAGACGATGCACGAGGGGTATGTGCGCACCGCGCGCGGCAAGGGGCTCGGCGCCCTGCGGGCCCACGCGAAGTACACGGCGCGCGGCGCGGCCGCACCGCTGGTGCAGCTCCTCGGGCTGGAGGCGGGCGCCCTGTTCGGCGGGGCGTTCATCACCGAGACCGTCTTCGGCCTCGGCGGCGTCGGCAAGCTCGCCGTCGACTCCGTCGTCCAGAACGACCTGCCCACGGTCGTGGGCACCGTCCTGCTCGCCGCCTTCTTCGTGGTGCTCTTCGTCGCCCTCGCCGACCTGGTGGTGGCCTGGCTCGACCCGAGAGTGAGGCTCGCGTGAGCGTGCTCGACGTACGCGATCTGACCGTCTCCTTCACCGGCAGGGGCACCACGGTCACGGCCGTGGACAACGTCTCCTTCGGCCTCGAACGCGGCGAAGTCCTCGGCCTCGTGGGGGAGTCGGGCTCAGGCAAGTCCACGGTCGGCCTCGCCGCGATGGGCCTGCACGACGCGGCCCGCACGACGGTGACCGGCAGCATCACCGTAGGCGGCACGGAGGTCGTCGGCGCGCCCGACTCCGCCCTGCGCAAGCTGCGCGGCGCGCGGATCGCCATGGTCTTCCAGGACGCGCTGGCCGCGCTGTCGCCCTTCCACACGGTGGGGGCACAACTGGCGGAGGCGTACCGCCTGCACGCGGGGACCGGCCGGGCCGAGGCGCGCGAACGCGCGGCCACCATGCTCGACCGTGTCGGCATCCCGCCCGCCCGCGCCCGCGACTACCCGCACCAGTTCTCCGGCGGTATGCGGCAGCGCGTCATGATCGCCATGGCGCTGGTCAACTCGCCCGACGTACTGGTGGCGGACGAGCCGACGACGGCACTGGACGCGCGCGTGCAGCGGCAGGTCCTCGCGCTCATGGCGGAGCTGGCGCGGGAGAGCGGCACGGCGGTGCTGCTGATCACCCACGACGTGGGGGTCGTCGCGGAGATGTGCGACCGCATGCTGGTCATGCGGGGCGGGCGGGGCATCGAGTCGGGCCCCACCCGCGAGCTGCTCGCGGCCGCCTCCCACCCGTACACCCGCGCCCTGATCGGTGCGGCACCGACGCTCTCGACGGTGCCGGGGTCGCGGCTGCCGACGGTGGACGACCCGGAACCGGCCCGTGCGGTCAGGGATACGGAACGCGCCTCCGGCGAGGGGGCCGTACTGGCCGAGGTCACCGATCTCACGGTCGAGTTCCCCGGCCGCCGCGGCCTCTGGGGGCGCAGGGCACAGCCCGTGGCCGCCGTCCGCGGTGTCAGCCTGCGTGTGCGGCGGGGGGAGACCCTCGGGCTCGTGGGGGAGTCCGGGTCCGGGAAGTCCACCACCGCCCGCGTCCTCGCCGGGCTGCAGCGGCCCACCACCGGAAGCGTCCGCTTCGACGGGCGGGACATCGGCCGGGCCTCCGTCGACACCGCGCTGCGCCGCGAACTGAGCCGCGACGTACAGCTCGTCTTCCAGGACCCGTACGCCTCGCTCAACCCCCGACGCACCGTCGAGGAGATCGTCACCCTGCCCCTGCGCGTGCACACCACGCTCGACGCGGCCGCCCGCCGCGAGCGCGCGGCCGAACTGCTGGGCCAGGTGGGGCTGGACGCGGCACACCTGTCCCGCTATCCGCACGAGTTCTCCGGCGGCCAGCGCCAGCGCATCGGCATCGCGCGGGCCCTCGCCCCGCGCCCCCGGCTGATCATCGCGGACGAGCCGGTCTCCGCGCTCGACGTGTCCGTGCAGGCCCAGGTGCTCAACCTGCTGATGGACCTGCGGGACGAGCTCGGGCTCTCCCTGCTCTTCGTGTCGCACGACCTCGCCGTCGTACGGCACTTCTGCGACCGCGTCGCCGTCATGCGGGCCGGGAGCGTGGTGGAGAGCGGCCCGCGCGACGAGGTCTTCGACGACCCGAAGGCCGACTACACGCGTGAGCTACTCGCGGCCACCATGTAGGGCCCCCGCGCCGCCGCCCGGGGAGCCGCCGCCCGGGGAGGGGACGGGCGGCGGCGCGGGGCGCCGGGGGCGGAGGAGGTCCACGGGGGAGCCGGCGATGTCCTCGGCGAGGCTGATCCTGTGCTCCTCCGCCGGGCACTCCGGCCCCCGTGGCAGGCCGTCCAGCCAGGCGGCGAGGGCCGCGGCGTAGGACGCGGCGCCGGGCGGCAGGGCCCTGCCCGACAGATCCGCCTCCAGGCCGGCGCGCGCGATCCGCAGCGCGTCCGCGCGGGAGGCGAGGAACTCGGCGGAGAACTCCCGCTCGCCGGGGAAGGAGAGCACGGCGGCACGATTGATCTTTTGGATCGACTCCAACTCTCTGGCGCCCGGCGGCAGTTCATGCCCGCACGTGTACTCGACGAGGTCGAGGAGCGGCAGGGCCGGGCCCTCCGCCTTGAGAAGCCACGCATCGATGAACTCGCCGAAGTGCGTACGGAACCTGCGCCGCCACTCCGGCGACATCACCGGGGCCACCATCCGCCAGGCGTCGGCCAGGGCCCGCTCCAGCGCGGTGCGCGGCGGCGGGGTACGGCCGAGATCCACGGGCAGGAAGTCGAGCAGGGCGTACGCGTACGGCGGGGGCAGCGGTGGGGGCTGCCCGCTCGTCCCGCACTCCTCCGGCCACCCGTCGAGGATGAAGAACCACACCAGCCACGCCGCCCCCCGCTGTAACCGCCCGCATTCGGCGTCCGGCATCACCCGCGCCGCGAACGCCGCGCACCCCGCCTTCCTGAACCGCCGCTGTGCGGAGAACGACTGCATGAGCCCCGTCCGCCGCACCCAGCGGTCGATGAACGCCGCGGCCTCCGCGGCACACGGATTGACGCGGAGGCGGGGGGTGGGCGCCGGACTGCTGGGCATGCGGTTCCTCACCGGGTAGTGCGCTCGGGGTTAACAATTTCTACCCGGCGCCGTACGGGAACCACGGCTTGTCAGCGCACTCGGGGGCGCGCGCTCGCGGGCGCGCGCCGCTGTTCCGGGGCCGGGCGCTCACTTCCCCCAGCGCTCGGCGGCGTTGACCTGCCGCACCTTGGCGCTGAGCAGCTCGGAACGGGTGACGGCCCGCACGGCGTCGGGACGCGCCTCCCACTCCTTCCCGCCGTGCGGCGGGCGGAGCTGGAGGTTGGGTCCTTCGTTGCCCATGACCTGCCCGACGCGGTCGGTGCGGGTGTCGATGACGAACATCCCTGTCTCCGGTGGCGGTTGATGCCCGTAGCAGTCACAGGAGGCGAGGGGTGAACTGGGCTTGATGTCGATCCCGTGGGCGGTGGCCCAGATGTAGACGCCGCAGGTGTTGCTGCTTTGGTCGTGGCTGGTGCGGGATGGCTCTGGCGGGGTGGGTTCGCTGATGGGGTGGTCCGGGGTCCCGGCTGCGGGCGCGAATACCTTCCGTACCCGCTCGAAGCAGCGGGAGATAAAGTGACGCATGTCGACGCTCCTTTGTCAGCGTTGGCCATGCCCCGGGGTCGTGTCAGCGGCCGCCGGGGTCTGACGTTTCGTGAACACCCTCAGCAATGAGGGCGGTTCGGTGTGTGACTGCGGCCTCAGCATGGTCTGGAACTCGACCAGATCGCAACTGACTCTTTGGAACTTGACCCATGATTTTTTCGAGCCAGTAGCCTGTGCCCCTGTAGGCCTGCATGGAGGGGGTTCACGTGGCCGAAGTTCGCCCAACCGTTCGACGTCGTCGTCTCGCGGCAATGCTGACCAAGTTCCGTGAAGAGGCAGGTAAAACCCCGGAGCAGGCGGCCGACCGGATCGGATGCCACCGAACGAAGGTCAACCGGATCGAAAATGCGCGCCTTGGGATCTCGTTGGGAGAGCTACGCGATTTGCTCAGCTTCTATGGGGTGAACGACCCGGACCAGATTGACGAAATGGTGTCGCTGGCCCGTCGGGGGCGGGAACCCGGCTGGGTAAGGCGGGCCGGCATTGCCAGGCCGTCCTACTCGGACTACATCGACTACGAGGAGACGGCCGACTACATCCGGACCTATGAGGCAACTCTGGTCTCGGGGCTCTTGCAGACCCCTGACTATGCACGAGCAGTCCTGCAAGCAGCGCCGTCAACCCTCCAGCCCGAGGCCGTTGACGCCTTGGTGACAGCGCGTATGGAGCGTCAGGAAGTGCTGAGGAGAGACCTGCCGCCCCGTTTGTGTGTGATCGAGAGCGAGGCGGCCCTCCGGCTCCAGATCGGCGGAGCGGAAGTGATGCGCAGACAACTCGAACACTTGGAAGAGGCGGCCCAACGTCCTAGCGTGGAACTTCAGGTCATCCCCCACCGCGCAGGGGCACACGCCGGGCTGTTCGGGGCATTCGTGCTGTTCAGTTTCCCCAACCCGGCGTTCTCCGACGTCGTCTGCGTCGAGCACCGAACAGGCACTCTGTACATGGAGACGCCGGAGGAGACCGGGGAATATACGCTGATCTTCGATTCGCTCCGGTCGATTGCCTTGAGTCCGGTGGACAGTCTCGGCCTGATCGCCCGGATACGGCGCGAGATGTAGCAGCGGAAGCAGAGAGGTAGTCAGGGATGTACGCCCCGGAGCTCCGACACTCAAGATGGCGCAAGAGCAGTTACAGCGGACAGGGCGGCAACTGCCTGGAAGCGGGCGGCGGTACCGTCGGCATCATCCCGATACGCGACAGCAAGGCACCCGACGGCCCCACCCTGCTCGTCCCCACCGGCGCCTGGGGCGACTTCATACGCAACGTCAAGGCCGAGCACTTCGGTTGACCCGGCCCAGCCGGCGGCGCATGCGGTCAGCAGTCGACTCCTACGACTCGTACGCCCACGCGCGGCCGGTCTGCCGGTATTCCCCGACCGGGATCGGCTCGACTCCGGGCCGCATCCGGGCGGTGTAGAGGAGGCCGTCGAGGTGGTCGATCTCGTGGTGGATCAGCCGGGCCAGGCCGCGCTCGTACACCGTGATCCGGGTGGTGCCGTCCAGGGCGGTGGCCTCCACGGTGATCCGCAGGGGACGAGGGACCATGCCACGGACGTCGAAGAAGCTGAGGCACCCCTCGTACTGCTCGTCCGTCTCTTCGGAAGTCGCGGTGATGCGCGGGTTGAGGAGCACGATCGGCTCCGCTCCGGCTTCGGTCGGCCGTACGGCCGCGGCCGCGCGGGCGATGCCGATCTGCGGGGCCGCGAGCCCCATGCCCTTGCCGCTGAAATCGTGGGCCCGGGCGATGCGGTCCATGGCGTCGGCCAGCCGCTCGATGACGTGCTCGGCAGCGTCCTTCTCGGCGGGCAGCTCGAAGGGGTCCGCGGGCTCGGCGAGGATATCGGCGCCGTGCTGGACGACACCGAGGTCCCGCATGCGCTGGCTGGGTTGCACCTCGATCACCGCAACTCTCCCTGGTTCGCTTCGGATTCGGGCCTCGCCCGGAACTTCCATTCGAGACGGTAGCGGGCGTGGAGGGCAGGGGTGGACGTGGACCAGGTGAATACGCTGGTCTCACCGTCGTCGTGACGGCTCGGAGCGGTCCGCAGCGGGGCCGCCTCGGCGGTCATGGAGGTCTCGGTGCCCCACACCATCGCGTCGAGCATGACGGGGAAGGCGAGCTGAACCTCCAAGTGCTCGGTGGGCACCCGGACCGCGCGCTGGAACCACCGCCCCCATTTGTGGTCGCTGACGGAGTACGCGTACTCGATCCACACGGACTCGCCCGGGTACAGCGGGAAACGGCCCTGATCGTTCTCGAAGAGGAGCCAGATCTCCTTGAAGGCGTCGCGGTCGTGTTTGGTCTCCCACTTCATCTCCTCTCCTCGGCAGCTAGCGGTCAGCTCGAGTTCGTCCCAGGTCAGGGGGTGCTCGCGGTAGTGGGCGTTGGACCGCTCGGGCTCGCCGGGGTAGCGGTCCACAGAAATCCGGATGAGGTAGCGGGTCACCGGCTCCTCGCCGGTGTTCCGCAGCAGGCGGCGCATGGTGAGCCGGTACATGGAACCGTCGTAGTCCAGGCGGGCTGCGTCATGCTCGACCATGAGCGCTGACCCGGTGGCGTATGGCTGCTCGGCCCGGCGCGGAGTCGGTGGGGTGGCAGGGCTGTGCGCCCGGGCCTTGGCCGCCTCGTACTCGCACCAGCGTTTCCAGATCGCTTTGCCGGCGTTCATGGTCTCGTCCGCGCGGCGGGCGAAGTCCTCGGACGGCTTGGTACGCCCGGCCTCCATGTGGCTGACATAGGACGGCGTGTAGCCCATGGCAGCCGCGAGGGCCTTCTTGGACAGGCCCCGGACCTCTCGCCAGTAGGCGACCTCGGCCGCGAACGCCTCGATGGCTTGCTCGACAGTGATGACGTCGGTCTGCGCATCCATCAATGCCCCTGCCCCGGATGCCGATTGAGTGAGTGAGTGAACGGGTGAGTGATCTCAGTTCACCATTACCTCGCGTGCCCTGACAGAGGTTTGCTTCCCTCGGCCGGACCGGTTCAACTCCCCATGGCTCGGCGAGCTTCCGTGGTCGTTGGCGGCGCAACGTTCGGCTGTGATGAACCAGCGGTGCTGTTCGAGGAGGCCCAGGTTTCCCGGCTCGTTGGGGGCTGGGGTGGTTCAAGTCGTAGGGAGGGGGTGATTTGAGATGACGTTCCTGGACGGTGTGCAGGAGGAAGCGCCGGTCGTGATTGAGCTGGGTGACGCGGCGGCGCTGACGATGGGCAATGAGAACGACAGCGTTGAGAGCAAGCAGGAACCGTACAGCTGATCGCAACGACGGTGGCCTCCCGGCCAGGGAGGTCGCCGTCTTTCTCGTCTGCGGCAAGTGAGGGGAGGCAGCGATGCGTTGGTTTGGAGGGTGTGCTCCTGCTCCTGGCACCCGGCCGGTCATGCCCATGGGTGCTCGGCTGTTGTGGAGTGACCCGCCCGTGTGGATGGTGGGGGCCTGGCCGGATCGTCTGGTGCGGTCGGTGGATGGTGGTGGGGCTCGGATCGCCGTGTTCGGATCTTGTTCTGCGAGTGCGGAGGACGTCGCCCGATTTCTGACCGTGGATGATCTGTCGGCTGCGGTCGACGGGTGGGCTGGGTCGTTCACGGTGGTGCGGGTTACCGGGGACGGCGTGGTCGAGGTGATCGCGGACGCGGCGCATGCCTGTCCCGTGTACACCGCGCGGTTTTCGGGTGGGGTGGTGTGGGGATCCAGCTCGCGGGCTTTGTCTGGCCTGGTCGGCGGGGGTGTCGATGCGGACTGGCTGGCCGCATTTCTGTCGGACAAACGAACTGTGTTGTCTGGGCGTAGCGCTTGGGAGGGGGTCGTGCCGGTCCCGGCGGGGCACTGGTTGATCATGCGGCCAGGTGGTGGGGCTTCGGTGCGGCCGTGGTGGACACCGCGGCTACGCAGTTACACCGAGGCTGTACCGCTGGTGCGCCGGGCGCTGCTGGACGGGGTTCGGGCCCGGGCCGAGGGTGTGGCCGTCTCCAGTGATGTGGCCGGGATGGATTCCACTACCGCGGCTGTCATCGCTTTGCGGTACGGTCCGGTCCTGGGGATGACCGTTCATCCGGAGGGGGTCAGTGAGGGGGGTGATGTGCGGTATGCCCGTGCTCTTGATCTCCCAGGCTTGACGCACACGCTGTTCCCGTTGCGTTCCGAGCATCTTCCGTTCAGTCCGGCGGACGAGCCGTTGTCGGCGACGGATGAGCCTGCCCCGTCGTCCGTTTCGTGGGCGATGCTCTCGGCACAGTTGCGGGCCGTCGCCGATGCCGGGTCGGTCTGTCATCTGACGGGCGATGGCGGTGACAACCTGTTCTTGTCGCCGCCGACCCACCTTGCGGATCTCGTCCGGCGCGGTCGGCTCCTTCGTATGGTGGGGGACGCTCAGGCATGGGCCCGGTTGCGGAAGGTCAGCCCGTGGCCTCTGGTCGCTGCCGCGCTCCGTCAGGACGGCGGGCAGCTGGCGCGGCCATGGCTGTCCCGCCCGCCCTGGCTCCTGACCACTGTCCCCGCGTTGCGCGTTGATGCGTCGGCCGATGCCGGGCTGGTCGCGGGGGTGCGCGGAGCAGCACGTCGTGCCTACGCCGATTCCCAGCTTACCGACGCTTTCGGCCTCGAGCTGCAGAATCCCTACTTCGATGGGGCCGTACTCGACGCCGTAGCCTCCGTACCCTCCTGGGAGCGGTTCAGCGTCTACCGCTGCAAGCCGCTTCTGGTGGATGCGGTCGGAGACCTCCTGCCGGAGCTTCACCGGCGGCGGGTGACGAAGGGGGTGTTCGCCGAGGACTTCCACCGTGGCATTCGGGTCAACCTTCGGCGATTGCTCAGCATGGCGGGTGGGCGGCTCGCCGACTTGGGGCTGGTCGACCCGCTCCCTCTCCGCGCCGCAATTCATGGTGCGGCGCTCGGGGCGAAGACGGTGTGGCCCCCGCTATTGTCCGCGCTGGCGGCCGAGATGTGGCTCGAGGTCGTCGAGACAACACCACCTGTCACATGGGTGTCGATCGAGGAGGGCATCGGATGACCGTCTCGGCCAGGGTCGCTGTGATGACGCCGTTCGCGTACCTGGTCATCGACTATCGCACCGGCCGCACCCAGCTGCTCTCCACGCGACCAGATGGTTCTCGGCTCGCAGCGGGGGCCGCGATCGTCCCTCACCCGGGTGCGTCTCTTTCTTGGGGGACGAACGAGGTACCTGCGGTGTTGGGCCCGGTGCCCTCGGCTTCCCTGCTTTGGAGGCTCGGCGCCGTGCCCGCGCTGATGGTGACGGCTGTAGTCAGTGCCATGGGGTGCCGCCGCGGGAAGTTCTGGCGCATGGTCCGTCTCTCGTGCTGCGGACGCAGGTTTCCTCCGGCGAGCCGGGCCCAGGCCGAGGCCGCTGTTCGCGCGGTCCGCTGGGCTTCGCCGGTGATCCCTGCACGATGGGCTTGCCTGGAGCAGTCGGCCGCAGCGGCAGTGCTCCTGGCTGCGGCCGGGCGGCGCGCGGAGTGGCGGCACGGAGCTGCCCCCGACCCGTGGCGGCTCCATGCCTGGATAGCGGACTCTGCGGGCGTCCCCGTCGAGGAGCCCGCTGACACAGTCCTGTACACCCTGACCTACACACCGGACGGTCCGGTCCGCCGGGCGCCCGAAGGGAGCACCGAATGACCAATCCCCAGATCCTGTTGTCGGGCGAGCAGCTTGGTCTCGCCCAGCCGCGGCGTGAGCTGCTGCCTGAGTATCACCGGTGGGAGAACGACGTGGCCACGGTGGTGGGGTACGGGAACCAGTTCCCCCAGGCGTGGGAGGTTCGTGAGGCCGGCTGGGAGCGGCAGCGGGCGAATCACAATTACGCGCAGTTCGAGGTGGTGCGCCTGGAGGACATGACTGCGGTCGGGATGACGGTGCTGACGGTCAACACCTTTGTCCGTACTGCCGAGTTCGTTCTCGTTATCGCGCCCGAAGCACGCGGGAAGGGGTATGCGACCGAGGCGACCCGTCTCGCGCTCGACTGGGCGTTCCATGTCGGCGGGCTGCGGATGGTGTGGTTGAAGGTGCTGGAGCCGAATCAGGCTGGGGTTACGGCGTATGAGAAGGCCGGGTTCCGGCATGTGGGGCGGCTGCGGCAGTCCGGGTACTGGTTGGGGCAGCCGGTGGATGAGCTGCTGATGGACGCGCTGCCCGCGGACTTGCCCGGGCCGTCAGCAGTACGAGTGGCTCTCGGGGAGAGCGGATGATGTCGGTCGTGGTCTGCGGCGGCCGACGGTGCAGGGCCGACCCAAGGGGAGCGTGACCAGCACAGCGCCGATCGTCAGCCGCCCCCCATCTCGATCAGTCGCCGGGCCGCGGTCAACGCGCCGTCGGTGCGCATGGAATTGGCGACGGTTCGGGCCCTGTCCGCCACCTCGGGATCGAGGGCGTGGCGGAGGGCGGTGAGCAGTGAGTCGGGGGTGGGGGCGCCGGGCGGGAGCGCGGTGCCGATGCCGAGTCGGTCGACGCGGTGGGCGAAGTAGAACTGGTCGAACATCTGCGGGGCGATCACTTGCGGTGTCCCGGACGTCGCGGCGGCGGTGGTGGTGCCGGCGCCGCCGTGGTGCACCACAGCGGCGACCCGCTGGAACAGTGCCCGCTGGTTCACCTCGCCGATCGACAGGCAGTCGGGCTCGTCGTCCACGGGGGACAGGTCGGCCCAGCCGCTTGCGAGGATCACGCGCCGTCCGAGCGAGCGGGCCGCATCGATCATCGCCCTGGTGATGCCCTCAGGCGCGCGCATGCTGCCGAACCCGCAGTAGACGGGTGGTTCACCGGCGTTCAGGAACGCCTCCAGTCCGGCGGACAGCGGCCGGTCGTCCGGCAGCATCCAGGCTCCGGTCTGGACCACGTCCAGTTCGGACGGCTCGGGCGGCTCGGACGGGTCCGGCCAGGGTGCCAGCACCGGGTCCGCGGCCAGCCACGGGCTGTCGGTGAGGATGTGGGAGCGCACGTCCTCGACCGGCGGCAGTCCGATGGCCGCGCGCCGCGCGTCAAGAGCCGTGCGCCATAGGGTGTTCCAGCGCGCGGCGTCCTCGTCCCAGAGCGTGCGGTTGTCGACCGGCCCGTCCGGCGGTTTCTGCCCGAGCATCTTGAAGACGGGCGGTGCGTGGTGCGCGGACGGCAGCGTGATGGGGGCGAACGCGGCGTGGACGTGGCCGATGCCGCGCTGCTCGGCCACCGAGCGGGCGGCGACCGCCAGCCCGCCGCCGCCCACGATGGCGTGGCAGCCCTCGGCGGCCGCGCCGACCGCCTCGAACTGCTCGGCGACCGTGTTCTCGATCATCCGACGCCGCTGCTCGGGTGTGGGGACGGTACCGGCGTTCCGCTTCGCGGTCCCGCGCAGCTCGGGTCCGGCGGAGAGGTACGTGACCCCCAGGGACTCGGCCCATTCGTGGAAGTCGGGGGGCGCGCACACCACGGCGTCGTGCCCCATTGCTTTGAGCTGCACGGCCAGCGCCACGAGTGGCTGGACCTCTCCGCGCGACCCGATCGTGGACAACAGAAAACGCATCTCGCTCCCGTCCCGCGCCGGACCCCTCGGCGCGCGAGAAGCGATTTTCGCCCCTTATGGGGGCCTTGCGGCAAGTCCCCCTGTCCGGTATACGGTTGAAATGCGGGGAGAGGAGAGCCCGGCCCGGCGAACGGGGCGGCCCTTAGGGTTGTCGCCATGAACAGCACACCGCAGGTGACACTGAAGCCCTGGAGCGAAGACGACTTCTGGGTGTTGCGCAGGGCCAACGCGCCCGAAATGACCGAGCACTTGGGCGGGCCCGAGACCGAGGAACAGCTGGTCGCGCGGCACCGGCGGTACGTCGGGCTGAGTGAGCGCGGGCGGATGTACCGGGTCGTGTCGGAGAGCGGCGAGACCGTCGGCTCGATCGGCTTCTGGGAGTCCGACTGGCAGGGCGGCGCGGTGTGGGAGACCGGGTGGTCGGTGCTGCCCGAGTTCCAGGGGCGGGGGCTCGCCGCGGTGGCGGCCGGGGCGGTCGTCGAGGCGGCGCGGGCCGCCGGTCGCCATCGCTATCTGCACGCGTTCCCCGGAGTGGACCACCCCGCCTCGAACGCGGTCTGCCGCAAGGCGGGTTTCGAGCTGCTCGGCGCGGTCGAGGTCGAGTATCCGAAGGGCAGTTGGATGAGGTCCAACAACTGGCGGCTGGACCTCAAGAGCGTGTGACTCACCGCTCCGCCGGGTCGCGTCGGAATGCCGCGCAGGCCATCGTCACCGCCGCCCCCACCGCCGCCCACGCGGACAGCACCAGCAGCGGCCCCGTCAGCGCGTTGCCCCGGAAGTACGCGATGGAGCGCGCCGACCAGGTGCCCGCCCCGGGCGGGAGCGCGGGGCCGATGGCGCGCCAGAAGGGGGGCAGGAGGGGATAGGGATAGGCGCCGCCCGCGCTGGGGTTGCCGAGGACCACGACGATCGCGATGGCCAGGCCGATGCCGATGATGCCCGCCAGCCCCTGGAGCGCGAGGGTCGTGGCGCCGACGGCGAAGACCACCAGCGCCCCCAGCCCCCACAGGCCCGGGACGCTGCCGGGCAGCGCGCCCAGGACGGGGCCCGCGATGACGGCGCCGAGCAGGCCCGCGACGGCGGAGTAGAGCGCGAGCGCGGCGAGGCGGAAGCCCGCTCGCCGGGGGTTCGCGGGGCGGGCGCCGGCGCTGATCGCGAGGATCGCGGCACACAGATAGCCGCCCACGCACCAGCCCACCACCAGATAGAACGAGCTCAGGCCGCGCGAGTCGCCCGCACCGGCCGGAGCGATGTCGGTGACCTTCAGCGAGCGCCGCTGCGCGGCCTCGGCCCGGGTGACGACGGCCTCGGTGGCCTGGGCGAGCGAGGCGCCCGAGCCCCCGGCGACGAGCAGGGTGTCGGTGGTGCCGCGCGGGTCGACGACGAGGGCGGCCTCCAGCTCGCGGTCGTGGATCCGCCGCCGCGCCTCCGCCTCGTCGCGGACCGCGCTCGCGTCCAGAGGGCTGCCGGGCAGCGCGCCCAGCTTGCGCACCAGCTCCCCGCTCAGCTGCGGCGGAGCGGCGACGCCCAGCGCGATGTCCTTCGGCTGCGGGGCGTGGAAGGCGCCGATGTAGGACGTGATGAACGCGAGCTGGAGCACCAGCGCGCCGATCACCAGCAGCGCCGCGCGGACCGTCACCGCCTCCCGCACTTCCTCGGCGAAGGTGGGGGAGGGGCTGTCACCCGGGGTGCGGTCCATGTCCCGAGCCTGCGGGGTCGGGCGGGCGGCCGCAGGCGGTGCGGGCCGTTCGGGCGACCACACGCTGCGTTCGTATGAATGTTCGAGCGAGTGGTTTATGGTGGAGAGGAGGGGCGGAAATCAGCCAGGGGGTGAGCGAGCGGCAGGAGGTGCGATGGCGGGGTTCACGCACCTGCACACCACATCGGGGTTCTCGATGCGGTACGGCGCCGCGCACCCGGAGCGCCTGGCCGAGCGCGCCGCCGAGCGCGGCATGGACGCCGTCGCCCTCACCGACCGCGACAGCCTCGCCGGAGCGGTCCGGTTCGCCAGGGCGGCAGGGGCGGCCGGGGTGCGGCCGCTGTTCGGCGTCGACCTGGCCGTACGGGAGCGGACCCCCGCCCCCGGGCCCACGGTCCGCCGCCGCACCCCCGTGCGCGGTGGCGCCTTCGTCGACGAGTCGGTGCCCCGCGTGACCTTCCTCGCCCGGGACGGCGCGGCCGGCTGGGCGGCCCTGTGCGGGCTGGTCTCCGCCGCGTGGGCCACCGGAAGCGGGACCAGCGGCCACGTCACCGCCCGCCCCGAGCTCGCCCACGAGGACCTCGCGGCCGCCGCCACCGGCATCCGGGCACCCCTGACCGTCCTCCTCGGCCCCTCCTCCGAGGTCGGCCGCGCGCTCGTCGCCGGGCGCCCCGACCGGGCCGCGCGGCTGCTCGCGCCCTGGCGGGAAATGTTCGGTGACTCCCTGCGGCTGGAGGTCGTCTGCCACGGCCGCACCGGCACCGGCCCCGGCTCGCTGCGGCTCGCCGCCCGCACCCTCGGCCTCGCCGCCGAAGCGGGCGTACGCCCCGTGCTGAGCAACGCCGTCCGCTACGCCGACCCCGGCCAGGGGCCCGTAGCCGACGTGCTCGACGCGGCCCGCCGCCTGGTGCCGATCGACCCCCGCAAGCCCCTCGACAGCGGTGAGCGCTGGCTCAAGGGGCCGAAGGAGATGGCGGCCGTCGCCGAGCGGGTCGTGGAGGCCGCCGGGTTCCGCCGCGACGCCGCGCACCGGCTGCTCGCCCTGACCGAGGAGACCGCCGCCGCGTGCCTCGTCGACCCCGAGGACCACCTGGGCCTGGGCTCCGTCCACTTCCCTGAACCCCACCTCGTCGGGGCCGGTCACCGCACCGCCGCGCGCGTGCTGCGCGCCCGCTGCGCCGGGGCCCTGGTGCTGCGCGGCCACGACCGGGACCGCCGCTACTGGGACCGGCTGGACGACGAGCTGCGCATCATCGAACAGCGCGGCTTCCCCTCGTACTTCCTCACCGTCGCCCAGGTCGTCGACGACACCCGCGCCCTGGGCATCCGGGTCGCCGCGCGCGGTTCCGGCGCGGGCTCCCTGGTCAACCACCTGCTCGGGATCGCCCACGCCGACCCCCTCGAACACGGGCTGCTGATGGAGCGCTTCCTGTCGGCCCGCCGGACCGCGCTGCCCGACATCGACATCGACGTGGAGTCCGCGCGCCGCCTGGACGTCTACCGCGCGATCTTCGACCGCTTCGGCGCGGACCGGGTCGCGACCGTCGCCATGCCCGAGACCTACCGCGTGCGGCACGCCGTACGGGACGTGGGCGCCGCCCTCGGCATGGACCCCGCCGAGGTCGACCGGCTCGCGAAGTCCTTCCCGCACATCCGGGCCCGGGACGCCCGCGCCGCCCTGCGGGAACTGCCGGAGCTGCGCGGTGTGGCGGCCGAGGAGCACGGCCGGCTGTGGGAGCTGGTCGAGGCGCTGGACGGGCTGCCGCGCGGCATCGCCATGCACCCGTGCGGGGTGCTGCTGTCGGACGCGACGCTGCGGGCCCGTACGCCGGTCGTGCCGACCAGCGGCGAGGGCTTCCCGATGGCGCAGTTCGACAAGGACGACGTCGAACACCTCGGGCTGCTCAAGCTCGACGTGCTGGGCGTGCGGATGCAGTCGGCGATGGCGTACGCGGTGGCGGAGATCGAGCGGGCCACCGGCCGCCGGGTGGATCTGGACGACCCCGCGCAGGTGCGGCCGGGCGACCGGGCGACGTACGAGCTGATCCGCTCCACCGAGACCCTCGGCTGCTTCCAGATCGAGTCGCCCGGCCAGCGGGACCTGATCGGCCGGCTCCAGCCCGAGACCTTCCACGACCTGGTGGTCGACATCTCGCTCTTCCGGCCGGGCCCGGTCGCCGCCGACATGGTGCGGCCCTTCATCGAGGCCCGGCACGGGCGGGCGCCGGTGCGCTACCCCCACCCGGACCTCGCGGAGACGCTGCGCGAGACGTACGGCGTGGTGGTCTTCCACGAGCAGATCATCGAGATCCTGCGGATCATGACCGGCTGCGACCGGCACTTCGCGGACGAGACGCGCCGCGCGCTGTCGGACCCGGAGCTGGTGGGCCGGGTGCGCGCGGGGTTCGCGGCGGAGGCGGCCGGGCGCGGCCACACCCCCGAGACCGTCCGCCGCACCTGGGAGATCGTGGCGGCGTTCGGCAGCTACGGCTTCTGCAAGGCGCACGCCGTGGCGTTCGCGGTGCCGACCTACCAGTCGGCCTGGCTGAAGGCCCATCACCCGGCGGCCTTCTACGCGGGGCTGCTCACGCACGACCCGGGGATGTACCCCAAGCGGCTGCTGCTCGCGGACGCGCGGCGGCGCGGCGTGCCGATCCTGCCGCTGGACGTGAACCGGTCGGCGGCCGCCTATCGGATCGAACTGGTGTCTGGTGGGTTCGGGATCCGGCTCGCGCTCTCCGAGGTGCAGGGCATCACCGAGGCCGAGACGCGGCGGATCGTCGCCGGGCAGCCGTACACCTCGCTCCAGGACCTGTGGCAGCGCGCCCGGCCCGCCCGGCCCGTCGCCGAACGGCTCGCTCGCGTCGGCGCGTTGGACGCCTTCGGCCCCAACCGCCGCGACCTGCTGCTGCACATCGCCGAACTGCACCGGCAGCGGCGCGGCCCCACCGCCCAGCCGACGCTGGTCGACAGCGCCCGCGCCGCGCCCGTCGGCCTGCCCGACCTCGACGCGGAGGAGCGCCTCGGCGCCGAGCTGAGCGTGCTCGGCATGGACACCTCGCGCCATCTGATGTCCGACCACCGGGCGTTCCTCACCGAGCTGGGCGCCCTCCCGGCGAAGCGGCTGCGCGACGCGCGGCACGGCGAGACCGTCCTGGTCGCGGGCGCCAAGGCCGCCACCCAGACCCCGCCGGTCCGCTCGGGCAAGCGGGTCATCTTCACGACCCTGGACGACGGCACGGGCCTGGTCGACTGCGCCTTCTTCGACGCTCCCCCTAGGCCTGGCGGCCTGGGAGGTGCCCCCAGCCACGAGCGGTGCGCGCACACCGTCTTCCACTCCTGGCTGCTGCTCGTGCGCGGCGTCGTCCAGCGGCGCGGCCCCCGCAGCCTCAGCGTGGTCGGCGCGGCCGCGTGGGACCTCGCGGAGCTCACCAGGCTCCGCGCGGAGGGCGGCCTGGGCGCGGTGGCCGAGCTGCTGGCGAGCCCCGCGGGACCGTCCGCCGCGGCACCGGCCTGCCGCATCCACCTGTCCACCGGCTACGCGATGCACCCCTGGGCCGACCTTAGGCCGGCGGGTGAAGGCGCGCCCACCGGACGGAAGTTGTGGCACGCGAGCCCGGGGAGCGCGGGACGATGACCGAGCGCTCCCTGTCTTCCGTCCCGCCCCTTCCGGTGACTGCCGGCACGGGGGAGACAACAGTCCTGTACGTGCACTTCCACCCCACCGGCGGCGCGCCCGTCGACGAGGAGACCTACGACGGCCTGCTCGCCCTGCTCACCGACGTGACGCCCGTCGTCCAGGCGCTGCCTCCCGACGCCGCGCTGATGGACGTCCGCGGTGCCGTGCGCTACTTCGCGCACGACCCGGCCGAGCTCGCCGGCCTGCTGCGCGTCCGCGCGCTCGCGCGGTACGAGGCCGACTGCACGGTCGGCATCGCGGCCAATCCGATGCTGGCGCGGATGGCCGCGCACGACGGACCCCCCGGGACCGTGCGCGCGCTCCCCGCCGACCCCGCCGCCGTGGCCGCCTTCCTCGCCCGCAAGCCGGCCGCCGCGCTGTACGGCGTCGGCCCGGCGACCGCCCGCACCCTGTGCTCGTACGGGCTCGACAGCGTCGGCCGGATCGCCGCCGCGCCGCTCCCCGCGCTCCAGCGGATCCTCGGGGCGGCCGCGGGCCGGCGGATCCACGAGCGGGCGCGCGGCCTCGACCCGACGCCCGTCACACCGGGGGAGCGGGCCCGGTCGATGGGCGCGGAACACCGCTTCGCCGGGGACGAACTGGACGACGGCCGGCGGCGCCGCGCGCTGCTCACGCTCGCCGACGGGCTCGGGGCGCGGCTGCGGGAGGGTGAGCAGACCGCCCGCGGGCTGACGCTCACCGTCCGCTACGCCGACGGCTCCTCGACCACCCGCACCAGGTCCTTCGCCGAACCGACCGCGCACACCCCGGTGCTGACCGCCACCGCGTACGCGCTGCACGCCGCGCTCGGCCTGCAGCGGGCCCGGGTGCGGGCGGTGGCGCTGCGCGCGGAGGGGGTCGGCCCGGCCGGACTCGCGCCGTACCAGCTGACCTTCGACCCCGCCGACGACAAGGCGCGCCGGATCGAGGCGGCTGTCGACCGGGCGCGGGCGCGCTTCGGGGCGGGGTCGGTGGGGCCTGCGGCGACACTGGACGTGGCGTGAATCTTTCTGTCCAACTCCGTGCATTTGCTTGACGAAAGCAAGAAAGCCCCCGCACCCTACTCGCAAGTAAGTTTACGTCGCCTTAACGCTCCGGTAACCCACCTGCCGGCGCCGTTCCGACGTGCCCCATCCCCCACCTGCGAGGAGTTCAGATGAAGTCGCGCCGCAGACCCTTCCGCGCCCTGCTGCCCGCATTGGCGCTGACCCTGGCGGCTGCCGTCGCCCCGACGCTCGCGACGGCCACCCCGGCCCACGCCGCTCCGGTCAGCAGTGGCTGGAACAACGACTCCTGCAAGCCGTCGGCCGCGCACCCGCGGCCCGTCGTCCTCGTGCACGGCACCCTGGAGAACGGCACGGACAACTGGTTCTCCCTCGCGCCCTATCTGGTCGAACGGGGCTACTGCGTCTACTCCTTCGACTACGGCCAGGTGCTCGGCATCCCCGCCTTCTACGGCCTCGGGCCGATCGAGGAGGGCGCGGGCAAGCTCGCCTCGTTCGTCGATGAGGTGCTGGCCCGGACGGGGGCCGAGAAGGCCGACATCGTGGGCCACTCCCAGGGCGGGATGATGCCCCGCTACTACCTCAAGTTCCTCGGCGGCGCGCCCAAGGTCGGCACCCTCGTGGGTATCGCCCCCAACAACCACGGCACGACGCTGTCCGGCCTGACCAAGCTCCTGGACGTCGTCCCCGGCGCACGCGGGGTCCTCAAGAACTTCACCCCCGGCCTCACCGACCAGGTCGTCGGCTCGGACTTCATGCGCCGCCTCAACGAGGGCGGCGACACCGTGCCCGGCGTCAACTACACGGTGATCGCCACGAAGTACGACGAGGTCGTCACCCCCTACACCTCCGCCTTCCTCTCCGGCCCGAACGTGCGGAACGTCGTCGTCCAGGACCTCTGCCCGGTCGACGTCTCCATGCACCTGACCCTGGGCACGATCGACCGTCTCGCCTTCCACGAGACGGCCAACGCCCTCGACCCGGCGCACGCGACCCCCACCACCTGCAAGACGATGCTCAGCTGACCGGCGCGAAGCCGGGGCGCCCGGGAGAAGTCCCGGGCGCCCGCGGCCTTCGAGCGGCCCGCGGAAAACCGGTGGACCCGGCCCCCGCCCCCGGGAGACGCTGCCGCCGGATCTGGCGGCGAGGAACGCGGAGTTGAGAGCACATGGCAATCCTGACGGCGGGCAGTGACGTGACGGTCACCTTGACGAAGAGGGAGCGGACCAAGGTGCGTTACCCCGCGACCGTCGTCCACGACGACGGCACCCGCCTCGCCGTCCGCGCTCCGTGGGCGGGCGTCGCGGACCGCGACTTCGGCTTCGTCCGCTTCGAGCACGGCGACGTCTTCACCGAGCACTACTGGCGCGACCGCTGGTACGCGGTCAAAGAGGTCCGGTCCGCCGACGGAGCCCTGAAGGGCTGGTACTGCGACATCACCCGCCCCGCGGCCGTCGGGGACGGCACGCTCCTCGTCGAGGACCTCGACCTCGACCTCTGGGTGTCGGCGGACGGCGGCACGGTGCTGCGCCTGGACGAGGACGAGTTCGAGGAGAGCGGCCTGCGGACCCGCGACCCCGAGGCGGCGGACCGGGCCCGCGAGGCGCTGGAAGCGCTGGAGGCGCTGGCCCGCGCGGAGGGGCTCGCCGGGCTGCCGGCCGGCCGGACTCCTGCATAAGGTGTCGTTCGTGATCGATTCCCATGATGTCCGGCGTATCGCGATGGCTCTCCCGGAGACGGTGGAGAAGGAGGCGTGGAGCATGCCCACCTTCCGGGTCGCCGGGAAGATGTACATCACGGTCCCCGACGACGAGACGTCCATCGCCGTCCGCTGCCCCAGGCACGAACGCGCCGAGCTGATCGCCGCGGAGCCGGAGAAGTTCTGGGTCCCGCCGCACGAGGCGGCCTCCTCGTGGGTGCGGGTGCGGCTCGCCGCGCTGGAGGACCTGGCCGAGCTGCGCGACATCATCGTGGACTCCTGGCGGCAGGCGGCGCCGGAGCGGCTGCTCGACGCGGAGGCGGGTGCCTGACGGCAGGCGGAGGTCAGGCCCGTGGCAGGGCCGTGAGGAGAAGGGCCCGGCCGCCGTCAGACGCGGGCGACGGCGAGCAGGTGAGAGCTCGCGGCCAGGAGGTCGGGGTACGGTTCCGCGGCGCGGGCGGCGGAGAGGGCCGCGTTGAAGAGGGGCGTGCCGATGAGCGATGTCCCGGTGTGCTGTTCGGTGGCCTTGAGCAGGGACCAGGTCGGGCCTTCGATCGCGTGGACCGTGACGTCGTGGAAGCCGGCGGCGCGCATTTCCTCGGCCAGTTGGGGGCCGGTGGGGAAGAAGGCCGTGGTGAAGCCCTTGCGGCCCGATTCGTGGACACCCGTCGCGAGGATGTCGGTCACGGCGGCATGCACGTTCTCGCGGTCCAGCCACGTGGTGGCGGTGTGCTCGAAGAGGGACGCGTAGCGGTTGATCGCGGCGACCGCGACCAGCCCGCCCGGCGCCGCGACCCGGCGGGCTTCGGCCAGGGCCTGGTCGCGGTCGGCCCGGTCGGGGAGGTGGTACAGCGGGCCGAGCAGGAGCACCGCGTCGTACGATCCGTCGTCGGCACTGAGGTCGCGCGCGTCGCCGGTCTCGGCGGTGCAGCCGGCGCTTGCGGCCTGGTCGACGTGCCGAGCCACCGGGTCGACGAGATGACCCCGGTAGCCGTCGGCTGTGAGCCAGCGGGCGTGAGCGCCGGGCCCGCCGCCCACGTCGAGGACGGCCGCCGGTGCGGGGGGAAGATGACGCCGGAGGAGCTCCTGGGTACGGACCATCTCCAGCGCGCCGTCCGCCGAGGCCGACAGACGAGTGGCCTCGTCGAACGTCTCGGTGTAGAAGTCGATGATCTCGGAGTCCACTCGGGGGATCGTCATGCCGGGATGCTCCACCTTGACCGGTCCACCTGTCCCGAGACGCAGGAGAATCAGCCATGCCGATGCTGAAGTACGAACAGATCGCCGACTCCTTGCGACACCGCATCACCGAAGGGGAGTTCGGCCCCGGAGATCTCTTGCCCTCAGGCCGTGACCTGTGTGAGCAGTGGGGTGTGTCCCGGGCGACAGTCAACAAGGCGTTCGACGTACTGCGAGCCGATGGAGCGATCGTCGCCCACCAGGGCCTGGGATTTCGTGTCACCGAGATGCCCTTGGCCCGTTCGGCCGGTGGGCGCAGGAGTGACGCCACGCGACTGTCCGGTGGCCGTCCCTTCCGCCGGTTGGGAAAGCCGGTCAGGGAAGTGCCGCCCGCTCATGTCGCCGACGCGTTGGGACTTCATCCCGGAGAGACGGCGCTGCGACGGGATCGGCTGGTGCTCCTTGCCGATGGCTCACCCCTGTCGCTGGTGACCGCGTGGTTCCCGCCGGATGTCGCCGACCGGTGCCCGAAGCTGGCTCAGGCGAAGCCGATCGTCGAGGGGGCCACCCACTACGTCACCCGCCAGACGAGCCGGTCACCGGTACAGGGTACGGATGTGACCACGGTGCGACTGGCGAGGGAGGTGGAAGCCGAAGTGCTCGGGCGCGACCTCCCTCTCGCGGTAGCGGTGGATCTGCATGTTGCGCGTGATGAGACAGGGAACGCTCTGGTTTGTGAGGAAGGAGTGACACCGTCGGACTTGTGGGAGCGGGTCGATAACTACCCGATGGCAACGTGAAGTTGACGCAGGCTTGACTGGTCCGGTTTACCGGTCCAGTGTGGAGGGTGTGGCGCAAGCCACCCCTTTTTCTTGTTGCTGGAGAGGCGATTCGCGCTTGCCGCCGACCGCAATGGGGCGGGTGCGGGTGGTTTTCGCGCCCGGAGTCCCGGGGCCGGGTCGTCACGCCCGCGATATCGCCTCCGTAGCGCCCCCGGCGGCCGCGCCCGTGAACACCGGCCCGGTCGGCCTTCACAGGGCGCGGCCGGGCCGTCCGCAGGGCCTTTTCGCCCTCGAAACGGCGCCAAGGCCATGGCATGGTGATCACCATGACTGCGAACAGCCCTCGTGCGACGGCCCTCGAGATCGTCGGGGCCGCCGTGGACCCCGGCAGCTGGCGGTGCTGGGACGAGCCCGTCGAGGTGACGACCGAGGACGCCGCCTACCGCGCCGACCTCCTCGCCGCCCGGGAGCGCACCGGGCTCGACGAGTCGGTCGTCACCGGCGAGGGCCGCGTCCAGGGGCGCCGAGTGGCGCTGGTGGCCTGCGAGTTCCGCTTCCTGGCGGGGTCGATCGGGGTGGCGGCGGGGGAGCGGCTCGTACGGGCCGTGGAGCGGGCCACGGCCGAGCGGCTGCCGCTGCTGGCGGCGCCCGCGTCCGGCGGCACGCGGATGCAGGAGGGCACGGTCGCCTTCCTCCAGATGGTCAAGGTCGCCGCCGCGATCACCGACCACAAGGCCGCCGGCCTGCCCTACCTCGTCTATCTCCGGCACCCCACGACCGGCGGTGTCCTCGCCTCGTGGGGTTCCCTCGGCCACCTCACCGCCGCCGAACCGGGCGCCCTCATCGGCTTCCTGGGCCCGCGCGTCCACCAGGCGCTCTACGGCGAGGAGTTCCCGCCGGGCGTCCAGGTCGCGGAGAACCTCCTGGCCAACGGCCTGGTGGACGCGGTGCTCCCGCCGTCAAGCCTCCCGGGGGTGGCGGCACGGGCGCTGCGGGTCCTGTGCGGGGACGCCGGGCCGGGGCCGGGGTCCGGCGTGCCCTTCGCGGCGGAATCCGGCGCGGACGTCCCCACCGCCGAATCGATCCGCCGGTCGCGCCTCCCCGGCCGGGCGGGCGTGCGGGAGCTGCTCGCGGCCGCCGCCACCGACGTGACGCCGCTCAGCGGTACGGCGGCGGGGGAGCGCGACCCCGGGCTGATGCTCGCCCTGGCCCGGGTCGGCGGTACGCCCTGCGTCGTCCTCGGCCACGACCGGGGCGAACGCGCCGTACCGGGTGTCGGGCAGGCGCTCGGGCCCGCCGGGCTGCGGGCCGCGCGGCGCGGCATGCGGATCGCCGCCGAGCTGGACCTCCCGCTGCTCACCGTCGTCGACACGGCCGGTGCCGCGCTCTCGCGGGACGCCGAGGAGGGCGGGCTGGCCGGGGAGATCGCCCGCTGCCTCGCCGACCTCGTGACCCTGCCCGCCCCGACGCTCTGCCTGCTGCTGGGGCAGGGCGCGGGCGGCGCCGCGCTCGCCCTCCTGCCCGCGGACCGCGTCGTCGCGGCCCGGCACGCGTGGCTGTCACCGCTGCCGCCGGAGGGGGCGTCGGCGATCCTCCACCGCACGACGGACCGGGCGTACGAGGTCGCCGACCGGCAAGGCGTGCGGTCCGCCGACCTGTCGGCCAATGGCATCGTGGACGTGATCGTGGAGGAGGGGGAGGGGTTCCTCGCCCGTCTCGGTGCGGTCCTCGGGTCCGAACTGACCGCTCTCGCCGCACGTGAGCAGCGGGAACGCCTGTCGGACCGGCGGGCACGCTATCGGAGGATCGGGCTGCCGGGGTGACGCCGCGCAGGGGATGAACGCGACATAAGTCACCGATCCTTTAAGGCGATTGACAAGGTTAGGTTCGCCTAACTTAATGTCTCTCTGTGGTCGAACCAGTGGCTCCGCGAGGTGTCCCCCATAGCCGGACAGACGTGACCAAGCTGCGCGTGCCCGCCGGTGCGCTCCCGCCACCTACGGAACCGGCGGCAAACCGCCGGCGCGGTGCGGCGACCCTCCACCTCCTCGCCCTCAACCCCACCGACTCCGTCACCGAAGGCTTCCTGCCCGCCGCCGCCGCGCTCGGGCTCACAGTCACGCTGCTCACCGACCAGCCGGACGCCCACCGCCGCGCCTGCGCGAAGCGCCCGGAACTGCCGCCGCCGGACGTCGTGGCCTGCGACGTACGGGACTTCCGCGAGGTCGTCAGCCGGACCGACCGGCTCGGCAGGCCCGACGCCGTCTTCACCAACAGCGACCACCTCCAGGTCCAGGCCGCGCTGGCCGCGGACTACTTCGGGCTGCCCGGCAAGGACTGGAGGGCCGCGCTCCGCGCCAAGGACAAGGCGCAACTGCGCCGGAGCCTCGCCGGGACCGGGGCCGACACCGTGCGCTCCGCCGAACTGGGCCCGCACGACGACCCGGCCGGCCCCGCCCTGCGCGGCCTCCCCTTCCCCTGCGTGCTCAAGCCGCGCGAAGGCGTGGCCGGCGAGGACGTCGTCCTGGTCGGCGACGCCGGTGAACTCGCCGTCTGCTGCCGCGAGATACGCGCGCGCAGGCCCGGCGCCGCGCTGGTCGTCGAGGAGTATCTGGAGGGCCCGCTGCGCACCCTGGAGACGCTGGGCGACGGGCACGCCCTGCACACCCTCGCCACCTTCCGCACCGATCTCTCCCCCCTGCCGCACTTCATCGAGGAGCGGCTCACCCTGCTGCCCGGCCCGCCGCTCCCGCACGCCACCGACGCCCTGCGGCAACTGCGTGCGCTCGGCGTCGGGTTCGGCGCCTGCCACACCGAGTACGTCGTGCAGGGCGACCGCGCCCGCGTCGTCGAGGTCAACTACCGCGCCATCGGCGACCAGTGCGACCTGGCGCTCGCCGACGCCCTCGGCATCCCCCTCTTCGAGCACATCCTGCGCACCCACCTCGGCGAGCGGCTGCCCGGCCGGCTGGGCATCCGCGCGGACGGCCGCGTGCGCGTGGAGTATGTCTGCGCCGACCGCGGCGGTACGCTCACAACGGCGCCTTCGGCGAGCGAGACGGAACACGACGGCGTACGGCTGGTGTACCGGCCGTTGCGCGCGACCGGCGAGACGCACCCGCTCCACCGCACCAACCGCGACTATCTCGGGGTACTCCGGGCGACCGGCACCGACCAGGGCCGGATCGACCGTGCCGTCGAGGAATTCCTGGCGGCGCAGCGCTGGGAGATCATGTCATGGGCCTGACCAGCAGTGCCGTACTGGAGGGCGAGCTCCTCCAGCGCGTCCTGTCCACCCTGCTCCGCGAGGACAGCTACGGGCTGCGCAGCCGCGCACGCACCGAACACCGGCCGGACGGCGACTGGCTCCGCCTGCGCGTGGCCGGGGAGAGCCTGCTCCTGCCGGTCGGCCCCGAGGGCTTCCAGTGCGAGATCGGCGCCCGGCGCCCCCTGGTGGAGACCGCCGACGGCACCCTCACCGGACTGCGCCCCGTCCTCACCCGGCTGCGCCCGGCCGTACCCGCGGAGGACCGGGCGGGTTACGACGCCTTCCTCGCCGAGTGCGAGGCGGCCCTGGCCGCGATCCGGCTGCACAGCGAGGTCCGCGACGACGTCGTCGCCCGGCTGACCGCCGCCTACGGACCGCGCACCGACCGCTGGACCGGGCTCCGCCGCTCCCTCGCCTACGACGCGCTCGCCGCCCACCGCGACCACCCCGTCCACCCCACCGGGCGCGCCCGCCACGGACTCACCGAGAGCCAACTACGTGGCCACGCACCGGAATTCCACCCCGCCTTCGCCCTGCGCTGGCTCGCCCTCCCGCGCGAGGAGTTACGCCGCGGCCCCGGTGCGCCGCCGCCCTGGTGGCCCACCCCCACAGCGCTCGGCCTGCCCGGCCTCGACCCCACGCACCTGGCCCTGCCCGTCCACCCGCTCACGGCGGGGCGGCTGCTCGCCGAGGCCCTGCGCGCCTGCGGCCTGGAGCGGACCGCGCACCTCGCGCCCGCCCCCTGGCTGGAGGTGCGGCCGACGCTGTCCACGCGTACGGTCGCCGTCGCCGACGACCCGGCCATCCACCTCAAACTCCCGCTCGCCACCGCCACCCTGGGCCTGCTCAACCGCCGCACCATCAAGCCCGGCACCCTCCACGACGGCGAGGTCACCCAGCGCCTCCTCGAAGAGGTCACCGCCCACGAGCCGCGCTTCGCGGGCACGGTGCTCCTCGCCGACGAACGCGCCCACTTCCAGACCCGCCACGAACTCCTCGCCACACTGGTGCGCCGCTACCCCGCCGGGCTGCGGGACGCCCACGTCGTGCCCGTGGCCGCGCTGCTCGCCCGCGCCCCCGGCGGCGCGCTCGTCGTCGACGAACTCGCCGAGCGCTACTACGGCGGCTCGCTCACCGCCTTCCTCGACGCCTATCTGACCCTGCTCCTCGACTGGCACACCACCCTCTTCTCGTACGGCATCGCCCTCGAAGCGCATCAGCAGAACACCTCCGTCGTCCTCGACGAGACCGGCGGCGGGACCCGGTTGCGGCTGCTGCTCAAGGACAACGACGGGCCGCGCGTGCACCCCGTACGCCTCGCCGCCAGGCTCGGCGGCGAGGCCGCCGAGCTCCTCGGCTTCGGCGACCGGCGGATCCTGGTGACGGGGGACGGGCCGGTCGCCGACGTCTTCGCGACCATCACCGTCCACCTGTGCGCGGGCGCGCTCGCCTTCGAACTCGGCCGCCTCGGCCGCGCCCCCCTGGACGCCCTGCTGCACCGCATCCGCGAGCGCCTGACCGAAGCGGTGGACCGCCTCGCGGCCACAGCCCCCGACGCGGCCGCCGTCCTGCGCGCCCGCGTCCTCGACGCCGACCGCCTCCCCGTCAAGGCCATGATCACCGCAGGCACCCTCCTCACGAAGGAACGCTCGGGGGCGACGGACATCAACAAGCACTATGTGGAGGGCCCCAATTACCTCCGGGAAGTGGGCGGGTGATCCCCCCACCACCGCTTCGAGGCGGTGCCCTCATGTGCCGACCGGGCTGGATATGCCGAGCGTGGCCGGCGAACCATGGTCCGCAGTTCACAAGCCACGGTCCGCCAAATCCAGCCCGGCCGGCGTTCGAGGCCGCCCGCCGCAGGCGCAACGCTCCTGCCCGGGCCCACCGGCAGCCCCACCACCCAGCCCGTCCGGCGCTTGAGGACGCGGCCGAAGGCCGCTCGCCGCCGCAGGCGGCAAAAGACGGCCCGCAGCCGGCAACGAACCCACACCCAGGGAGCCGCCCAAAAATGACCGCACCCCCCACCCTCACCGGCCTCGCCTCCGCCGATCACGTCGTCGCCCACACCCTCCTCAACTGCCTGCTCCGCGAGGTCTCCGGACCCGAGCACCAGACGGCCGTCGCCGACGGCCGTCTGATGCTGCGGCTGCCCCGCGGCGGCACCCTGCTCCGCGTCGGGCTGCGGCGCGCCTCCCTCATCGGCGCCCACCGCTTCACCGGACCGGTCGCCGAACGGCGCGGCGACACCTGGACCGAGCTGACCTGGCAGGCACTCGCCGAGCGCGTCCACCGGGAGCTGGAGCTGCGCACGGGCGTCCGCAACGAGGAGTTCCTCGGGCAGGTGGCCGCCAGCCACGCCGGGGTGAGTGCCGCCCTCGGCTCCCCACGCGGTGCGCCGGGGCCCGACGCCTATCTGGACTCCGAGCAGTCCCTGCTCTTCGGCCACCGCTTCCACCCCACCCCCAAGGCCCGCACCGGCACCGCCGACGACTGGGACCGCTACGCCCCCGAGAACCGCGCCCGATTTCCCCTGCACCACCTGGCCGTACGCCGGGAGCGCGTGCGCGAGGAGGCCGCGACGGACGGCGCGCTGGCCGCCCTTGACCGGCAGCGGCCCGTGCCCGGGGGATACCGCCTGCTGCCCGCGCACCCCTGGCAGTACGCGATGCTCCGCGACCACCCCGCGCTGCGCGCCGCCCTCGCCCGGGGCGACGTCCTCGACCTCGGGCCCGGCGGCGACGGCTTCGCGCCCACCGCCTCCGTGCGCACCCTCTACGACGGCCGGGACTTCCTGAAGTTCAGCCTCAACATCCGCATCACCAACTGCCTGCGCAAGAACGCCGAGTACGAGCTGGCCGGCGCCGTCGCCCTCACCCGGCTCCTGGAGCCCGTCGCCACCGCCCTGGCCGCCCGCTTCCCGGGCGCCGACCTGCTGCGCGAGCCCGGCTACCGCACCCTCGACCTCGGCAGCCGCGAGCTCGCGGAGGGCTTCGGCGTCATCGTCCGCGAGGGGCTCGACGCCCGGCTCGCGCCCGGCGTCACCGGGCTGCTCGCGGCGGCCGTCGCCGACGAGTACCCCACCGGCGGCGCCCACCTCGGCCTGCTCCTGGCCCACGCCGGGCCCGCCGGGGCGCTCGCCTGGTGGGACGCCTATCTCGGGCTGCTCGTGCCGCCGGTGCTCGCCGCCTACTTCGACCACGGCGTCGTCCTCGAACCCCACCTCCAGAACGTCGTCGTGGGCGTCGGCGGCGACGGCATGCCCCGCCAGGTGCTCTTCCGCGACCTCGAAGGCACCAAGCTGCTCCCCGGGCACCACACCGCCGCCCTCGCCGCGCTGCCCGAGGACGTGGCCCGCCCCCTGACCTACGACCGCGAGCGCGGCTGGGACCGGGTCGTCTACTGCCTCCTCGTCAACCACGTCGCCGAAATGCTCGCGGCGCTCGCCGACCTCCACCCCCACCTCGAACCGGAGCTGTGGGCCGCCGTCCGCAGGACCCTGGCCGCCCGCGCCGCCGCGCACGGCGAACCGCCGCTCCTGCGCGCCCTGGTGGCCGGGGTGCCGCTGCCCGCCAAGGCCAATCTGCTGACCCGCTGGGAGCGCAAGGCCGACCGGGACGCGGGCTATGTGCGCATCGCCTCGCCCCTCGTGCCGGACCTGCTGTCCACGCTCACCCGCAACGCCCGCACCGAACCCTGGAGCACCGCACCGTGATCACCCCCCGCGTCGCCGGCCTCGCCGCCCGTCTGCCGGCCACCGAACTGCCCGCGTACGTCCACGACCTCACCGCGCTCGACGGCCACGCCCGCGAGGTGCGCGCCGCGCTGCCGGCGGGCGTCGAGCTGTACTACGCGGCCAAGGCCAATCCCGCGCCGGAGATCCTGCGCGCGCTCGCCCCGCACCTCGACGGCTACGAGGTCTCCTCCGGTGGCGAACTGGCCCACGTCAGAGCGGAGGTTCCCGGGCTGCCGCTCGCCTTCGGCGGCCCCGGCAAGACCGAGGAGGAGCTGCGGCTCGCCCTCGAACTGGGCGTGGAGCGCTTCCACGTGGAGAGCGAGAGCGAGCTGAGACTGCTCGCGGATCTCGCCGACGAGCGGCCCGGCGACGCGCCCACCGACGTCCTGCTGCGCGTCAACCTCCCCGCGGGTGAGGGCGGCGAACTGGCCGGCGCGGTGCTGGCCATGGGCGGCAGGCCAGGGCCCTTCGGCCTCGACCCGCACCGGGCGGAAGCCTGTATCCCGCTGCTGCGCGGCCGCCGGCTGCGGCTGCGGGGCATCCACGCCCACCTCGCCAGCGGGCTCGACGCGGCGACGCATCTCGCCGTCGCGGCACGGGTGGTGAGCTGGGCGCGGTCCCTGGCCGACCGGCACTCGACCGCCCTCACCGAGGTGAACGTCGGGGGCGGGATGGCCGTCGACTACGTCCGCCCGCACACCCGCTTCGACTGGCGGGCCTACGGCGCGGGCCTGCGCGAACTCGCCTCCGCCCACCCCGGCCTCACCCTGCGCGCGGAGCCCGGCCGCTCGCTGGCCGCGCACTGCGGCTGGTACGTCACCGAGGTCCTCGACCTCAAGCACAGCCAGGGGGAGGCGTTCGCGGTCGTGCGGGGCGGCACCCACCACCTGCGCACACCCGCTGCCAAGGGGCACGACCAGCCCTTCACCGTGCTGCCCGTCGAGGAGTGGCCGCGCCCCTGGCCGCGTCCCGCCGCGCTCGACGAGCCCGTGACCCTGACCGGGCAGCTGTGCACGCCCAAGGACGTCCTCGCGCGGCAGGTGCCCGTCGCCGAGCTGCGGGTGGGGGACCGGATAGCCTTCGCGATGGCGGGCGCGTACGCCTGGAACATCTCGCACCATGACTTCCTGATGCACCCGGAACCGACGTTCCACTTTCTGAACTGACGCATCATCAGCGCGCTGTTCCCGCAGGTGGGATGGGTTACCGCCGGTTTCTGATCAGGTCCGAATGTTTTCTCGGTCCATGCATGGTGAATGCACTTATGCAGGCGTATCGTGATCTTCACGGCTCGCCCGAGGATCACGGCGGGCCCGTCACACACGGGGACAGCCGTACCCGGAACCGACCGGCCGGGGCGGCCCAGCGAAGGGGAGCATCGCGAGCATGTGCGGCATCACCGGATGGATCGCCTACGACCAGGACCTCACCACCGCGCGCGGCACGCTCGACGCGATGAACGAGACCCACGTCTGCCGCGGCCCGGACGCCGGCGGCATATGGCTGGACACCCACGCCGCACTGGCACACCGCAGGCTGTCCATCATCGACCTCGACGGCGGCAAGCAGCCGATGCTCGTCGAGCACGACGGCCGCACCCTGCTCGCCACCACCTACAGCGGCGAGGTCTACAACTTCCGTGAGCTGCGCGCCGAGCTGGAGGGCCGCGGCCACACCTTCCGCACCACCAGCGACACCGAGGTCGTGCTGCACGCCTACCTCGAATGGGGCGAGGCCGCCGCCGAGCGCCTCAACGGCATCTACGCCTTCGCGATCTGGGACCCGCGCACCGAGGAGCTCCTCCTCGTCCGCGACCGCATGGGCGTCAAGCCGCTCTTCTACTTCCCCACCCGCGACGGCGTGATCTTCGGCTCCGAGCCCAAGTCGATCCTCGCCCACCCCGACGTCCGCCCCGTCGTCGACGCCGAGGGCCTCGCCGAGATGCTGGCCTTCACCAAGACCCCGGGCCACGGCATCTACAAGGGCATGCGCGAGGTGCGGCCCGGCCACACCGTCCGGGTGCGCCGCGGCGGACTGACCGAACGCGCCTACTGGGCGCTGGAGTCCCACGAGCACACCGACGACCTCGACACCACCGTCGGCCACATCCGTGAGCTGCTGGAGGACATCGTCTCCCGCCAGCTCATCGCCGACGTGCCGCTGTGCACCCTGCTCTCCGGCGGGCTCGACTCCTCGGTCATCACCGCCCTCGCCGCCAAGGGCCTGGCCGACGGCGGCCACGGCCCGGTGCGCTCCTTCGCCGTCGACTTCGCCGGCCAGGCCGAGAACTTCAAGGCCAGCGACCTGCGCGGCACCCCCGACGGCCCGTTCGCGCACGCCCTCGCCGACCACGTACGCGCCGACCACGCCGACATCGTCCTCGACACCGCCACCCTGATGGACCGCGGCAACCGCGACGCCGTGCTCCACTCCCGCGACCTGCCCGTCGGCTTCGGCCAGGTCGACACCTCGCTCTACCTCCTCTTCAAGGCGATCCGCGAGCACTCCACGGTCGCGCTGTCGGGCGAGTCGGCCGACGAGGTCTTCGGCGGCTACCGCTGGTTCCACGACGCCGCGGCCGTGAACGGCGACACCTTCCCCTGGCTGACCGCCCGCATCTTCGACACCGTCTCCGGCGACGGCAGCGGCGACCGCACCGACTTCCTCGACCCCGGCCTCCTCCACAAGATCGACCTCGCCGGCTACCGCGAGAACCGCTACCGCGAGGCCCTCGCCGAGGTCCCCCGGCTCGCGGGCGAGACCGGCCTCGAAGCCCGCATGCGCGAGATCAGCTACCTGCACCTCACCCGCTTCGTGCAGCTGCTGCTCGACCGCAAGGACCGCGTCAGCATGGCCACCGGCCTGGAGGTGCGCGTCCCCTTCTGCGACCACCGCCTCGTGCAGTACGTCTTCAACACCCCCTGGGCGATGAAGACCTTCGACGGCCGCGAGAAGTCCCTGCTGCGCGCCGCCACCCGCGACCTGCTGCCCGCCTCCGTCGCCGACCGCGTCAAGAGCCCCTACCCCAGCACCCAGGACCCGCGTTACCCCGGCGTCCTGCGGGAGGAGCTGCGCCGCGTGCTGGCCGACCGGAACAAGCCCGTCCACGCCCTGCTGGACACCGCGGCCGTCACCGGCTCCCTCGACCAGGGCACGGGCGAGGCGTTCCAGTCCACCACCGAGCTGGTCCTCAGCCTCGACACCTGGCTGACCACCTACGGTGCCTCGCTGGAGCTCTGACACCACCCGGGCACGGTGGGACCGCCTGACGCACAATGGGTGACACAACCCTTCGCCGAACCGGGAGTCCCGCCGTGGCCCTGCACCTGACCGTCGACCCCGACGCGGCCGAGCCGCCCTTCGAGCAGATCCGCGCCGGCGTCGCCGAGCGGGCCCGCTCCGGCGCGCTGCCCGTCGGCTACAAGCTCCCGACCGTACGGGGCTTCGCGGAAGAACTCGGCCTCGCGGCGAACACGGTGGCCAAGGCGTACCGCGCGCTCGAAGCGGACGGCGTCATCGAGACCCGGGGCCGCCACGGCACGTTCGTGGCGGCGCCCGGGGACACGGCGGCGCGGGAGGCGGCGGCCGCGGCCGCGGCCTTCGCGCAGCGCGCCCACCGGCTGGGCCTGGACCGCGCCACCGCCCTGGCCGCGGCCGAGGACGCGCTGCGCGCCACGTACGGCGGGTGAGGCGGGCGCGGGGACCCGGGACGCGCTAGAGATAGAGCCCCGCGTCCAGGCCGTCGTTCTGCGTCGGCACCGACGCCGGACCCGTCCCCCGCCGCAAGGCGAAGAGCTCCGCGAGCGTCGCGCCGTCCCGCCCCACGCCCTCCTCCCGGCCGAGCCAGGCCACGGACTCCTTGCGCGTCAGCGGGCCCACCTCGATGCGCGCCAGGCACCGGCCCGGCCGCACGACCGCGGGGTGCAGCCGCTCCAGATCCTCGTTCGTGGTGACCCCGACCAGGACGTTGCGGCCCTGCCCGAGCAGCCCGTCCGTGAGGTTCAGCAGCCGTGAGAGCGCCTGCCCCGCCGTGTGCTTCGCCTCGCCCCGGATCAGCTCGTCGCAGTCCTCCAGCAACAGCAGCCGCCAACGCCCCTTCGCCGAGCCCTCGTCCTCGCCGATCGCGATGTCCATCAGATATCCGACGTCGTTGAACAGCCGCTCCGGGTCCAGCACGCAGTCCACCTGGCACCAGTCCCGCCACGACCGGGCCAGAGTCCGCAGCGCGGACGTCTTGCCGGTGCCCGGCGGGCCGTGCAGGAGCAGCAGCCGGCCCGCGATGTCGTCCGGGGTGACCTTCATCAGCCGGTCCATCGCGTCGGCGACCGGCGCCGTGTAGTTGGGCCGCACCTCCTGCCACGTGCCGGCCGAGATCTGCCGCGTCGTACGGTGCGGGCCGCGCCGCGGCGAGACGTACCAGAACCCCATCGTGACGTGCTCGGGCTGCGGCTCCGGCTCGTCCTCCGCGTCGTCCACGGCCTGGCCCAGCACCTTCTTGGCCAGCTCTTCGCTGGTCGCGGTCACCGACACGTCCGCGCCCCGGTTCCAGCGGGAGATCAGCAGCGTCCACCCGTCGCCCTCCGCGAGGGTCGCGCTGCGGTCGTCGTCCCGCGCGGCGCGCACCACGCTCGCCGAGGGCGGCAGCAGCGAGGCGCCGGCCTTCACGCGATCCACGGAACGGCTGTGCGCGTACGGCTGTTCCCCGGTGGCGAACCTGCCCAGGAACAGCGCGTCGATGACATCGGACGGCGAGTCGCTGTCGTCCACGTTCAGCCGGAGCGGCAGGGATTTCTCCGCGGGAGTGGGGGCCGGGTCGGTGGGCAGGATCTGCCTCCTGGCTTCGGGACGGACATCGGCACACATGCCGCCCATGATCCGGCACCGGGCCCCCTTGCGCACACAGGTTTTTCCCGGTTGCCGCGACTTCGCGCCGAAGCCCCCGCGGATCGATCCACCCGTGGATACCCTTGCCCGTGATGGCACGTCATGGGGTACGTCGGGCGGTTTTCTCTCGGACAGGGCGGTGGCGGGTCGCCGCACTGCTGGTGAGCGGCGTGCTGGCGCTCGCGCTGCTGGTCGCCGTCCTCAGCGGCGACTGGGACGGCGGCGGCGGATCCGGCGGGCCCGGCGGCTCGGACGGCGACCGGGGCGGCGGCGGTGCGGCCGCCCTGGGCTTCGGCTTCACCCACACCCAGTACAGCGCCGACCACGGCGACGACGGCGCCCGCACCACGGCCGCCAAGCTGCTCACAGGCTCCCGCCTGCCGCAGAACCAGCACATCATGGGCTGGGGCGTCGACAACCCCGAACCCCGGCCCGGCTCGTACAACTTCGGCGACCTCGACCGGCGCGTCGCCCTGATGCGCAAGACCGGCGCGACCCCCGTCCTCACCCTCTGCTGCGCCCCCGACTGGATGAAGGGCGGCACCGCGGGAAAGACCGACTGGTCGCAGAAGTCCCTGGAGAAGGCGCCGCTGCCCAGCCACTACAAGGACTTCGCCCGGCTCGTCGGCGTGATCGCCAAGCGCTATCCGGACATCCACCACTTCGTCGTCTGGAACGAGTTCAAGGGCTTCTTCGACGAGTCCAGGAACCGCTGGGACTACGAGGGCTACACCCAGCTCTACAACCTGGTCCACGCGGAGCTGAAGAAGCAGAACGCCCGCAATCTCGTCGGCGGCCCGTACATCAGCGTGGACAGCCATCCCCCCGACAACGCCACCAACGCCTCTTCGCTGCGCGGCGCGTGGGGCTCGGTCGACCAGCGCGCCGTGGACGCGATCTCCTACTGGAATACGCACAAGAGGGGCGCGGACTTCGTCGCGGTCGACGGCGCCAGCTACACCCGCGAGAACGACCGGCTGCTGCCCGACGAGTTCGGCGCCACCCAGAAGTTCGCCGACGTGACCGCCTGGCTGGCCAGAACCACCGGCTTGCCCGTGTGGTGGTCCGAGTGGTACGTCGAGCCGCCCGACGCCAACGACAACCGCAACGGCTGGACGGAGGAGCACCGCACGGCCGTCCAGGCCACGGCCATGGAGCAGTTGGCCGCCGCCGGGGCCGCGACGGCGTTCTACTGGAACCCGGAATCGACGACGCCCGACTGCCCCGGCTGCCTGTGGCGCAGCACGGAGCTGCCGGACGGCGGCTCGGCGCTGCCCATGCTGGATCTTCTGGCCCGCTTCGCGAAGTCCTTCCCGGCGGGTACGCGGTTCCACTCCGTGGACGTCACCGGGGCGGACGCGGGAACGGTGCGGACGCTGGCGTCGGACACGACGATCCTGGCGGTGAACACCCAGAACCGGCCACTGACCGCGACGGTCGACGGGCACACCCTCGATCTCGGGCCGTACGAGGTGCGGTGGCTGGGCTGAGGCTCCGCGAGCGCTCCGTCTAGGAGATCGTCACCAAGCGCGTCACCAGTGACGCCAGCAGGACCACCAGCAGCGGCAGCGCGAACCAGTAGGAGCTCTGGAGCCGGCGCAGCTGGCGCACTCCGGGCCGGCCGACCACCCGCAGCACCTCGCGCGCGGACAGGAACAGCAGCAGCGCCACCGCCGCCAGTGCGCCGATCACCGAGACCGGTGTCCACGTCACGCGCGGTCCGGGCGGGCCCGGCCGGGGCTGGGCGGCCTCACCCGAGGGCGGGTTCTTCAGCTCGTAGAGCACCGCGTCGTCGTTGGACAGCACCCGCCGCAGCTCCGGCCGCCCGTCCAGGGTGTGCCGCACCCGGGCGTCCCAGTCGGGGGCGTAGCCGGAGTCGAGCTGGAGATAGACCGACTGGCCGCGGTCGACCATGAGGTACGCCCGGGGCCCGGCCTTCCGCAGAGCGGCCACCAGGTCGTCCACCCGCGCGGGATCGCGGGGCGCGAGCGTCGGGTCGTAGAGCACCCGCTCCATGTCGCGGCTGCCCCAGGGCATGGCGGGCGTGACGTTCTTGACGGTGTCGTTGCTCATCCACAGCAGGTGCGCCGTCGGCTCGTCGTGCGCGTACACATAGTCCATCGCGGCGACCTCGCCGGGCCGCACCCGCTCGAAGGACTCGTTGCCCCAGCGGGCCACCAGGAAGCCGAAGACGAGGACGAGCCCGGCCACCAGCGCGGCCACCGGTCCGAGCAGTCGGCCGCGCGCCGTGGCGCGGGTGCGCGGGAAGAGCGCGAGCGCGGCCAGCACGCAGGCGCCCGGCACGGCGAACAGGAAGACGCGCAGGGCGACTTCACCGCCGTACGACTGCATCCCGAAGGCGAGGAACGGCACCGCGGTGAGCAGCAGCAGCGCCAGGTCGCTGATCCCGGCCCGGCGGCGGCGCCACCAGCCGAGCGCGGCGAACGCCAGGACCCCGCCGGCCAGCGCCACCCGGACGTACAGCACCAGCTTGTGCGTGGCGCTGCCGCCCTCGATGCGGCCCGAGACGGACGAGGAGACATTGCCGCCGAGGGATCCAAGGCCGCCGAAGAGCTCGTCGAAGTGGCCCGACCAGTAGGGCTCCGCGAGGAAGCCCACCCACACCGCGAGCATCACCGCGCACAGCAGCGGCAGTCCGCGCAGTGTGCAGCGCCGGGTGACGACCAGCGCGGTCACCACGCCCAGCATCACGAACGGGGTGAGCTGATGGCTCGCGACCGACGCCGCGAACACGGCGAGCACCACCGCGAGCAGGACCCCCAGCTCGCCGCGGCTCGCGGTGGCGACCTCGGCCTCGCCCGGCAGCAGCTTCCCGCGCAGCTGCCGCGGCCAGCGGAACCACACCAGCAGCACGGCCACGAACAGCAGATAGAAGAGGTAGTTGAGCGCCTGCGGCGAGAAATAGTCCTGGCCCACCCAGCCGCAGAGCACGAAGAGCCAGGCCGCCGTCCACTTCGCCCGCCAGCCCGCCCGCACGGCCCGCAGCAGCAGGGCCAGCGGCGCCAGGCTCAGCAGCTGCACGGTCAGCGGCCACCAGCGCAGCACCCCGGAGAGGTCGCTCACCCCGCAGGCCCGCGCGACGAACGCCGCGACGGCGAAGAAGCCCGGCCAGCTCCAGCGGGCGTCGAGGTCGGGCGCCGCCACGCCCGTCCGGTCGATGAAGTCGAGGAAGCCCAGGTGCTGCCACGCCGTCGCGAAGCGCGGCTGCGTCTCCAGCACGGCGGGTGCGGCGTGCAGGGAGACCACGGTCAGCAGCAGCACGGCGGTGAGCAGCCACCGGCGCTGCCGGGCCAGCCCCAGGGCGGCAGCGAACGACACGATCAGCAGGGCGGCGCCCACCAGCGTCGCCACCGGCAGCACGGACACCAGCCCGAGCCCGCCCATGTCGTCCAGGTTCGGCTCGCCGAGGGAGGCCAGCGGCGTCCAGTAGAGCGCGAGCGCGCCGAGGAAGAGCAGCCAGATCCCCGGCTCGGGCCGCCGCCACCAGGGGGTGGCCGGGCGGGGGAGCGGTTCTGCCGTGGCCGGCGGGGAGGTCACGGGCGGGCGCGCCGGGGAAGCTTTCAGCACGGGAGGCCGCGCCGTGGCCTGGCTGTCGGCGGCGGGCCGCTCCTCGGGCGGTGCGGCAGGGTCCGGCTTCGTCACCGGCTCGGCTTTGACCTCGGCCTCGGCGGCGGAGTCCGAGGGCTTCGGCAGCGGTGGCGGCACCGAGGACATCGCCATCCCGTCCGGCGTGTGCCGGAGGTCGGGACGCCGCTCCAAGTGGTCGAAGTCCAACCGCACCCCCAGGGGCATCGTGTCCGCGTCGAGCGCCGCTCTCAGCGCCCAGCGCGTGCCGTACCTCCCGCCCTCGCGCCGCCCGTCGTCCGAGGCCGTCCGGGCCCCTAAGGCCCGCCCGAGGCCCCGCCGGGCCGGGCGCGCCTCGTGCGGGCCGTCCCGCCGGTCACCGCGCACCGCGAGATCCGCGAGGTCACCGTCGGGCGCCACGTCGGGCGCGTAGGCCACCGGGGGGACGGCCCGCGGCGTCGCCGCCTTGAGGATCCTGCGCAGCTTGACCGCGGAGATGGAGACGATCACCGCGAGGCTGGAGATCTCCGCGACCCCGGCGCCCGTGAGGCCCATCCGGGGCAGGAGCAGCAGCGTCAGGCCGAGCACCAGGACGCACAACAGGCCCTGGAGATAGGCCAGTCCGGCCGTGCGGCTCTGGGCCCGCAGCACCGCGAAGTAGGTCTCCATGACCACCCGCAGCGCCGCCCCCACCGCGAACCAGCGCAGCAGCGGCGTCGCCGCGTCCGCGTACCCCTGGCCGAAGACCCGCAGGATGTACGGCGCGAGGGCGAACAGCAGCACACAGACCGGCACCATGATCTTCGCCATCCGGCGCAGCGCCGCCCGGCAGTTCTCCGCCAGCCGCGCCGGGTCGTGCGAGCCCTCGACCGTGAGGGAGGCGCCCATGTTGATCGCGAGCAGGTTCGTGGTGCCGCCGATGGTGGTGGTGATGTAGAAGTACGCGTTGTCGGCGGAGCTGACCTGCGAGGCGATGATCACCGGCACCAGATAGACCACGGCCAGGGAGAACAGCGACCCCGTGTAGTCCCCGGCGAGGAAGCGCCCCATCTCGCGGTACGACGCCGTCCGCGCCGTCGCCTCGGTCGCCGCCACGTGCCGGGGCACCAGCCGCCGGAAGACCAGCCACCCCAGCGGCAGCACCGACACGCCGATGGAGACGACCCAGGAGAGGAACACCCCGGACGTCGGCAGCGCCGCCGACACCCCCACCAGCAGGGCCAGCTTCGCGGCCGAGAAGACCGTGTTGCCCACCGGCACCCAGAACGCGCTGCGCAGCCCGGTCAGCACCCCGTCCTGCAGGGTGAGCACCGACCAGGCCGCGACCGCGACGACGAACCCGAAGCCGTGCAGGGGCCCGTGCAGGAAGCGGTAGGAGGGGCCCCAGAGGTTGAGCGTGAGCAGGAAGACCGTCGCGGCGATCGCGACGACCACCGAACTGCCCGCGTACGTACGGAAGACGAGCCGTCCCGTCATCCGGCCGGCCGTGGGGATGAAACGGGCCAGCGCTCCCGTCAGGGTGACCGCGGTGAGCCCCGCGAGGAGCTTCATCGCGGCGATGGCCGCGGAGCCCTGGCCGACCGCCTCCTCGGAGTAGTACCGGGCGGCGATCAGCCAGTAACCCACACCGAGGACGGCGCTGATGCCCGTGTTGAGCATCAGCGCGAAGGCGTTGCGGAACAGCGGACTTCCGCCGCCCCGCCCGGGCAGCCGCAGCTTGCGGCCGGCCGGCCCCTCCGTCTCCCGTTCCTCGGTGCGGGTGGACGTGTCAGACACGGGCTTCGCTTGCCTTCCTGACGACTTGTCGGGTTCTGCGATATATGGCGTACCCCTTGGTGAGCGTGCGGTCCCGGACGAAGAGCCGGCCGAGTGACCGGCCCTCGACGAGCCGCGCGAACTCGCCGAGTCCGGTCGAACGCCGCACCGTGACCCGCTCCAGGGCGTACGGCCCCTGCGGGCGCGCGGCGAGGGTGTTGCCCACGGCCAGCGAGACGCTGAAGCCCGCCGCCCGGACCGTGCGCCGCACCCGGCGGTCGGAATAACCGTAGGGATAGGCGAAGGACACCGGTGAGCGCCCCAGCTCACCCGCAAGGATCTCCCGGCACCGGTGCACCTCGAACCACAGCCGTTCATCGGCCAGTTGGTCGAGCTGCGGGTGGGTGTGGCTGTGCCCGCCGATCTCCACGCCCGCTCCGGCCAGCTCCCGCACCTGGTCCCAGGTCAGCATCAGGTCGAGCGCGCCGCCCGTCGCGTGCTCCCCGCGCAGCCACCCCGTGGACGCGAAGAGCGTCGCGGTGAAGCCGTGCTCCACGAGCGCCGGGAGGGCGTGCCGGTGCACACCCTCGTAGCCGTCGTCGAAGGTGATCAGCACCGGCTTCGGCGGCAGCACGGCGCTGGTGCGCCAGGCGACGGCGAGCTGCTCGGCCGTCAGCGAGGTGAAACCTCGCTCGGCGAGCAGCCGCATCTGTCCCGCGAAGGAATCGGGGGACACCGACAGGCCGTACGTCGCGCGCGTGGGGGACTCCGCCACCGCGTGGTACATCAGTATCGGGACGGTCTCCGCGCTCATGCGGTGGCCTCCTCGGCGGGAGGGCCCGCTGCCGGGCCGTTCGGACCGTGGCCACCGTGCGGCTCCTCGGCCGCCGTGCCGCCCGCGATCGCCTCCGCGACCGCGAACCTGGCGCCGCCGCGACGGGCCCGCAGGCTGCCGAGGGCGTAGCCCCCGACCGTCACCGCGAGCCCGGCCACGATCGCCCCCGCCCGGCCCGCGCCGCCCGGCCTGCCGAGCAGGGCGTCGCGCACCCCGCGCGCGACGCCCGCGGGCAGCACGCGCGTGGTGTAGCGCCGCTCCGAGGCCAGCCCGGACCGCGTCCCCACGCTCCGGGTGACCAGGGCCTTGGAGAGCCCCTCGGCATAGGCCCGCCTGCGGAAATAGCGGAAGCGCTCGCGCGCCGCGGGCACCCGGTGGTGGATCACCGACCGGTCGTCGATCAGCAGCACCGCCTCCGGCACGGCCCGCGTCAGCCGGATGCACAGCTCCGTCTCCTCGCCGCCCAGCGGCAGCCGGTCGCCGTCCCGGCCGATGCCGCTGGCGAACCCGCCGGCCAGCGTGAACGCCGACCTGCGGAAGGAGGCGTTGCCACCGAGGATGTTGCGCACCCGGACCCGGCCGGGCGCCAGCCCGCGGTAGGAGCAGCCGACGACCCAGTCGAACTCCTCGGGGAACCAGGCGGGCCTGCGCCGGGACTCCCACACCGGCTCCGTACGGCCGCCGACCGCCATCACGCGCGGGTCGGTGTAGGCGAGCGCGAAGTGGCGCAGCCAGTCCCGCTCGGCGACCGCGTCGTCGTCGAGGAAGGCGATCACCTCGCCGGAGGAGGCGGCGATGCCGGTGTTGCGGCCCGCCGAGAGGCCGCGGGGGCCCGTGTTGGCGAGCACCCGCACCCCGGCCGTCGCACCGGCGCCGTCGTCGCCGTAGCGCTTGGCGAGGCGGCGCAGCAGCGCCTCGTTGTGGTCGACGACGACCAGGGTCTCCAGCGCGGGCCAGGACTGGTCGCGCACCGAGGCCACCGCGGCGAGGATGTCGTCCCAGCGGTCCTCGGTGTAGACGCAGATGACCACGGAGACGTCCGGCACGCCGGCCGGGGCGGTAGGGGGTGGGCTGCTCAAGAGATTTCCCTGCGGTTGGCGGCCGGCGCGATGGCGAGGCGGTGCGGGCGCCGGCGGCGGGCCCCGTGCTCCTTGAGAATGACCTTCAGGACTCGCAGCCCGTCGCGCACGGCACGGAGATTGCTGGTGCCGTGGATGCGCACGAACTCATGGCTGGGGATCTCCTGGACGCGCAGACCGGCCTTGACGACTCTGATGTTCATCAGGGTCTCGACCTCGAACCCGGCGCAGTCCAGGGCGATTTCGTCCAGGCAGTGCTTCCAGAAGGCGTTGTAGCCGTAGCACAGGTCGGTGTAACGGGCGCCGAACTTGTGGTTGACCAGGGAGCACAGGACGCGGTTGCCGAGCTTGCGGATGGGTGTCATGTCGTCGGTGCCGCCGCCGTTGGCGAAGCGGGACCCCTTGGCGAAGTCCGCGCCGCCGACGAGCGCGGAGACATAGGTGACGATCTCATTGCCGTCCGCGGAGCCGTCCGCGTCGACCATCACGATGATCTCGCCCGTGCAGGCGGCGAACCCCGTGATCAGCGCGTCGCCCTTGCCCTTGCCGCGCTGCTCGACGACCTTGACGTCGGGCCACAGGCCCCGGGCGACCGCGATGGTGTCGTCGGTGGAATTGCCGTCCACGAGGACGACCTCGTGAATCCAGGCGGGCAGGGTCTTGAAGACGTACGGCAGGTTCTCCGCCTCGTTCATGGCGGGGATCACGACACTCACCGGAGGCGCTATCGCCAGGTGCGAGCTCACCGGGCGGTAATGGCCGGCGGGCGCCGGCTCCTGATCTGTCGCAGGGCGAAGGAAAGAACTCATGAGTCGGATTTCCCTCTCGTCCGGTGGACCGCCCCCCGGCGGTCCAATGGCTGATCCGGTTCGAAAAGGGGGTACTCGCCTCGCCCGCCGCTGCGCGAGGCACCGTACGGACAGGGTGAGTTGACAACGAAGACCGGTCGCGTGGCGTGCGACCCTGCGACCGTGACTACCGAACGCGGCACCCCCCACCGCGCCCCGCCCCCGACACCATCGCGGCGCTTGAGCCCTCCCCTTGAGCCGCTGTAACTGATGGGCCGATGCGGGTGGATGTACGACGGTATTGATGCTTGAGACTGTATGGCAAGAGCTGGTGCGGTGACTCCTCCTTTGGGTGTTTTTTGCGCCCGTTTCACGCGCCAGGTTGACGGAATGCGCCGTTGGCGGCGCACTCGGGGAGCGTGCACCCGCGCCCTCAACTCCCCGCGCGGAACCGCCCCATGCGCTTGAGCAGCCGGTCCGCGCGCTCGAAGAGCTCCGGCCGTGCCAGCACCGTGTTGCGCAGTGCCCGCACCGGCGCGCGCCGGGCCCGGTGTCCCAGTGCCACGGGATGATGGCGCGTCACCCACCCTTCCGAGACGCTCAGTTCACGCGTCTTGAGGGAGTTCTTGTACGCCTTCTCGCCACGCCCCAGATCCAGATAGGCCATGCCCGCGGCGGCGGCCCCCTCGGCCATCCGCAGGTGCAGCACCAGGCCCGGCGAGTATTTGGCGAACGCCGGGTCGTACGCCGGGAACCAGCAGGCGAGCACCGGGCCCGAGGACAGCCCGAAGTGCGCCGCGACCGGCCGGTCGCCGGCGTAGAGCACCGACAGCAGCCCACCGAACGACGCGGTGCGGGTGTGGAAGAGCTGCTCCACCAGATGGGAGATCCAGGGGCGCGCGAAGCGGTCGCTGCGCCCCGTTCTTCGGTACTGCGCGGACTTCCAGCCGATCAGGGTGTGCAGCACGGACGGGTCCCGCTCGTCGTGCACATAGCGCACCTCGCCGACGTCCCGGCCGAGCTTGCGCTCCTTGGCGAGGGTGGTGCGGGTGAACTTCGGCGACTGCTTGCGCAGCGCCGCCAGATAGGAGTCGAAGCCCTGCTCGACGTCGACCACCGGCGAGCCGTACGACCCGGAGGCGCCGACCTCGAAGGGCTTCTGGCCCTCCACCAGGTGGTCGAACTCCCACACCGACAGCCCGCACGCGAGCAGCAACTCCCGTGCGTCCCACTGGAATCCGGGCCGGTGGACCAGGCCCTGGGCGTCCGAGACGCCCAGGCCGATGGCCCGGCCCACGCCCAGCGGGGAGCGCTGGTAGGGGAAGAACGCCACCGGCTCGCCCTCCTCCCGCACGACCGCGACCCGCACCCCGTGCCGGCAGCGGCTCACCGCCAGGGCGAACTCCGGTGCCAGGAACGGGTTCGCGAGCTGGTGCGAGCCGTCCTCGAAGGCCTGTGACTGCAGGGCGGACCAGGCCGCCCGGTCGGCCGCGGTGAGCTCGCCGGGGCGGTACACGCTGATGTTCACGTCAGGAGGCCCGACTTTTCGCCGCGCGGCCCCGGCGGTGCCGCGCGTGTGCCAGCAGGAACATCAGGAGGCTGACGGCCGCGACGGCGGCGACGCCGCCCCGCACCGTCCAGGTGTGCAGCGCGAGCATGACCTGTGCGATCAGCAGGTCGACGGCGACGGCACCACCGGCCGCCACCACGGACCGGCTGAGCGGGTCGAGGCCGCGCAGGGCGGCCCCGACGGCGCACGCCGGCGCCACTATCAGGAAGAACAGCGTGAAGGGCGCGCGCAGTGGCGAGCCGATGTCGGCGAGCGCGAGCGCGGCGCCCACCCCCGCGATGGCCGTCGCGGCCCCCGCGATCATGGGGAGGGAGTCCCCGGCCGACGGTATCCCGCCGGCGGTGGTGTACTCCTGGGCCGCGGTGGCCGTCCCGTCGGCCACGCGGGGCCCGCAGGACTCGTCAGGTTCGGAAAGCTCAGACAGATCGGTCAGCTCGCTCACGCCAGTTGGATCGGTGAGACCGGTGGGATCAGTGAAGCTCTGCATTGGCGACTTTGCCCCCCGAAGCGCCGGATGCCAAGTTTCAATGTCGCGCAATCGGCGGAGGCACGTCAAGATGTGAAGGCCGCGCATACAGACTCCGGTTACGCCATAGGGGAGCGAACCGGAGTCTTTCCGTCAGGGCGGCCCTCACCGGAATCTGTCGATCCGTCAGAAGATCTCCACGAGACGATCGTCAAGCATTCACCCATTCAACGGTCTTGGCATGGACACTTCCAGCGCATGCGGGCGACTGCTACCACGGAGTAAGTAGCGCCCCTGGTAAAGGAGGTTCCATGAAACTGTCCAGAGTCGTGGGTTCCGTATCCGCGCTGGCGCTCACCGCCACCCTCGCCCTCCTCGGCGCCGGGCCCGTCCAGGCCGCCGAGAAGACCGCAACTCCCGGCTATGTGGCCCTCGGCGACTCCTACTCGGCCGGAGTGGGGGCCGGCAGTTACGACTCGGGGAGCGGGAACTGCAAGCGCAGCACCAAGGCGTACCCCGCGCTCTGGGCCGCCGCGCACACCCCCGCGAGCTTCGCGTTCACCGCTTGCTCGGGCGCCCGAACGGGTGATGTTCTCACCGGGCAGCTCGGCCCGCTCAACGCCTCCACCGGACTCGTCAGCATCACCATCGGCGGCAACGACGCCGGATTCGCCGACACCATGACCACCTGCGTGCTCAACTCCGAGAGCGTCTGCCTGGACCGGATCGCCCAGGCCCGCGCCTACGCCCGGAACGTCCTGCCCGCCCAGCTGGACGGGGTCTACTCCGCCATCAGCGGCAAGGCGCCCTCCGCCCACGTCGTCGTCATCGGCTACCCGCGCTTCTACAGACTCGGCGGGAGCTGTTTCGGCGGGCTCAGCGAGACCGTGAGATCCGCGGTCAACGACGCCGCCGACGCCCTCGACACCGTCATCGCCAAGCGCGCCGCCGACCACGGCTTCACCTACGCCGACGTCAACACCACCTTCGGCGGCCACGAGATCTGCTCCGGCAGCCCCTGGCTCAACAGCGTGACCCTGCCCGTCGACGAGTCCTACCACCCGACCGCCGCCGGCCAGGCCCAGGGCTACCTGCCCGTCTTCGCCTCAGCCGCCTGATCCGTACGGGGCCGTCTCGCCGTACGTACCGCCGTAGCCGCCACCGCCCGGGGTCGAGCCGCCCGCCGAGGGCGACCGGCCCGGTGACCGGGAAGGGCCGGGTGACGCCGAGGGGCTGCCCGGCGACGGCTTCTCGCACCGCACCGTGAACGACACATGAGAGGAGGTCAGCTGCTGCGGGCTCTTGACCTCGACGGCGATCCAGTCGTCACCCGCGTCCGACGGGCCGCGGTCCGACTCCACATGACCGAGGGTCTGGGTGCGGGCGGTGGTGAAGCGGAGTGTCCGCCAGCCGCCGTCCGTGACCTTGCCGCTGCCCGTCACCCAGCGGTAGACGACGTCCACCGGGGTGCGCCCCACGGCGACGGCCACCCGGAACGACGGCGCGGCCCCCGCCGACGGCGGGCAGGCGCCGGTGTACTGGTCGCGCTGCGCGGTGACCGTGACCCGCACCCCGTAGTCGGCGGAGTTGCCCGGCGAGGCGCCGGAGCTCCCGGAGCCCGCGGCCGGCGGCGCGCCCCCGTCCCGGCTGTCGGCCGAGGAGGCGCCGCCGCCGGACGACGTACTGCCGGAGTCGCCGCCGCCCCGGGTGAGCGCCCACACCAGGCCGCCCACCAGCAGCGCGGCCACGAGCGCCGCGACGGCGAGCACCCTGAGGGTCCGCCGGTGCTGCCCGTCGTCCGGCCGGGGCTCCGCATCCGGGGCGCCGGGCGCGGTGCCGGAGCCCGGGGTGCCGGGACCGGGCGTGAAGGGCGCCGGGGCCGCGGGGTGCGCGGCGACCGTCGGCGCGTGGGACACGTCCGCGCCGCGCTCCCCGCCCGCGACGGCGCGCAGCATCCGCTCCGCTTCCTCCGCCCCGAGCCGCCGCTCCGGCTCCTTGCGCAGCAGGCCTTCCAGTACGGGCGTGAGCGCGCCCGCACCGCGCGGCGGCGGGAGTTCCTGGTCCACCACCGCCCTGATCGTGCTCAGCGGGGTGTCCTGGCGGAACGGCGAGAAGCCCTCCACGGCGGCGTAGAGCGTCACGCCCAGCGACCAGAGGTCCGACGCCGGTCCGGGCGGCCGGCCGAGGGCGCGCTCGGGGGCGAGGTATTCGGGCGAGCCCACCAGCTCGCCGGTCCGCGTCAGCGCGGAGCTGCCCGCGACCGTCGCGATGCCGAAGTCGGTGAGGACCACCCGGCCGTCGTTCGCCAGCAGGATGTTTCCCGGCTTCACATCGCGGTGCAGCACGCCCACCTGATGTGCGGCCCGGAGCGCGGCGACCGTCTCCGCGCCGATGTGCGCCGCGCGCGCGGGCGTGACGGAGCCCTGTGCTTCCAGAACATCGGCGAAGGAGAGGCCCCGGATCAGCTCCATGACGATCCACGGGCGGCCGTCCTCGGTCACCACGTCGTAGACGGTGACGACATTGGGGTGGGATATGCGGGCCGCCGCCCGGCCCTCGCGCTCCATCCGGGCGTAGAGCTGCCGCACCTCGTGGTCGAGCAGCCCGGCCGGTGCCCGCACCTCCTTCACGGCCACCTCGCGGTCGAGCACCTCGTCCCGCGCCCGCCGGACCACGCCCATACCACCTTGGCCGAGCCGGTCCAGCAGTCGGTAGCGGCCCGCCACCCACCGGTCGCCCTGGCCGTCGTACCCGGCTCCGGAATTCCCGCTCATCGACGGGCCCCCTCCCGCAAGAGAGCAATTCGGGGTGAATGTACCGCAACGGAGCGTGATTGCCCCCCGTTCCGCGCATTCCGGCCCTCGCCAACTCGCGCCCAGTAACGGCAGGTTCACGCCAGGTTCGTCAACGCCCTTGACGGAGTGGTGAATACGGCCTGCCGATGCGCGGGTGACGGAATGGGGCGGTAGGGTTACTCTGCCTGGGCCGGGGTGCCTCGTACGGGTGGGGAGTTTCGATGGATCAGATAGCGATGCGCGGCAGGGCACGAGTGCCTGCCATCAACTGCAACAGCGGTGCGACCAGTGCGCGCCTCGACCGCCATCTCGCGGTGCTGGGCGGACCCGCCCTGCCGCAGCGGGAGGTCGAGAACGCGACCCTGCTGATGCGCGAGCTGACCGCGCGCGACCGGGTGGCCGCCAAGCAGAGCAGGACCGCCAAGGTCTCGCTCCTGGCGCCGCTCAGACGACTGCGCCGATCGCTCTTCGGCAACCACGGCTGACCCGGACCCCGGCCCGGATCGCATAAGCCGCCCACCACACCGACCCGGCTCAGCGCCGTCGGCCGTACGCCCTCTCCCCAGGGCCGGCCGATCGGCGCTGTGGCATGCCAGGGGCGGGCGGGTCGCTCGGGCCGTGTTGCCCAGGGCCGCTCAGGCCGCGTCGCGCCCGTACCGCCGGACCGTCAGCGGGACGAAGACCGCCAGCAGGACCGCCGCCCAGCCGAGGGACGCCGCGAGGGGATGGGCCACCGGCCAGGACGCGTGGGAGGCCGGGCCGCTGTTGCCGAAGAGGTCCCGGACCGCGGTGACCAGCGCGCTGATGGGGTTCCACTCGGTGACCGTCCGCAGCCAGCCCGGCATGCCGCCGGTCGGCACGTAGGCGTTCGAGAGCAGCGGGAGCATGAAGGTGCAGGCACCCAGCTGTCCCGCCGCCTCCTCGGACCCCACCACCAGCCCGATGTAGTGCCCCACCCAGGCCGTGACCAGCCGGAAGAGCAGCAGCAGCGAGAAGGCGCCGACGGCGGCGGCCGGCCCGCCCTCGACGCGCCAGCCCACCGCGAGCCCGCACAGTGCGAGCGGGACGAAGCCGAGCGCGGCCATGGCGACGTCGGAGGCGGTCTGCCCGGCCGGGATCGCGAAGCGGCTCATCGGCAGGGTGCGGAAGCGGTCCATGACGCCCCGCTGGTGGTCCTGCGCGGACGCCAGCATCGAGGTTAGCACGCCGTTGACGGCGGTCGCGGCGAACAGTCCCGGCACCAGATAGGCCCGGTAGTTCCCGCCACCGTCCAGCACCATCGCGCTGCCGAAGACGTAGCCGAAGAAGAGCAGCATCGTCATCGGCATGGTCATGGTGATGATGAACAGGCCGGGCGCGTGCCGCATCCGCTGGAGGTGACGGCCGAGCATCGACCAGCTGTCGGACAGGGCGAGCGTGGTCATGCGACGGCCTCCTCGGCGTCGGTGGTGGCGGTGAGGCGTAGGAAGACCTCGTCCAGGGTGGGCTGCCGCAGCGTCGCGTCGACGACGGGCACGCCCGCGGCGTCGAGTTCACGCACGAGGCGCGGCAGGGTCAGGTCCGGCTCGGCCGCGGCGCCCGCCGCGCGCCGGGCGGTGTCGAGCGTGGCCCGGGAGCCGGTGAGGCGGCCCAGCACCATCGCCGCCGCGGGCAGCGCCGCGTCGTCGGCGACGACCACCTCGGCGTGCGCGCCGATCTCCGCCTTCAGCGCGGCCGGTGTGCCGCGGACCGTGGCCCGGCCGCGGTCGATGAGCACGATGTCGTCGGCCAGTTGGTCCGCCTCCTCCAGATACTGCGTGGTCAGCAGCACCGTGGTGCCGCCCAGGGTGAGTTCGCGGACGACGTCCCAGATGGCGGTGCGGCTGGCGGGGTCGAGGCCGGTGGTGGGCTCGTCGAGGAAGAGCACCCGCGGCCGGGTGAGCAGGCTCGCGGCGAGGTCGAGCCGCCGCCGCATCCCGCCGGAGTAGGTGCGGGCGGGCCGGTCCGCCGCGTCGCCGAGCGCGAAGCGGTCCAGCAGCGCGTCCGCGCGGGCGCGCGCCACCGCGCCGCCCAGCCGGTGCAGCCGGGCGAACAGCCGCAGGTTCTCCCGTCCCGTCAGGTCCGTGTCCACCGAGGTGGCCTGGCCGGTCACGCCGATGGCCCGGCGCACGGCGGCGGGCTCCCGCGCCACGTCGTGCCCGGCCACTTCGGCCCGGCCCCCGTCCGGCCTGATCAGCGTGGTGAGCAGGCGGACCGCGGTGGTCTTGCCCGCGCCGTTCGGCCCGAGCAGCCCGCACACGGTGCCCTCGGGCACGGCGAGATCCAGCCCGCGCAGCGCGTGGACGTCCCCGAACCGCTTCTCCAGACCCTTACTAAGTACAGCGTACGTAGTCATGAGGGCGACCATACTCCATTACGTACGCTGTACGTAACTAGGATGGGAGCGAGGTGATGATCAATGACAGCCAGCGGTCGCCCGTCCGGGCCCGAGGTGATCTGGGCGCGCCCCGAACGCGCCGGCCGCGGCCCGCGCCCCGCGCACACCCGCGCCGAGATCGCGGCGGCGGCGGTGCGCGTCGCCGACGCGGAGGGGCTCGACGGCGTCTCCATGCGGCGCGTGGCGGCCGAGACCGGCTGCGGCACGATGTCGCTGTACAACTACGTGCCGCGCAAGGAGGACCTGTACGAGCTGATGGTCGACGCCGTCGTCGCGGAGTACGTCTTCCCCGACGCACCCTCCGGTGACTGGCGCGCCGATCTCAAGGCGCTCTGCCGGCAGACGCGCGGCATCATGCACCGCCACCCCTGGGTGCCCCGGGTGATGGCGCCCGCCCACGGCTTCAGCCCGAACGCGCTGCGCTATTTCGAGTACGCCCTGGGGGTCCTGGACGGGCTGGACGTCACCGACGGCACCAAGATCGAGCTGCTCGCCATGCTGAACGGCATCATCACCGCCTATGTCTCCAACGAGCTGTCGGCGGCCGAGCGCGCCCGGACCTCGCCGTACGCTCCCGAGCAGGAACAGGCCGCCCGCACGGCCTACCTCACGCGGGCGCTGGCCGACGGCGCGTACCCGCGCCTGGCGAAGGCGCTGGCGAGCGGGTCCGGGCCGGTCGACTCCGACGCGGTGTTCGACCGGGTCCTCGACCGCGTCCTGGACGGCTTCGACGGCAGCCGGCGCGGCTCATAGCAGGGCGAACTGCCCCTCCGGGCCCTCCTCCTGGTGGCCCAGCACCGTCGCCGGCCGCCGGGCGGAGGGCGGCGGCGGGAGCACGCCCACCCGGCGCAGCTCCGCCGCGTCCGGGCCGCCGCCCGGCACGGGCAGCGGCCGCCGCTCCGCCGTCTCCGCCAGCAGCGCCAGGACCGTGATCAGCTCCAGCAGTTCGGACGTCCACTCCGGCAGCCAGCCGACGGGCCGCAGGGCCTCCAGCGTCCCGGGCTCGGCCGTGGCCGTACGCTCCGCGAACCAGCTCTCCAGCACCCGCGCCCCGCCCGCGCGGAACTCCCAGGCCGCCTCCGGCACCGGCGCGATCCTGCCCGTGCCCAGTAGCAGCGTCTCCCGCTCCGGGTCGTAGCCCAGGCTCCCGGGCGGCCCGGACGCGACGGCGGCGCGCACGTAGGGCCTGCGGCCGCCCGGCAGCCGGGGGCGTTCACCCGGCGCGGGTGCACAGCGCGCGCCCCGTGTGTGCACCCACACCACATGACGGCCCAGCGCCACCCCTTCCTCCCACAGCCGGGGCGACGCGGTCAGTGGCACGGCCGTCCCGGCGCGGGAGGGGCGGGCGGCCGCGGCGGTCCAGGCGAGGAAGTCCTCGGCGGACACGGGCCGTCCGAGCGCGCCCGCCAGGTGGTCGAGGAGCCCGGGCGCGAGATTGGGCTCCAGGCCGCCGGGGCGCCGGTAGAGCGGCCGGATCCTGCCGGGTCTGCCGCCGGGGGAGTGCCCGTCGGGCAGGAGGGCGCAGAAGGCCGGGCCGTCCGTACCGGGCGCCGCCTCCAGCAGATGGATCTGGTGCTCGTCAGCCACCCGCCACAGCTCCGGCCGCGCCGCGTCGACGAGCCGGTGATCCGGCAGCAACCACTGCTCGTCGTACGGCCCATGAGCGATCCGCACCGGCTCCGGACACGCCCCCATCCCGTGCGCGAGCCGCCCGGTCGCCGTCGCCTGCCCGGGGAGCTGGGCGACGGCGCTGTGCGGTGTGCGGTGGCGGGTGGGGCGGAAGAGCGTGTCGCGGACGTCGTCGTCCGCGGCGGCTAGTGCGGCCCAACGGGCTTTCAGGGAGGCGGTGTCGGGGGCGGTGACCCAGGTCCGGCCGAGGCGCATGGGGGCGACCGACCAGGGCATGAGGTCGGTGAGCAGTGCGTCTTCGGCGGCCTGGGGGGAGGTCACGCCGGGCATCGTAGCGGGGGTGGGTGCGGGTGGTGTCGCCTGCGGCGGGCTTTTCCCCTACCCCGCCCTTTCCCGGCTGCGTCTGATGTGCGGCTCCGCCGCGTGGGGGGCGCTGCCCCAGACCCCTGGCTGCGGGTGGGTGGGCGCCTGCGGCGGGCTTGTTCCCCTACCCCGCCCCTTCCCGAAACTGGGGCTTCGCCCCAGACCCCGAGCTGCGGGTCCGTTGCCTCCCCCAGCTACCTCCCCCAGACTCCGTCCGGGGGTGCCCCCAGAGGTGCCCCCAACGGGCTGAAGACAAAAGCATGGCGGACCCGGGCTGGAATGAGCGCCCCGGGCTGGAAAAGCGCGGCGCACCCCACGATCCGATGTTGCCCTCCGGTGGGAGGGGGTGGGGTCGGAGGGTGGGGTTCTGGAACGCGGTGCGTCGGCACGGCACTCAATACGCCTTACGGTGCCCGCACCGCGTTCCAGGTTCCCAGCCCGGAGGCCCCGCCCCCGGCACCCACCACACACCCAAGCCCGGCCGGCGATTGAGGCCACGCCCGAAGGGCGTCCCGCCGCAGGCGCGAACCGAGCCGCACCCGACAACGGCGAACCCCACCCCGACCACACACCAACCCGCACAGAAAACCCGCCCAGGCCACCGCCTACCGCGCCTCCACCGTCACCGTGAAAGAGAAGCGGTCACCCCGATAGTGGATGCGCGCCACATCCACCACCCGCCCCGCCTCGTCGTAGGTCACCCCCGTGTAGAAGAGGATCGGGCTCAGCAGCGGTACCTGGAGGAGCCGGGCCGTCTCCGGGTCCGCGAGGCGGGCCTCGACCGTGTCGGTGATGCGGCTGATGCGCACGCCCACCGCGTCCCGCAGCACCTTGGTCATCGGCCACCGCTCCAGATCGGCGAGGTCGATGCGCGCGGCGAGTTCGGGGCGGACGAGGTTCTCCGCCCAGTTGGTCGGCTCGCCGGTCCGCTCGTCGCAGCGCAGCCGCCGGTAGGCCATCGCCTCGTCGAGGCCGGGGAAGTGCTCGGCCAGCTCCGCCGGGACGCCCGTCGGGCCGTGGCCGAGCACCTCCGTCCGTTCGCCGGACTGCTGCGCCACGATGGCGTCCACCGAGCCGAGCAGCCGCACCGGCGAACTCCGCCGCGCGCTCGGCTCGATGAACGTGCCGCGCCGCCGGTGCCGGCTGATCAGCCCCTCCGTCTCCAGCTCCTTCAGCGCCTGCCGCATCGTGAGCACGCTGACGCCGTAGTGCGCGGCGAGCGCGTCCTCGGTGGGCAGCCGCAGCGGGTCACCGGCGCTCCGGCCGAGTATCGAGGCGCGCAGCGACTGCGACACCTGATACCAGAGCGGCAGCTTCCGGTTGAGCGTGACGGAGTCGGGGGCGAAGGTGGTCACGTGGGGCTCCGGCTCTACGGCTGCGAGGGGCTGCGAGGAAGGGGCGCCATCACCGGCGGTAGTGGCGCTCCAGACCCTGCCATACGCCGTCGTAGCCCGTCTGAAGGTGGTCCGCGGTCCTGGCCCGCTCCGTCGTCGTCACCGGCCAGCGCGTCTCGAACATGAACGCCAGCCCGTTGTCCACCTTCTGGGGCCGCAGCTCCGTCGCGCTCGCTTTGTCGAAGGTGTCGCGGTCCGGGCCGTGCGCGGACATCATGTTGTGCAGGGACCCGCCGCCGGGCAGGAAGCCCTCCGCCTTCGCGTCGTACGCGCCCTCGATCAGGCCCATGTACTCGCTCATCACGTTCCGGTGGAAGTACGGCGGCCGGAAGGTGTCCTCGCCCACCAGCCAGCGCGGCGCGAAGACGACGAAGTCCACCCCCGCCAGGCCCGGGGTGTCCGAGGGCGAGGTGAGCACGGTGAAGATCGACGGGTCCGGGTGGTCGTAGCTGATCGACCCGATCACATTGAAGCGCCGCAGGTCGTAGACGTACGGGACGAGGTTCCCGTGCCAGGCCACGACGTCCAGCGGCGAGTGGTCGTAGGTCGCCGACCAGAGGTTCCCGCAGAACTTGTTGATCACCTCCACCGGGCGCTCGACGTCCTCGTACGCGGCGACCGGCGCGAGGAAGTCCCGGGCGTTCGCCAGCCCGTTGGCGCCGATCGGCCCGAGCTCGGGCAGGGTGAACGGCTGCCCGTAGTTCTCGCAGACGTAACCGCGAGCGGCCCCGTCCAGGAGCTCCACCCGGAAGCGCACCCCGCGCGGGATCAGCGCCACGTGGCCGGGCTCGGCGCGCAGCAGGCCGAACTCCGTCCGCAGCAGGAGCGCCCCGCGCTCGGGCACGATCAGCAGCTCGCCGTCGGCGTCGCTGAACACCCGGTCGGTCATGGAGGTGTTGGCCGCGTAGAGGTGGACGGCCATGCCGGTGCGCTGGGTGACGTCGCCGTTGCCGCCCAGCGTCCACAGCCCGGCGACGAAGTCGGTGCCCTCGGGCGGCTCGGGCAGCGGGCTCCAGCGCAGCCGGTTGGGGTCGGGCACGGAGTCGGTGAAGGGGGCGCTGCTGATGTCGCCGTTTCCGGTCCGGGTGAACGGCGGGTGCGCCGCGGAGGGCCGGATGCGGTAGAGCCACGAACGCCGGTTGCTGTGCCGGGGCTCGGTGAAGGCGGTGCCGCTCAGCTGCTCCGCGTAGAGCCCGAGCGGGGCCCGCTGCGGGGCGTTCCGCCCGTGCGGCAGCGCGCCGGGGACGGCCTCACTGCTGTGCTCGTTGCCGAAACCGGCCGAGTAGGCCAGTGCTTCGGCGGACTTCCGGGCCTGCTCGTCGCCCGTATCGCTCATCGCGTGCTCCCCGCGCCGATGGATTCCTATGGGAGACCGTAGGATTCCGGGCCGGGCACGTCAATGGATCAGCGCCAGGGCGTGGCGGCTGCGAGGATCGGACTCCAGACACCAGGGGGGACCGATGCGCCAGGGGCCGGAGTTCACATGGGGGAGCGAGCCGGGAGGGCCGAGAGGGGAAGACTTCGCGCACGCCGTCCGCGAACTGTCGCTGCGCCTGGTCGCGCTGGACAACGAGCCCGGCGGACCACCGGCCGCCGACGCGGCTGTACGGGCCTTCACCGCCGTGCGCCGGCTGCTGCGGGAGCGCGGGCCCGAGCGGCCGTACGAGCGCGATGTCCTCGCCGCCGTGGCCGAGCTCGGCGAGGTGGCGGGCTGGGCCCTCTTCGATGCCGAACGGCCGGACGAGGCCGCCGTGTTCAACCGCTCCGCCCTGCGCCTGGCCAGGCGCTCCGGCGACCGGGCGATCGAGCTGCTCGTCCTCCAGAACACGGCCCTCGCCTCCGGCTGGGCCGGCCGCCCCCGGGGTGAGCTGACGGTGGCGCGGTCGGTGCTCGACCGGGGCCGGCTGTCGCCGCGCGTCGAGGCGGTCTTCCGGGTGCGGGAGGCCCGGGGCCTCGCGGGCACGGGCCACCCCGCCGAGGCCGCCCGCTCCTTCGCCCGCGCCCGCTCGCTCCTGGCCGAGGGGGAGCGGGACGGCGACCCGTTCTGGGCCTGGTGGATGACCGCGGACGAGATCGACGGCCACCAGGGCTTCATGCTCCAGGAGGCCGGCGAGCGGAAGGCGGCCGTGCCCCACCTGCGCCGGGCGGCGCTCCAGGAGGCGGGCGCCGGGGCGGGCTACCGGCACATCTTCGCAGCGCGGCTGCTCGACTGCCTGCTCGGCCTCCACGCGTGGCGCGAGGCTGAGGAGGTGGCGGAAGGGCTCGTCCCGGTGGCCGCGGCCGGGATCGCCTCGGCCCGCACCCGCGGCCTCCTCGGCAGCCTCGCCCGGCGCGGGCGGGGCGCCCCGGCCGGTCTCCGCGAGGTGCTGGACCAGCTTGGTACGAATCGTGAGCCGGCCGGTCAGCCCTTGTGGTGACCCACCATGCGCAGGACCAGGTCGGCGTAGAGCTCGCCCACCTCGTCCGGAGTGCGCTTGCCCTCCGCGTTGAACCAGCGGGCCACGTCGATGCACAGGGAGAGCACGGCGAGCGTGGTGCCGCGCACGTCCGGGACGTCGAAGTCGCCCGCCGCGACGCCGTCCTCGATGATCGCGCGGACCGCCGCGTCGGTGTCCCGGCGCAGCCCCACGATCTCGGCGTGGTGCTCCTCGCCGAGCGCCCCCAGCTCGTACTGCACCACGCGGGCGGTGGTGTGATGCTCGGCGTGCCAGCGGACGAAGGCCCGCACGGCACCCGCGAGACGCTCCGCGGGGGTGCCGTCGCCGTCCTGCTCCCGGCGGAGGATGTCGAGGGCGAGCCGGTGCCCGACGCTGCTGATGCGGTAGAGCAGCTCTTCCTTCGTCCGGTAGTGGATGTAGAGCGCGGCGGGGCTCATGCCCGCGCGGCCGGCGATGTCGCGGGTGGTGGTGGCGTGGTAGCCGCGCTCGGCGAACGCGGCGACGGCGGCGGTCACCAGCCGGCGCGCGGCGTCGGGTGTGACCTCGGCCCACTCCTCGCTCCGCGTGTGCTTCGCGTCCATCCCGAGCCCCCGCTCTTCGGCTGCGCCGCGGACTGCCCGCCGGCGAGAGGAACACCATAACCCGTGCGGCTGAGCAAGCGCTTAGGCTGTGGCCTGGGCGGATCGGGCTTCCCGCCGCGTCCGGGGCTCCGCCCCGGACGTCGCCTGGGGCCGCGACGATCCGCACCTCCGCGTATACCGCCGCCCGTACGGGCATGCATCCCGCAGGGGCGTGGCGCTCGAGGGTGGGAGACCCGATGGCGAACAAATGGCAAGGGCACGTGGGGCGCTTCGGCACTCTTCCCGTCGTCGCGGTCGCGCTGACCGCGACCGTCGCGCTGTACACGGCGCTCGTCGCCTTCGGCAACATCACCGACTTCGGCACCAACCAGCAGTTCGTCCGGCACGTCCTGGCGATGGACACGACGTTCAAGGACGACGACCTGATGTGGCGGGCCATCACCGACCACACCGTGCAGGACATCGCCTACGTCGCCATCATCATCTGGGAGACCGTCGCCGCCCTCGTGCTGATCGCGGGCACTCTGCTCTGGCTGCGGGGAGCGGCGGCGCGCGTGGCGGCCCGGCGGGTCACCACCGTGGGGCTCGTGATGCTCCTGCTGCTCTTCGGGATGGGCTTCATCGCGATCGGCGGCGAGTGGTTCGCGATGTGGCAGTCCGCGAAGTGGAACGGACTCCAGGCCGCCGAGCGCAACTTCGTGGTGGCCGGCCTGGTGCTGGTGCTGATCCACCTCCCGATGCGCGACGACATCTGAGGTGAGGAGGGCAGCCGTTCCCTCGTGCGGAACCTACGGGAACACCACCAGGGACCGGCCGCCCCGCCCCGCCAGCATCGCCTCGAACGCCGCCGGGATGCCGTCCAGCCCGATCCGGTCGGTGATCATCGCGGACAGGTCGAACCGCCCGGCCCGCACCTGCTCGGCGATCACCGGCAGGTCCTTCGCCGGGTCGCTGTTGCCGTAGACGCAGCCCGACAGCGTGCGGCCGAAGTGGAAGAGCTCCAGCGCCGTGAACGTCACCTGCTGGTCCCGCCCGCCGACGCCCACGACCGTGGTGCGCCCGCCCCTGCGCGTGGCCGACCAGGCCGTACGGATGGCCTCGGCGCGGCCCGCGCACTCGATGGCCACGTCGGCCCCGTGGCCGCCGGTGAGTTCGCGGATCCGCTTGGCGGTGCCCTCGCCGGCGACGAGGAACTCGGTGGCACCGGCGGCGCGGGCCAGCTCCTCCTTCTGCGGCGAGACGTCGACGGCCACGACCGTGCCCGCACCGGCGATCCGCGCCGACTGGAGGGCCGCCAGGCCCACCCCGCCGATGCCGTGGACGGTCACGGACTCCCCGGCGCGCACCCGCGCGCTGTGGTGCACCGCGCCGTAGCCGGTGAGCACCGCGCAGCCCAGCAGCGCCGCCTCCGCCAGCGGCACGCCCTCGGGCAGGGGCAGGGCGGCGCTCGCCCGGACGACGGTCTCCTCCGCGAAGACGGCGGTGCCCAGGCCCGGGTAGAGCTCGGTGCCGTCCTCGCTGAGCGTGGCGTACGGCGCGGTGGCCGCCGCGCCCGCGTCCGCGCACAGCCAGGGCTCGCCGAGCCCGCAGAAGTGACAGCTCCCGCAGGAGGGCGCCCAGTTGAGCACCACCGCGTCACCGGGCGCCACATGCGTGACGCCCTCGCCCACGGCGGTGACCGTGCCCGCCCCCTCGTGCCCGAGGACGGCGGGGACGGGCTGGCGGAGCGTGCCGTCGGAGAGCGAGAGGTCGGAGTGGCAGACCCCGGCGGCGGCGAGCCTGATCCGCACCTGCCCCGGGCCCGGGTCCGGGAGGTCGATCCCGGCGATGCGCAGGGGAGTGCCGGTGCTCGTCATGACGGCGGCGCGGACCATGGCGGAGGCTTCCTCTCGGTGAACGCGGCGCGGTACGGGGGGGCACTTGCCCCCCGCCCGCCTGTGTTCTCGTCGGGTTCTCTCGTCAGAACTGCAGGGACTTCGTCTGGAGGTATTCCGTCAGGCCGTGCGCGCCCAGCTCCCGGCCGACGCCCGACTGCTTGTAACCGCCGAACGGCGCGAGGACGTTGAAGCGGCCGCCGTTGATCTCGACCTGCCCCGCCTCCAGGCGCCGGGCGAACGCCGTCGCCGTCGCCTCGTCCGCGGCCCAGACCGCGGCCGCGAGGCCGTAGACCGTGCCGTTGGCGATCCGCAGGGCCTCCTCCTCGTCCTCGTACTTCAGGAGCGAGATCACCGGACCGAAGATCTCCTCCTGCGCGATCGTCATCTCCGGGGTGACGTCCGCGAAGACCGTCGGGCGGACGAAGTAGCCCTTCTCCCGGCCCTCCGGCGCGTCGGAGCCGCCGGCGACGAGCCGGGCGCCCTCCTGGACGCCCTGGTCGATGTAGCCGCGCACGCGGGCGTGCTGCTTGGCGTTGACGAGCGGGCCGACGCGGACCTCGGGGTCGGTCGGGTCGCCAGGGACGTAGGCGGCGACGGCGGCGGCCGCCAGCGAGACGGCCTCCTCGTACTGATCGGCGTGGACGAGCAGCCGGGTCAGGGCGTTGCAGGACTGTCCGGTGTTGCGGCAGACGTCGGCGACGTTGGCGGCGACGGCCTTCTCCAGGTCGGCGCCGGGCAGGACGACGTTCGCCGACTTGCCGCCCAGTTCGAGGGCGAGGCGCTTGACGCCCGCGCCCGCGATCGCGCCGATCCGCTTGCCGACGGCGGTCGAGCCGGTGAAGGAGACCAGGTCGACGCCGGGGTGCTCGGCCAGCGCCTGGCCCGCGACCGGGCCGAGGCCGGTGACGAGGTTGAAGACGCCCGCCGGGATCTCCGCGGCGGCCACGCACTCCGCGAACAGCTGGGCGGTGAGCGGGGTGTCCTCGGCGGGCTTGAGGACGATCGTGCAGCCCGCCGCGAGCGCGGGGGCCACCTTGTTGACGATCTGGTGCAGCGGATAGTTCCAGGGCGTGATCGCGCCGACGACGCCCACCGGCTCCTGGAAGACGGTGGAGTTGCCGATCCGCTCCTCGAAGGCGTAGGTGGCGGCGAGCTCCGCGTACGAACCGGCGACGGCGACGGGCAGTCCGGCCTGCACGCGCGTGGCGAAGCCGATCGGCGAACCGAGCTCGGCGGTGACCGTGGCGGCGATCTCGTCCTGCCGGGCGGCCAGTTGGTCGCGCAGCGCCGCGATGAACTCGCCCCGCCGGGCCGGCGCGGTGGCGGCCCAGCCGGGCAGCGCGGCGCGGGCGGCGGCCACGGCGGCGTCCACGTCCTCGGCGGAACCGGCGGGCACCCGGCCGATGACCTGCTCGTCGGCGGGGTTGACGACGTCGATGGCACCGGTCCCGACGGCGGGCCGCCAGCTGCCACCGATGTACATACCGTCGTGGGCGATCACGGTTCATCTCCTCGCGGTGTCGGTGCTCGATGTCCCGTACGGATCATCGAATTCCCCGTGGCCTCAACCTAACCCCCGCCGGAACCCGGGCACCAGGGCACCTCTGCCGCCGGTCTCACCAGGTGAAGCGGCTCACCGACTCCGCCACGCACACCGGCTTCCCGCCGCCCTCGCGCTCGACGGTCACCGCCGTCGTCAGCTGGACACCGCCCTCGACGTCGGTCACATCGGTGATCACCGCCCGCGCGCGCAGCCGCGAGCCGACCGGCACGGGAGCGGGGAAACGCACCTTGTTCAGCCCGTAGTTGATGCCCATCCGCACGGGGGAGACCCGCATCAGGAGCGGCATCAGGGACGGCAGCAGGGAGAGCGTGAGATAGCCGTGCGCGATCGTCGTGCCGAAGGGGCCCGCCGCCGCGCGCTCCGGGTCCACGTGGATCCACTGGTGGTCCCCGGTCGCCGTGGCGAAGAGGTCGATCCGCTTCTGGTCCACCTCCAGCCAGTCGCTCGGGCCGAGCTCCTCGCCGACCGCTGCCCGCAGCTCGTCGGACGAGGAGAAGATCCGGGGTTCCGCCATGCCGCTGCCTCCCGAGCACGACCACTGTGCACCACTGTCCAAGCGCTTGCTCAGGATGTTCGGTGCTCGTCGCGATGTCAACGTCCCGGCTGACGTAAGGTCGGACCCGTGCCGCAGATTCCTTACGAGGTCCACGAACTCACCGTCGGGCAGCTGTCCGCGCGCAGTGGCGCGGCCGTCTCCGCGCTGCACTTCTACGAGACCAAGGGTCTGATCAGCAGCCGCCGGACGTCGGGCAACCAGCGCCGCTACGACCGTGACGCGCTGCGCCGCGTCGCCTTCATCCGGGCCGCGCAGCGCGTCGGCATCCCGCTCGCCACCATCCGCGAGGCGCTCGCCGAGCTGCCCGACGAGCGCACGCCCAACCGCGAGGACTGGGCGCGGCTGTCCGAGCTGTGGCGCGGCGAGCTCGACCAGCGCATCGAGCAGCTGGGCCGGCTGCGCGACCACCTGGACGACTGCATCGGGTGCGGCTGCCTGTCACTGGAGAGCTGTGTGCTCTCCAACCCGGACGACGCCGTGGGGCGGCTCGGCAGCGGTTCGCGCCTGCTGGTGGAGCGGCGCCGGGCCGCCGCCGGCCCGTCCGGCGACTGAGGGCGCCGCCCGGGCGTCCCTCACCACATCGACGGCCGCCGCCCGGCCCACGGCTTCGCCGACTCCAGCTGCGCGGACAGCGAGATCAGCGTCGCCTCGTCCCCGTACCGGCCCGCGAGCTGGATGCCGATCGGCAGGCCCGCCGCGTTCCAGTGCAGCGGCACGCTCACCGCGGGCTGCCCGGTCGCGTTGAACAGCGGGGTGAAGGGCAGGAAGGGGATCAGGGCCGCGAACTCCGCCGCCGGGTCGGCGTCGTCGCGCAGCGCCCCCACCGGCAGCGGCGGCTGCGCGAGCGTCGGGGTGAGGAGCACGTCGTAGCCGGTGCCCGGCGCCTGGAGGCCGTCGGCCACCAGCTGGGTGAGCTTGCGCAGGGCGTACATGGCCCGCGCGAATTCCGGCCCGCCCACCGCCCTGCCCCGCTCGCGCAGATGCCGGGTGAGCGGCGTCAGCAGCTCCTCGCGGCCGGCCGGCACGGGCTGGACGGCGGCCAGCACCTCCCACACCCGGGCGAACGCCTCGGCGAGCGTCGGGTCGTCCGGCAGCGACAGTTCCTCGACCTCGTGCCCCAGCCCGCCCAGCAGGGCGGCAGCCTCGTCCGCCGCCGTGAGGCAGTCGGGGTGCACATCCACCCCCGGCACCGGAGTGCCCGTCAGCCGCACCACCCGCAGCGGCCGGGGGGCGCGCCGCGCGTGATCGGCGAACGTCTCGCCGGGCGGCAGCGGGGGCGCGCTGTAGGGGTCGCCCGGCTCCGTGCCCGCGAGGACGTCGAGGAGCGCCGCCGCGTCGGCGACCGTACGGGCCAGCGTGCCGGAGGTCGAGAGACCGGTGACGTCGTGCAGCGCGGGGCCCGAACTCACCCTGCCGCGGCTGGGCTTGATGCCGAAGAGCCCGCACACGGACGCCGGGATGCGGACGGAACCCCCGCCGTCGCTGGCGTGCGCGAGCGGCGCGAGACCTGCCGCCACCGCGGCGCCCGCCCCGCCGCTGGAGCCGCCCGCGGACCGGGTGAGGTCCCACGGCGTGCGGGCGGGCGGGGCGACGTCGTTCTCCGTGTGGGCTGGCAGGCCGAACTCCGGGGTGTTGGTCTTGCCCAGCAGGACCGTGCCCGCCGCGCGCAGCCGCGTCACCACGTGGTCGTCCACGGCCGGGACGTGGTCGGCCAGCGCGGCCGACCCCAGGGTGCACCGCACGCCCGCGACGAAGTTGAGGTCCTTCACCGGCACCGGCACCCCGTGCAGCGGGGACAGCGGCCGCCCCTCGCGGCGGGCGGCCGCCGCCTCGCTCTCGGCGTCGGCCGCCTGCTTGCGGGCCAGCTCCGGGGTGACCGTGACGAACGCCCCCACCGCGGCGTCCAGCCGGTCGATGCGCTCCAGATAGTGCTCGGTCAGCTCGACGGGCGAGATGCGGCCGGCCCGCACCGCCTCACCCTGCTCCAACGCGGTCAGATCGTGCAGCTGCGCCATGGCCGTCCGCCTTCTCCTCGCCCGAAGAGCCGTGTGCGCCGCATCCTCGCACCACGGACGGCCGGCGGTCACCACCCCCTGCTCCACGCGGTCACACGACCGCGTACTGCTCCTGGAACGTACGCCGCCGCGCCGCCGTCAGCGCGGCGGGGCTGAGCACGGGCACCGGTACCACGATGCCGCAGTCCGTGCAGACGGGCCCTTCCATGGGGTAACGCTCCAGATCGCAGCGCCATTCGAGCTGCTCCCGGCGGCAGACGGGGCAGCCGTCGCCGGGGCCGGCCTCCATCGCCGCGATCACCCGGCGCAGGACATCGGAGAGCCGCGGCGCCGGATACACCGTGGGGCTCACACAGGGCACCACGTCACAGCCGCCCCAGGTGTTGCGGTGCCAGTCGTCCACCGCGCAGGGCTGGCGGATTCCGTCGTGCTTCTCGCGCTTGCGGCGGTCGGCGAAGGACGCCTCGTAGGCCAGCCAGACCGCGCGGGCCTCCTCCAGTTCCGTCAGCGCCACGATCAGCCGGGCCGGATCGGGGGCGCGGTCGTCGGGGGCGAGCCCCGCCAGGGCGCACAGGTGGTGCCAGGTCGCCCGGTGCCCGTAGGGGGCGAAGCGTTCGAGACATTTGCGCAGGGAGGTCCGTCGCAAGGCGATGGTGTTCCGTGGATTGCGCACCTCTCGTGCGAGTGCTCTGAAACCTGCCACTGCATCCCACCTCCGACAGCGCGGACTCGGATCGACATGGAAGGGACGTAACGCGTCGCGATTCGGATCCATCGGACGTGCCACGCCGCCGACTCCGCTCTGCTACCCCGAAGACGCGGACAGATGTGGGGCGTGTGGGAGATTGAGCGAAGGTGGCGGATCCGCGACCTCCGCTCAGGGGACGATCCGGCCGGTCCCCGGCGGCCCGGCGCTCAGCGCGTGATGCCTCCCGCGAGCAGGATCACGCGTGCCAGCTCGGCGTGGCAGATGTCGCTGTGCGCTCCCGAGGGCGGGCCGCCGTGCGCGACGACGGCCGACGCGTCGACGTTCACACAGCCGTATGCCGGCAGGTCGCCGGAGAGCGCCTGCGCGAGGGAGAGCCCGGCGCAGGCGTCCACGGACTGCATACCGTCGTGCCCCAGTGCGCCCCACCGGGAGTCGTCCAGACCCAGCACCGAGTCGTCGTCCCCGGAGATCCGGGACGCCAGCGGGTACAGCACACCGAGCGCGGTGTCATGGCTGGAATGGCAGCACACCACCGGCCCGTTCACCCGGTCGTACAGCCCGCTCAGCGCACCGCCCCGGTCCGTGGCGAACGGCAGGCTCGCCGCGAACACGTAGTGCGAGAAGGCACCCTGGAGCAGGGTCAGCGAAGCCACCGGCGAGCGGCCGTCCGGGAGCCCGCTCAGCGCGAACGACACCAGGCGCGCCCCGAAGCTGTGCCCCGCCAGATGCACCCGCACCCCGGGCCGGGAGCCGGCCAGCAGGCCGAGGAAGGGGCCGAGCCCGTGCCCGCCGACCGTGCCCGCCCGCCGCTTCATCGTGTAGTACGAGATCTGCCGCAGCAGTTCGTACGCGCCGTGCCACAGCCGCTTCAGGCCGCTGCCGAGCAGCTCGGTGGTCAGGGCACCCGTGCTGGCCAGCGCGTCGGCGAAGGCCCCGCACACCGACTGCGCGTCGGCGGTGAGCATGGCGGGCAGCGGGCCCGGTCCCAGGTCGGTCACCCCCGGCGGGTGGGCGGTGGCGAGGCCGCGGACGGTGGAGACGAACTCCTCCAGCCGCGCCGGGTCCTCGGGCCGCTGGGCGAGCAGCTCCGCCAGCCGGTCCACCACCGCTTCCTCGCACGGCAGGACGCGGACCAGCGCCTGCCGGGTGGCCGGGTCGAGCCCCTCATCGGGCGGGGCGGCCGCCGTCGACGACGGGAAGTGGGGGATCGGTTCGTCGGCGAAGTCCATCGACGGCCAGATCACCCCCACGTAGCCGAGGCGCTTGCCGCCCGCCGCCCCGGCGAGCAGACCGGGGAAGGGCGCGAAGAAGCGGTCGTAGAGCCGGGTCGCCCCCGGCCGGTCGTTGTTCCAGCCGTGCGCGAACACCACCAGGTCCGTGACGCCCTGCTGCGCGACCCCGGCTATGAGGGCGTCCCGCTCGGCCGGGTCCACGTCCCCGTCGGTGTCGAACGTCAGCTCCCAGTACGGCTCCACACTCATGTCCGGCATGGCAGATCCCCCTTGTGCGGCCAGATGCGCGGGCATCGTCCCGCCGCCGAGGGGGGCTGTCCAGGCTCATGGCACGGCTTCACACGTCCGTGACGGGGGACTACTGGGGCGGCAGGAGGTCCGCCGTCCGTATGCGGTGGAGATGGACGAGGATGTCGTATCCCGCGCCCAGCGCGGTCATGTAGTCCGGGGTCGGGTAGTCCGTGCCGATGTTGCGGGTCGGGCGCGCCACCGCCAGCCACTTCCGGACCGCGGCGGGCGCCGTCCGCATGTCCAGCGCGTAGGCGTGGTACGGCACCTTGTCGAGCGTGTGCTCGTTGCTGCCGGGCGCGGCCGGGCCGAGCGTGACGGCCCGGGTGGGCCCGCCGTCCCGCATGACGTTGAACGAGCCCTCGCCGAAGGTGAGCCGGACGTTCACATAGCGGGCGCCCAGCCGGTCCCGGAGGAACGCCCCCTGCACCCGCGGGTACTGCGCGGGGTCGTCGCTCACGTACGAGACGTGCGCGTTGTGCGCGGACAGCAGGACCTTCCGGCCGGTGTGCTCCTGCCACCAGGCGGTGTTGGCCGCCATGGTCGCGTCCCGGAAGCGCATGCAGTCGGCGACGCCCTTCGGGTCGTCCAGGTCGAACGTGTACATCTCCGCCACCTGCGAGATCGCCCGCGCGTGCTGCACCGCCCACGTGAACTCCTCGCAGCCGCCGGCCGGGCGCTGCCGCGTCAGCAGGCCGAGGGCCTCGCGCGCGCTGTCGGCCATGGCGCGGCGCTCTCCCAGCGGACGCTTGAGGCAGTCGTTCATGTAGCTGTCCGTGCTGGTGCCGGGCGCGGGCCGCTGCGCGCGGTAGAGCTCGGTGAAGCGGGGCAGCAGCGCGGGGCGGTGGGCGCGGACGTAACCGGTGACCTTGTCGAAGAGACCGGGCCCCGCGTAGGCGGAGTCGTCGCCCATGAAGCGGAGCTTCTTCGCGTGGGTCGTGTTGTACGCGCGCATCCACTCGATCAGGCCGAGGTACTCGCGGTTGTTCCACATGCGGTACGAGTTCTGGAACTCCTCGCGCATGATCCGCCGCGCGTCGCCTCTGCCGTGCACGACGTAGTCGTCGAGCCGCACGCCGGCGCTCCAGTTCGCCTCCAGGGCGAAGGTGGTGAACCCCTTCTCCTCCACGAGGTAGCGGAAGACGCGGTGCTTGTTGGTGAAGAACTCGTGCGAGCCGTGCGTCGCCTCGCCCAGCCCGACCACCGTGGCGTCGCCCACCATCGCGCCCAGCGGCCGCAGGTCCCGCAGGTCGCCCGTGGGGTCCGTGGTGCGCAGCGGGCGGGCGGCCCGGGCCAGGGCGTCCACCGGCTCGGCCGGGGCGGTCGCCGCCCCGGCGGGCTTCGCGGCGACCAGCGGGCTCAGGGCCGCCAGCAGCGTGAGCGACAGCGCGGAGCGGCGGGTGAGCTGCGCGGAAGGCATGGGAACACTCCAGGAGGTCGTTCGGAACTCTCCCGGACACGATCCTTTCCGAGGCGCTGCCGCCACCATCCGACCTGCCCCTGGCTCCGGGCTGGAGGCAGCCCCACCCCCGGTGCCCGACGCCCCCTTCCGCCCCCACATACCGACTGGTTAGTCTGCCCGTGCAGCCGAGCGAGGGAGACGTCAGCGTGGGTACGGTGCGGGACGCGGGAGTTGTGGTCACCGGAGCGGGCGGCGGCATCGGCGCCGCGCTCGCCCGCAGGTTCGCCGCCGAGGGCGCCCGCGTCGTGGTCAACGACCTCGACGTCGCCAAGGCCCGGGCGGTGGCCGAGGAGATCGGCGCGACCGCCGTCCCCGGCGATGCCTCCGGAGTGGTCCCGGCCGCCCGCGAGGCGCTCGGCGGGCGGGTCGACATCTACTGCGCCAACGCGGGCGTCGCCCCCGGCGGCGGACCCGAGGCGGAGGAGGACCTGTGGGAGGCCGCCTGGGACGTCAACGTCATGGCACACGTGCGGGCGGCCCGTGAGCTGCTCCCCGAGTGGCTGGACCGGGGCAGCGGCCGCTTCGTCTCCACCGTCTCCGCCGCCGGGCTGCTCACGATGATCGGCTCGGCCCCGTACAGCGTCTCCAAGCACGCCGCGCTCGCCTTCGCGGAGTGGCTCTCGCTCACCTACCGCCACTGCGGGATCGACGTCCACGCCATCTGCCCGCAGGGCGTCCGCACGGACATGCTGCGCGGCACGGGCGCGGCCGGCGAGCTGGTGCTCCTGCCCACCGCCATCGAGCCCGCGCAGGTCGCCGACGCCCTTTTCGAGGGCATGGCCGCGAACCGCTTCCTGATCCTCCCGCACCCGGAGGTCGCCGACTACTACGCGGCCCGCGCCACCGACCCCGACCGCTGGCTGCGCGGCATGAACCACCTCCAGCGCAGGCTCGAAGAGGTGCCCGGCCAGGGCCGGATGTAGGCGCCGGCCATGACCCCGAGCACCCCCGCCTACCGGGACGCGCCCTGGCTCGCGCTGCTCAGCCCCGCCCAGCGGGCCCCGGGCACGCCGCCGCCCACGGTCCTGCACGCCTTCGCCGCCACCGTGCGGCGCGCCCCGGACCGGCACGCGCTCGCCTATTTCGACGGGCGGCTGACCTACCGGGAGACCGACGAGCTGTCCGGCGCGCTCGCCGGCCGCCTTGTGGCCCGCGGCTTCCGGCGGGGCGGCCGGGCCGCGGTCATGCTCCAGAACACCCCGCACTTCGTGCTCGCCGCCCTCGCCGTCTGGAAGGCCGGCGGCACCGTCGTGCCCGTGAACCCCATGCTCAAGGCGGGCGAGGTCCGGCACATCCTCGACGACTCGGGCGCCACCGCGCTGTTCTGCCGGGACCGCGCCTGGGCGGACTTCCTGCGGGAGGCCACCGCGGGTCCGGCCGCCCCGATCGCCTTCACCGCCTGTCCCTTCGGCCTCCAGACGCGCGACGACGCGCGGGTGCTGCGCGGCGAGCGCATGCCGCCGCCCGACGGCGCGGAGGACCTGCTGACCGCCGCGCGCTCGGGGGCCCGCGCGCCCGCCGACCCCGGCCTCGGCCCCCAGGACCCCGCCCTCATCAGCTACACCTCGGGCACCACCGGCGCCCCCAAGGGCGCCGTCAACACTCATGGGAACATCGCCCACAACGCAGAGCGGGCGCGCGTCGGCTCCGGACTGCCGGACGGCTCCACCTACTTCGCGCTAGCCCCGCTCTTCCACATCACCGGCATGGTCGCCGAGCTCGGCTCCTGCCTGGTCAACGCGGGCACCCTCGCGCTCGCCTACCGCTTCGACGCGGCGGTGGTGCTCGACGCGTTCCTCGAACACCGCCCGGCCTACACCATCGGCCCCGCCACCGCCTTCATGGCCCTCATGGCACAGCCGGGCGTCTGCCGGGACCACTTCGCGTCCTTCCGCCTGGTCTCCTCCGGCGGCGCGCCGCTGCCCCCGGCCCTGGTGGAACGGTTCCGCGCCACCTCCGGCCACTACCTCCACAACGGCTACGGCCTCACGGAGACCACCGCCACCACCGCCTCCGTCCCGCCCGGCACCGAGGCCCCCCTCGACCCCGCCACCGGCACCCTCGCCGTCGGCGTGCCCGGCCCGGGGACGCTCGTGCGCATCCTGGACGAGCGCGGCGCGGAGGTCCCCTTCGGCGGTCACGGCGAGATCGTCGTCAGCGGCCCCCAGGTCGTGCCCGGCTACTGGCGGCGCCCCGGGGAGACCGCCACCGCCCTCCCCGGCGGTGAACTGCGCACCGGCGACATCGGGTTCATGGACCACGACGGCTGGCTGTACGTGGTCGACCGCAAGAAGGACATGATCAACGCCTCCGGCTTCAAGGTCTGGCCCCGCGAGGTGGAGGACGTCCTCTACACCCACCCCGCCGTCCGGGAGGCGGCCGTCGTGGGGGTGCCCGACGACTACCGCGGCGAGACGGTCCGGGCGTACGTCAGCCTCCGCCCCGGCCCCGCGCCCGAGCCGGCGGAACTGGTCGCGCACTGCCGGGAGCGGCTCGCGGCGTACAAGGTCCCGCGCGAGGTGCGCGTCCTCGCCGACCTGCCCAGGACGACCAGTGGCAAGATCCTCCGCCGGGAGCTGCGCGACGACCCCGCGGCACGACAAGGAAAGACAGGTGGCGGCGCATGACCAGGACGGTGACGGCCGGAACGCAGGACGGCGGCACGAGGCCCGTACCGCAGCGGCTGCTGGCCGCCGCCACCCGGCTCTTCGCGGACCAGGGCTACGACCGCACGTCCGTCCAGGAGATCGTCGAGGCGGCGGGCGTCACCAAGGGCGCGCTGTATCACTACTTCGGTTCCAAGGACGACCTGCTGCACGAGGTCTACGGCCGGGTCCTGCGGCTCCAGCAGGAGCGGCTGGACGCCTTCGCGTGCGCGGACGCCCCCGTGGAGCGCAGGCTGCGGGACGCCGCCGCGGACGTCGTGGTCACCACCATCGAGAACCTCGACGACACGAAGATCTTCTTCCGGTCGATGCACCACCTGGGCCCGGAGAAGCACAAGCAGGTGCGCGCCGAGCGGCGCCGCTACCACGAGCGCTTCCGCGCCCTGGTCGAGGAGGGCCAGCGCGCGGGCGTCTTCAGCGCGGCCACCCCGGCGGACCTCGTCGTCGACTACCACTTCGGCTCCGTCCACCACCTGGCGAACTGGTACCGCCCGGAAGGCGCCCTGACGGCGCACCAGGTGGCCGGCCACCTGGCGGATCTGCTGCTGCGCGCGCTGCGTCCATGATCCCGCTCCGCGTGGCGCGTGTCGTGCGGGGCCGGGCGTCGTTGAGCGGATGAAGGGCCTTTCGGCCCTTTCGTCTGCTGTCGAGAAAAAGGATCAGGGATGCGCCTTTTCCGTCCTGTCGTCGTCGCCCTCGCGGGCCTCGCCCTCGCCGTGGCCGTGCCCTCGGGCGCGGCCGTCGCCTCGAAGGGCTCCTTCACCTGGGTGGGCCCCAAGGGCAAGCCCTTCTTCGTCGAGAACCCGCCGGACGGCAAGTGCCTGACGATGAGTCAGGAAGCTCGCGGTGCGTACAACGGAACGGCGGGCCCGGCCACGATCTACACCGGCAAGAAGTGTGACGGGACCTCCAAGCGGCTCGCCACGGGCCAGCACGGGCCGGCCGACATGTCGTTCTCCAGCGTGAAGTTCGCCGGGCACTGACGACTCCGTGTCACCTCGACCGCCGGACGGGCTGTCCTGTGCGCTCACATCAGCCACATCCAGCCCGTCCGGCGCTTGAGGGCACCGCCGCGCAGCGGTGGTGCGGACGACGCGACCCGCGGTCGAAGGATCAGGCCGGCCCCGACCACCGCTCAGAGATAGCGCCGCAACTCCCGCCGCGCCAAGGACCGCTGGTGGACCTCGTCCGGCCCGTCCGCCAGCCGCAGCGTCCGCGCCGCCGCCCACAGCTCCGCCAGCGGGAAGTCCTGGCTCACCCCGCCCGCCCCGTGCAGCTGGATCGCCCGGTCGATGATGCCGACCACCGTCCGTGGTGTCGCGATCTTGATGGCCTGGATCTCCGTGTGCGCCCCGCGGTTGCCGGCCGTGTCCATCAGCCACGCCGTCTTGAGCACCAGCAGCCGCAGCTGTTCCACGGCGACCCGGGAGTCCGCGATCCACTCCTGCACCACGCCCTGCTGGGCGAGCGGCTTGCCGAAGGCCGTACGGGAGACGGCCCGCCGGCACATCAGCTCGATCGCCCGCTCGGCCATGCCGATCAGCCGCATGCAGTGGTGGATCCGGCCGGGGCCCAGGCGCGCCTGGGCGATGGCGAAGCCGCCGCCCTCCTCGCCGACGAGGTTCGTCGCGGGGACGCGTACACCGTCGAGGACGATCTCCGCGTGGCCGCCGTGGGCGTGGTCCTCGAAGCCGTAGACCCGCATCGCCCGCCGGACCTCCAGGCCGGGCGTGTCCCGCGGGACCAGGACCATCGACTGCTGGCGGCGCGGGTCCGTGCCCTCCGGGTCGGTCTTCCCCATGACGATGAAGATCTCGCAACCGGGGTACATCGCACCTGAGATGTACCACTTGCGGCCGGTGATGACGTAGTCGTCGCCGTCCCGCTCGATCCGCGTCTCGACGTTCGTCGCGTCCGAGGAGGCGACCTCCGGCTCGGTCATCGCGAACGCCGACCGGATCTCGCCCGCGAGCAGCGGCTCCAGCCAGCGCTTGCGCTGCTCCTCGGTGCCGAACTGGGCGAGCAGCTCCATGTTTCCCGTGTCGGGGGCCGCGCAGTTGAGGGCGGTGGGCGCGAGGTGCGGGCTGCGGCCGGTGATCTCGGCGAGCGGCGCGTACTGGAGGTTGGTCAGCCCGGCCCCGTACTGCGCATCGGGCAGGCTGTGCTGGTCTACAAAGAACAGATTCCACAGCCCGCGCCTGCGCGCCTCCGCCTTCAGCTCCTCGACGACCGGGGGAGTGTCCCAGGGGGAGGCGAGCGCGGCCCGCTGTTCCTCGGCGGTGGCCTCGGCCGGGTAGACGTGCTCGTCCATGAAGGCGAGCAGCTCGCCGCGCAGCTCTTCCGTACGTGCGTCGAATGCGAAGTCCATTGTGCTCAGCCCTCCTGAAGGGTGGTGAGGCCGTTGTCGATGAAGAGCGGTACGAGCGCTCCGATGCGGTCGAAGCCCGGCCCGACGGTCTGCCCGAGGGTGTAGCGGTAGTGGATGCCCTCCAGGATCACGGCGAGCTTGAAATAGGCGAAGGCGGTGTACCACGGCAGCGCCGAGACGTCGCGGCCCGACCCGGCCGCGTACCGCTCCACCAGCTCCGCGGGCTCCGGGTGGCCCGGGGCCTCGCGGGTGGTGGCGATGGGCGAGCCGGGCACGGGCCGCTGCTCGCTGTACATCACCAGCAGGCCGAGGTCGGTCAGCGGATCGCCGAGCGTGGACATCTCCCAGTCGAGGACCGCCCGGACGGTGTCGTCGGCGCCGACGAGGACGTTGTCCAGGCGGTAGTCACCGTGCACGACGGTGGGCGCGGGCGAGACGGGCAGCGCCGCCGCCAGGGCCGTGTGGAGCTCGTCGATGCCGGGCAGCTCGCGCTCGCGCGAGGCCGCCAGCTGCTTCCCCCAGCGCCGCAACTGCCGCTCCAGGAAGCCCTCCGGCCGCCCGAAGTCCGCGAGCCCGGCCGCGGCCGGGTCCACGGCGTGCAGCTCCACGAGGGTGTCGGCGAGAGAGAGGACGACCCGGCGGGTGCGCTCGGGGCCGAGCGCGGCCAGCTGCCCGGCCGAGCGGTAGGGCGTGCCGGCCACGAAGTCCATCACGTAGAACGGCGCTCCCACGACGCTCTCGTCCTCGCACAAAAGCAGCGCACGCGGCACCGGCACGGGGGTCGGGTGCAGCGCGCTGATCACCCGGTGCTCGCGCCGCATGTCGTGGGCGGTGGCCAGCACGTGCCCGAGCGGCGGGCGGCGCACCACCCAGCGGCCGGTGCCGTCGGTGACGGCGTAGGTGAGGTTGGAGCGGCCGCCCTCGATCAGCTCGGCGCTCAGCGGCCCGCGCACCAGCCCCGGGAGCTCCTGCTCCAGATGCCCGCGCAGCCGGTCCAGGTCGAGTCCTGGGGGATTGCCCTTGCTCATCGAGTGCTCCTCCATGGGGAATTGAGCCCGCGGACGCGGTCGGGCCGGTGCCGCGGCGGGCGCGGCACCGGCCCGGGATCATCATGCCGACCGGTCGGTATGCCGTCCAGACCTCCCGGCGACAATCCGCCACCGCCGTGCGCGTCAGGCGTGGCAGGTGAGGGGCTCCCCGCCGTTCATCGTCCGCATGTCACCGAGCACCAGGGGCAGGTCGAGCTGGGCTCCCAGCGGCAGGCCGTCGAGCTCGGCGTACGCGCGGTGCAGATTGCCCACCAGCCGCTCGCTCTCGTGCAGCTGCGCGAACTCGCCGAGGTCCGCGCGGCGCGCGGCCTCCAGCGGGGTGCGGCCGGCGGCGTGCTCGGTGGCGGCCAGGTCCTGGAGCCAGCGGAAGTAGCGTTCGAGGACGTCGTAGACGCCGGGGTCGGTGACCGGGCCGTGGCCCGGCACGACGGTCTCGGCGTCCAGGCCCCGCAGCACCTCCAGGGCGCGCAGCGATCCGGCGAGGGAGCCCATCGGGATGAAGGGGGTGCCGCCGTTGAAGACCAGGTCGCCGGTGAAGACGATGCCCGCGTCCGGCAGGTGCACGATCGTGTCGCCGATGGTGTGCGCCGGGCCCGGGTGGATCAGCCGCAGCTCGTGGTCACCGACGTGCACGGTGAGCGTGTCGTCGTAGGTGACGAAGGCGGGGGTGATGGCGATGTCGCCGTAGTCGACCCAGGGCCACTGGCCGTGCAGCTGGAAGCCCACGGCGAGGGTCTCCTCGCGGCAGCCGGTGTGGCCGATGATCGTGGCCTCGGGGAAGACGCAGTTGCCGTAGGTGTGGTCGCCGTGGTGATGGGTGTTGACGACCGTCGTGGGCGGTGCCGCGCCGTGCGCCGCGGCGGTGTCCCGCAGCCGCCGGGCGCGCCGCTCGGTCGCCGCCGTGTCGATCAGCGCCGTGCGGCCGCCCGAGCTGATGATCCCGGCGTTGTTGAGGCACCAGCCGCCGTCGGGCTGGACGAACGCGCGGACGCCCGGGGCGAGCTCGACGGTGTACGGCTCCGTCGCTGCGGTGCCGGCGGCCGGTGCGGTGGTGGTGCTGGACATCCAAGGGCCTCCCCTCGTCGTCCGCGCGGGGTGCGCGGATCGGACTGACCGTCAGAATACGGGCGCGGGGCGATCGCGTGGACGGCCGTCAGCCGCGCCGCTCCATGCCCGGGCGGAGGCGCTCCAGCAGGCCGTAGAGCGTGGTGCGCTCCTCCTCGTCCAGCGCGTCGAGCGCGCTGTGGGTGGCCTGCATCTCGGCCCGCACCCGGCGGATGATCTCGTGGCCCTCGTCGGTGGCCACCACGTTCTTCACCCGCCGGTCGGCCGGGTCCGCCTCGCGGCGGACGAGGCCGCGGGCCTCCAGGCGGTCCACGATGCCGGTGACGTTGGAGGCGTCGCAGACCAGCAGGGTGGCCAGGCCGCGCATCGGGACCGGGCCCTTGAGCTGGGCGAGGAGCTTGGCCTGCACGGAGGTGAGGCCCTGGCGGGCCGCGGCGGCGGCGAAGTCCTGCCACTGGGCGGTGCCGAGCGCCGCCACCAGCTCCAGGAGCTGGGCCTTGGTCGGGGTCCGGGGAGAGGTGGCGGTCATGCCCTCGAGTCTACTCAAGAGCTTGAGGTAATGAAACATTAACTTGACTACCTGAAGTATCCGGCCCTAGCCTTTGCTGGTTGCTTGACGATCTCAAGCATCAAAGTCGTGAAGCAATCCGGAGGATTCCCCGCATGAGCTCCCCAGCCGCCACCGAGAGCGGAAGACGCAACGAGACGGTCATCGTCTTCGCCCTGAGCCTCGCCGCCATGGTCGTCTCGATGATGCAGACGCTGGTCGTACCGATCCTCGGCCTCATCCAGAAGGACCTCGGCACCAGCTCCGCCAACGTCAGCTGGGTCACGACCGCCACCCTGCTCTCCGCCGCCGTCTTCACCCCGCTGCTCGGCCGCTTCGGCGACCAGCACGGCAAGAAGAAGACCCTCGTCGGCGTGCTGGTCGTGATGGTCGCGGGCTCCGTGCTCGCCGCCGTCACCCACTCCCTGCTGTGGCTGATCGTCGGCCGGGTGCTCCAGGGCGCCGCCACCGCGATCTTCCCGCTCGCGCTCTCCGTGCTGCGCGAGGAGGTGCGCCCCGCCAAGCTGCCCGGCGCCATGGCCATGGTCAGCGGCACCCTCGCCTTCGGCAGCGGCCTCGCGCTCGTCGCCACCGGCCTGCTCACCTCCGGCGACAACCCCGACTACCGCAGCGCCTTCTGGCTGGCCACCGGCCTCGCCGCGCTCGCGCTGATCGCCGTCGTCTTCCTCGTGCCCGCCACCCGGGAGACCACCGGCGGCCGCACCGACGTCCTCGGCGCGCTCAGCCTCGCCGCCACCCTCGTCCTGCTCCTGCTGCCCATCACCCAGGGCCACGAGTGGGGCTGGTCCTCCGCCCGTACGATCGGCTGCTTCGCCGGCGCCGTCGTGATGGCCGGGGTGTGGACGCTGGTCGAGCGCAAGGTGAGCGAGCCGCTGGTCGACATGAAGATGTTCGCCCACCGCCCGGTGCTCTTCGCCAACCTCTCCGGACTGCTCGTCGGCTTCGGCTCCTTCGCCCTCTTCATCGGCGTCTCCTACCTCGTGCAGATGCCGTCGAAGATCGCGGGCTACGGCTTCGACGCCAGCGTCCTGCGCGCCTCCGTCGAGTTCCTGCTGCCCAGCACCATCGTCTCGCTGCTCGCCGCCCCGATCGGCGGCCAGCTCGTGCGCCACAAGGGCCCGCGCCTGGTCCTGCTGCTCGCCTCGCTCTTCGGCACCGCGGGCTTCGCGTGGATCACGCTCGACCACGACCACGCGCTCTCCGTCATCGGCGCGGGCGTCCTCGTCGGCGCGGCCATCAGCTTCGGCTACGCCGCCATGCCCGCCGTGATCGTCGCCAGCGTGCCGCACCACCAGACCGGCATAGCCAACGGCATCAACTCCATCTCCCGCTCCACCGGCAGCGCCATCGGCTCCGCGATGATCACCACGGTGCTGGCCTCCAAGAGCATCGAACACCTGCCGCCGGGCGCCCCGAAGCTGCCCGCCGAGAGCCAGTTCACGCTGACCTTCGTCATCGCGGGCGTGGCGCTCCTGCTGGTCGCCGCCGTCGCCGGGCTGGGCCTGCGCAAGATCCACACCCTGCGTTCCGAGGTGGCGGGCCAGGCACCCGCGAAGGACGCTGAGACCGCACGCGTCACCGCCTGACCGCTGTTCGCACCCCCCAACGAGGAGCACCACCATGAAGGCCATCAGCTACCGCAGCTACGGCGGACCCGAGGTCCTGGAGTACGGTGAGCGGCCCGACCCCAAGGTCGGCCCCGACTCCGTCCTGATCAAGGTCAAGGCCGCCGCCGTCAACCCCGTCGACTGGAAGGCGCAGGCCGGCTACCTCGACGCGGCCCTGGACGCCGTCTTCCCGGTCATCCCCGGGTGGGACGTCTCCGGAGTGGTGGTGCAGCCCGGCGCCGACGTCGCCGAGTTCGCCGTCGGTGACGAGGTCATCGGCTACGTCCGCGAGGACTTCCTCTCCCGCGGCACCTTCGCGGAGTACGTCGCCGCCCCCGTACGCACCCTCGCCCGCAAGCCGGCGAACCTGACCTTCGAGCAGGCCGCCGGGCTCCCGCTCGCGGGCCTGACCGCCTACCAGTCGCTGGTCAAGGCGCTCAAGGTGGGACAGGGCGAGACCGTGCTGGTCCACGCGGCGGCCGGGGGCGTCGGCTCCATGGCCGTCCAGATCGCGAAGCACCTGGGCGCGCGGGTCATCGGCACCGCGAGCGAGCGCAACCACGACTACCTGCGCGGCCTCGGCGCCGAGCCGGTCGTCTACGGCGAAGGGCTGGCCGACCGCGTACGGGCGCTGGCGCCCTCCGGCGTCGACGCCGCCCTCGACCTGGCGGGCGGCGAGGCGCTCACCGTCTCCCCGGCCCTCCTCGCGGAAGGCGGCCGCATCGCCTCCATCGCCGACCCGGCCGTCCTCGGCCTCGGCGGCCGCTACGTCTTCGTACGCCCCGACGCCGCCGACCTCACGGCCCTCGCGGAACTGGCGGAGAGCGGCGTGCTCACGGTCGAGGTGGCGGAGGTGTTCCCGCTGGAGAAGACGGCGGACGCGCAGCGGCTCAACGCGGCGGGCCACACGCGCGGCAAGATCGTGGTGACGGTGGACTGACCCCCGGCCCCGAGGCCCCCGACTGTCGGCCGGGGGCCTCGGGCATGCTCAGCGGGCGTCGTACTCGCGCAGCAGGCGGTACGCCGCGAGGCCGTCCGGCACCCAGTCCCACTCCGGAAGCCGGGCCTCCAGCTCCTCGTCGGAGAGGAAGGTGTGCCAGGCCACCTCCGACTCCTGCGGGGAGACGGCCGCGTCGCACCGCACCTCGTACACCGCCGACCACCACGACTGCCCCGGCGCGTCGTAGAGGAAGCGGAAGAGCGGGGTCGGCGCGGGGAGCCCGGAAACCCCCAGCTCCTCCTCCGCCTCGCGGAGCGCCGCCTCGTCGTAGGACTCACCCGCCCCGACGACGCCGCCCACGAACATGTCGTAGCGCGAGGGAAAGACGAGCTTCTGCGCCGTACGGCGATGGACGAACACCCGCCCCTCGGCGTCCCGGGCCCGCACGAACACGCAACGGTGCCGCAGCCCGCGCGCATACGCTTCCCCACGGGGCGCTTGCGCCACGACGCGGTCCTGTTCGTCGACGATGTCGAGCACCTCATCCGCTGGCTGCGGTAGCTGATCGGTCATGGGCCCATCCAAGCAGCCGTCGCCTGCGGCGGGGGTTTGTTCCCCAGCCCCGCCCCTTCCCGAACTGGGGGCAAGCCCCCAGACCCCCGAAGCACGCTTCGCGCGCTGTCCTCAAACTCCCCCAGCTACCTCCCCCAGACTCCGTCTGGGGGAGGTAGCTGGGGGAGGCAACGGACCCGCACATCGGGGTCTGGGGCACGCGCCCCCACGCGGCGGAGCCGCACATCAGATGCAGCCGGGAAGGGGCGGGACTGGGGAAACAAAGCGCCCCAGGCGTACACAACCGGCACCCGAAAACCAATCCGCACCCTTTAATGTGGCTGAAGGTCCCGGACACGGTGCGGCTCGGCGGAGCCGGACGGCATTGCCGGATGCCGCCCGATCAGGACGATGCCGACCACGATCGCGACCAGCCCCGCCACCTCCCAGGCCAGCGCCCCCGGCGTCGTCCGCAGCCGGTCGCCCAGGAAGCCCACGCCGCAGACGATCCCGGCCAGCGGCTGCGCCGCGGTCAGGGCGGGCAGCGACAGCCGCAGCGGCGCCGTCTCGAAGGCGCTCTGCACCAGGACCAGCGCCGTGACACCCAGCGCGAACACCCCGTACGGCTGCCAGCTCACCACCAGCGTGGTCCAGCCGCCGTGCGCCAGCCGCTGGCCGCTGACCCGGGTGAGGGCGTCCTGCACGCCGTAGAGCAGACCCGCCGCGACCGCCAGCAGCGCCGCCTCCACGCTCATCCGCAGCCGCTTGGAGACCGTCGCGAGCAGCAGGGCCGAGCCCACCATCAGGCCGATGATCAGCCAGTGCCGCAGCGGGTCGGTCACCGAGTCGCCGCCGTGCGGGCGGCCCGCGACGATGAAGGCCGTCACCCCGCCCGCCAGCAGCCACAGCCCGCACCAGCCCGTGGCGCCCAGCGGCTGCCGGGTGCGCCAGCGCGACAGGGCCATCGCGAACAGCAGGTTCGTCGCCAGCAGCGGCTCCACCAGGGAGATCTCGCCCCGGCCGAGCGCGATCGCGCCGAGCACCATCCCGACGATCATCAGCGCGATGCCGACCAGCCACTGCGGCATCCGCACGAGGTCGAGCAGCAGCCGGAGGGAGAGGAAGTCGCTCATCGGGGCCCGCTGCGCCGCGCTCTGCTGGTAGACGAAGCCGACCCCCAGGCAGCAGGCCGCACTCACGGCGAAGGCGAAGACCATCACGTCGCGCACCTCAAGACCACTGGGTCGTAGGGGACTTGACAGAAAAACGATAGCCGCCCCGAGAGCGGTGTGACGGCCGAGTACCCGTCTTTCGGCCGTGCATTCCCTCCCGCGTTCCCTCCAATGGCCTATAGAACATATATGCGAAAAATGCCCTTCCGGTCACCTCTCCACCGTACGTCCGGGCGGCGGCGGACGTACCCTGATCCGGGCGAGCCGCCGGACCGCGATCCGATCTGACGGAGTGTGAGTTGAGGTGCTGTCAGTTCCAAGATCACCCTTGACTCGGAGCCGTGACTACCGCTTTGCTGTGCGTGACCGAAGCGGTTGATCAGCGTGTGAATTCAGCGGTTGATCCCGGCGACGCCTCGCGCGGGCACCGGGAGGGGGCGCAGCCCGTGGAGGAGGTCCGCCGATGACACCCCCACCCTTGGGCCGCCCGCGGAACAAGGACGCACCGGCCTTCGACCCGGCCCTGGACGACAGCGCACTCGCCACCGCCCGCGACGCCCTCGCCCGCGGCCGCTGGGCCGAGGCCCGCCACCTCCTCGCCGAGACCGGCGACGACTGGGACCGCCGCGGCCACCGCCTCGTCGTCCTCGCCGAGGGCACCGCCAGCACCGCCTGGGCCCGCGAATGGCAGCTCGCCGAACCCGACAGCCCCGACGCCGCCGCGCTCCTCGCCTGCGCCACAGTCTTCCGCGCCGTGCGGGGCCAGGAGATCCCCGAGATCGCCCGCGCCGCCTGCCTCACCGCGGCCAGGATGGCCCCCGCCGACCCCACCCCGTGGCTCGGCATCCTCATCCTCGCCCGCCGCACCGGCACCGACGACGAGCGCGTCCGCGCCTTCGACCAGGTGCGCGCCCGCCACCGGGACCACCATCACGCCCACCACCTCATGGCCGCCTGCCTCGCGGAACACCGGACGGGCGACGGCGACGACCCTCTGCACGAGGTCTACGACTTCGCCTCCTGGGCCGCCGAGCAGGCACCCGCCGACTCGCCCCTGGCCGTGCTCCCCGTCGTCGCCCACGCCGAGCGCTATCGTGTGCTCGCCCGCGCGGGCGTCGAGCCTCACGACCCCGCCCGCTCCGGGCACTGGACCACCCGCAGGGCCCGCCAGGTGATGAAGGCCGCCTTCGACTGGTGGCTCGAATGGGATGTCGACGACGGCTCGGCCCACCCCCGCCGCAAGGTCGACCTCAACTACCTCGCCCACGCCAAGCTCCACGAGGGCCGCCCGGCCGAGGCCGCCGCCCTCCTCACCCGCATCGGCCCGCACGCCACCCACGCCCCCTGGTCGTACCCCGACCAGGACGCGCGCAAGGCGTTCCGGGCCGCCCGCCAGGCCGCGCTCGGCGCGGTCTGACCCCGCACACCAGCACACCCGCACACCCCGCACAGGCACGACCGCCCCGCTCACTCCCATGGGAAGGACGACCCCGCCATGCCGACGGGCACGACGAGCGAGATCAGCACGTTCAAGGGCCAGGAGAGACGGCTGCGCGCCGGTCGGATGGGACCGGCCGGCCTCCTGCTGTCCGTGGTCGCCGCCAGCGCGCCCCTGATGGTGACGGCGGGCGTCATGCCCACCACGTACGGCACCATGGGGGTCGTCGGCCAGCCCCTGCTCTTCGTCATCCTCGGCGTGGTGCTGACCCTCTTCAGCCTCGGCTACGCCGAGATGAGCCGCCACGTCCACAACGCCGGCGCCTTCTACGCCTATATCGCCCGCGGCCTCGGCGGCACCGCCGGGGCGGCCGCCTCCGTCGTCGCCCTGGTCGCCTACAGCGCCCTCCAGTTCGGCATCTACGGCATCTTCGGCTTCGAGCTCTCCGGCCTCCTCGACGACCACCTCGGCATCGGCGTCGCCTGGTGGGTGCCCGCCCTCGCGGCCGTCCTCGCCGTCGGCGTCCTCGGCTGGCTGAAGATAGACCTCAACGCCAGGGTCCTCGGCGTCCTCCTGCTCGTCGAGTGCGCCATGGTCGTCGTCTTCGACCTCGCCGGCCTCACCGCCCCCGGCAGGGAAGGCGTCTCCTTCCACGCCTTCGACCCCACGACGCTCGGCGGCGGCGGCCTCGGCACCGCGCTCTGCTTCACCATCGCCGCCTTCGTCGGCTTCGAACAGGCCGCCGTCTACGCCGAGGAGACCAGCAGGCCCCAGGTCGTCGTCGCCCGGGTGACCTTCCTCGCCGTCGGCTTCGTCGCCCTCTTCTTCGCCGTCAGCTCCTGGGCCCTGAGCGTCGCCGCCGGCCCCGGCCGCATCGTCGGCCTCGCCCGTGAACAGGGCCCGAACCTCCTCTTCACCCTCACCGAGGACCGGCTCGGCGGAGCCGTCGCCGACGTCATGCACGTCTTCTACGTGACCGGCATGTTCGCCGCCATGCTCAGCTTCCACAACGTCGTCGCCCGCTATGTCTTCGCCATGGGCCGCGAGGGCCTGCTCCCCGCCGCCATGGGCCGTACGACCAAGGGCAGCGGCGCGCCCGCCCACGGCTCACTGCTCCAGAGCGCCGTCTCGGTCCTCGCCGTCCTGCTCTTCGCGCTCACCGACGGCCGCCCGCACGGCGACCCGACGGCCCCCGTGCAGCGCCTCTTCACCTGGAGCGGCAACGTCGGGGCCCTCGGCGTCATCGTGCTCATGGCCGCCGCGTCCGCCGCCGTCATCGCCTTCTTCGTACGCCGCGGCGCCGCCCGCGCCCAGGCCCCCCGCCTCATCGCCTCCGGCGTCGCGGGCCTCGCGCTGATCGTCATCGCCTGGTACGCGGTCAGGGACTTCTACGTCCTCCTCGGCGCCGACCCCGCCTCGCCGCTGCGCTGGATCCTGCCGGGCATCATCGGCGCCGCGGTCGCCGGCGGGATCTGCTTCGGCGTCGTCCTCAAATACGTACGCCCCGCCGTCCACGCCGGCATCGGCCTCGGCAACGAGGCGTTCCAGCTGGAGAAGGCGGCGACGGCCGGGCCTTGAGCGGGCTTGACGGAGTCCGGTGCGGTTCGGCAGCGCCCCGAAGGGGCGCGGGGCTCTTTCGACATGCGGCTCCGCCGCGTGGGCGCGACCGGCCACGACCCACCCGCGGATGACTCACCGGACTCCCAGCGGAGCGCTCAGCCCTCCAGCGCCTTGCCGACCCGCCGCGACGCGGTGAACTCGTAGAGGTCGAGCACCCCCGGCGGGTCGGCCACCCCCGGTCCCCCCGACCGCACCCACGCCGCTATGTCCGCCAGCGCGTCGTCGTCGTTGACCAGGCCCAGCCAGACCGGCCGGCCACCCGCCGCCCGGCCCGCCGCCGACGGCTGCACGACCATCACGTTCGCCTGGTCGCAGACATCGAGGCACTCCGACACCCGCACCTGCGCCGCGTCCCCGACGGCCGCCCGCAGCCGGGCCGTCTGCCCCGCGTGGTCGACCCCGGGCACCTTCCGCGGGTCGCCGCAGCAGCAGCCGCGGCACACGGTGATCCGGCAGGGGGCGGTTTCCGGGGCGGTGCGACGGGCACGTTTGGAGATCATCAGGCAGATGATACGCACGGCCGTACCGCTCAACACCCGTGGAGAGGAAGCCCGTATGCCCGGCAGAACGGCCCTGGTCCGCCGCCCCGGCCCCCGCCTCGCCGAGGGCCTGGTCACCCACATCGCCCGCACCCCCGTCGACACCACGCTCGCCCTGCGGCAGTGGGAGGGCTACTGCCGGGCGCTGCGCGACCACGGCTGGCGGACGGTCGAGGTGCCGCCCGCCGACGACTGCCCGGACGCGGTGTTCGTCGAGGACGCCATGGTCGTCTTCCGCACCGCCGCCCTGATCGCCCGCTCCGCGGCGCCCTCCCGCCGCCCCGAGACCGCCGGCGCCGAGGAGGCCGCCGAGGCGCTCGGCCTCACCGTCCACCGCGTCCGCGCCCCCGGCACGCTCGACGGGGGAGACGTCCTCAAGATCGGCGACACGGTCTACGTCGGCAGGAGCGGCCGCACGGACGCCGAGGGGATACGCCAACTCCGCGCCGCCTTCGAACCGCTGGGCGCGCGCGTGGTGCCCGTACCGGTGGAGAAGGTCCTCCACCTGAAGTCCGCGGTCACCGCCCTGCCCGACGGCACGGCCCTCGGCCACCCGCCCCTCGTCGACGACCCGTCCGCCTTCCCCCACTTCCTCCCGGTCCCCGAGGAACCCGGCGCCCACGTGGTCCTCCTCGGCGGCGGCCACGTCCTCCTGTCCTCGAACGCCCCCCGCACCGCCGCCCTCCTCACGTCCCGCGGCCTCGTCCCGGTCCCGGTGGACATCACCGAATTCGAGAAACTGGAGGGGTGCGTGACGTGCCTGTCGGTGCGCGTACGGGACCTGCCGGGCTGACCGGGGCAACCGGGAAGCGGCTTCCCGGTCCTGGAGAGCGACGAGCCCGCCGTCTACGAACACCTGGTCCGTGAGGCCGCTTTCGCGTGACCGGAACGGCCTTCCGCGCGCCGGGGCCACCGCGTTGCCTCAGGGGCGCGACCTCCCGCCCGCGCGCCGTGTGCTTGCCGGGGCGGCGTGAGCAACGAGGCCATGCGTCAGCTCTGTTGCCTCTCCCCGAGTGAGGCCGTCACCGCGGTGGGTAGCCCAAGCCGGTCCGTCGTGGCATTCGGGAGGGGGCCGGTATGGGGTTCGGCAGAAGAGGCGTGGCGGCGACGCTGTCCGTTCTCGCGCTGGCGGGTTTCTCGCTGGCGGGGGCACCATCGGGCCAGGCTCACGAGCCGGTCTCGTGCCAGGGGCCGGAGAACACCTCCTTCAGCCCGGGGCTGTCCCTTCTGCCCCGGGCCACCCGGATCGACGCCGACGTCTCCTACTCCTGCTCCGGAGCGGAGGGCGAGCCTCTTCCGGCGACCGGCCATATCCACGGAGGATCATCGGCAGCAGCCTGTGTGAACGCCGGCTCGCTGCCCGCGCAGCCGCGCCCGTCGAAGGAGGTCGTGCACTACGCCGACGGCGAGAAGTCCGTGATCGTCTATACGTCGGCTCCCCTGGTCACGCGCGCCGCCGGCGTCCAACTGCTCACCCTGCGGGGAGAGGTCGTAGCCGGACGCGGCAAGGGCGGCCGAGCGACCAGGACCATCACGCTCCTGCCCACCCAGCTGCCCACCGCCTGCCTCACTCCGGAGGGCCTGCGGCAGGCCAATGGCGCGGCTGCCCTCCGGATCACCCCAAATGCGTGACGCTACCGGCATTCACGTTCACAACGCCGCCCGGGGAAATTTGCGTGACGGGGTTGCCGACGGCCGGGGAGAGTCCCAGCCCGCTGGGCCGTGGGTCACGCCACAGCCGGAAAAGCAGAAAGACCCCAGATGAACTGGGGTCTCTTCTGGTGTCCGAGGGGGGACTTGAACTCTCCTCTCGGGCGCCAGCCCACAACCGCTCTGACCTGGGGAAACGCCCGTCGACAGGCTTCATTTCGGCGGGCGTTTCTCCTGTTCTTTCCTGCTGTTTCAGGCCCTCTCGGGCCCCTGTTGGCCATGCGTTGGTCACGTGACCAACCCTCCTCCGGGGCGTCCGTCCCTGGTCAGGCTTCCCGGACCGCGCCACGGGGCTACGCCCAGTCTGCACGGGCGCGTACGTGACCACGTACCGGGGGTGGCTGGGGCGGTCGGGGATCTGTTTATGCAAGGACACGCATAGTCGCGTTCACGCATAGACGCGTAGCGCCACCCCCTCTACTGTCGGCGGGCAGGCGGCCCAAACGGGGCCAGAGCAAGGGGGTTTGGCATGTCCGAACGTTCGGCACTCACCCGGCTCACGGGCAACGGCAACGGCGAGTGCGGAGAGAAGGACTGCCCGAACGTGTACCGCACGGCCACGGGATCGTTCGTCGTGCAGGGCGACGTGTCCAACGCCTTCACCCCGCCCTCCGGAGAAGGGCTCGTGGAAATCCCGGAGGCGGTTCTCAGGGAGGCATTCCGTGCACTTGGATGGTGACGCGTGGAATGACTGCTTCGATTCCATGGAGCGTGGGGCGTGGCGGCTGGAAACGCTGCCCGTCTACACCATGCCCCAGGAAGCGGAGAAGCTGAAGCGCTTCCTAACCGGGGAGAAATCCCCGGACGATTACACGTCGGCCTGGGTGGACGAGGTTCGGCAATGGGCCTCGGAAGGGAAGAGCGTCGGCAGGGTGCACGTCGTGACTCGCCCGCTCTCGGATTACCTCCGGTTCGAGTTCGAGTATTACTACCGGCACCACGTGAAGGCGGGCGAGGATATCCGCATTCTCGACCTCACCGACCGAGAGAACCCGGGGCTTCCGGATCAGGACTTCTGGATGTTCGATGAGTCCAAGGTGGTTCTGATGAACTACCGGGCGGACGGGACGCAGATAAACCGGGAACTGTACGAGGGTGACCCTGAGCCGTATCGGCAGTGGAAGCGGATTGCCGTTGCCGAGTCGGTTCCATTCCTGGAGTACGTGAGCGGGTGACGTTCGACCCTGAACAGCTGGGGCAGCCGAAGCAAGAATTGGCCGCCCTGCTGAAAGAACTACGCAAGCGAGCCGGCCTCACTGGGGACCGGCTCGCTCGGCGTTGCAACATGTCCCAATCGAAGATCAGTCGGATCGAGAACGGGAAAGCGCAACCGAGCCTGCTCGATCTGGAGAGAATCCTCCGGGCTGTCGTTGCTCCGCCCGAGGTCATCGAGGAGGTCATTGCCCTCGCGAGGCTGGCCAATACCGAGTGGCAAGACCTGCGCTCGCTGCGCCGCAGAGGACTGGAAAAGAAGCAGACCGAACTTGCCGCGCTCGAATCCTCCTCTACCGAGTTCCGTTTCTTCCTGCTCTCAATGATTACGGGACTGCTGTCCACCCCTGAGTACATCCGGGCCAGCCTCGCCCATTCCCCGGCTGATGTCACTAAGACGATCGCGAGGAAGTTGGAGCGGCAGGAGGTTCTTTACGACACGAAGAAGCGGTTCACCTTCATCCTCACCGAACAGGCCGTGAGGTGGCCGCTCCTGCCCCCGGCCGCGATGGCGATGCAGATTGACCGGCTGGCCTCACTGACCCACCTGCCGAATGTGAAGCTCGGTGTCATCCCAATCGCGGGATACAAGCCCATGGCTCCGATGGACACCTTCACTGTCTACGACAACACCCTGGCCACTGTGGAGAACACCACCGGTGTCGTGATCCTGAGAGATCCACGCGACATCGAAATGCATTTGGAACTGTTCTCGACACTGGAGGGGTACGCGGTGTTCGGGGCCGAAGCGCGAGCCTTGTTGACGGAGTGGGCTGCCGCCTGCCGTTCATGATCTTTAGTCCATGACGGGAAAGAACTACACAGCCGCCGATTTCTGGGCCAATGATTTCCCCCATGACAGCGACCGAGCGAAACGAAGAGCGGGTGCGCTACGGCGTAGGTCGGGGGCTGGAGTACCGGCGGGCGTTCGGCCCTGATGGTGGTGTGCGCTCGTGACCGGGCGTATGACTCTGCGGGTGTCGTACGACGGCGGCCGGACGTACGGCCCGGTGCGTGAGGTGCAGGTGGAGCCGCGCAATGCGGTGATCCTGGGTTCGCCGACCAAGTACCCGCCGTGCGGGTGCCCTCGGTGCACGGGCCGCAGCTCGTTGCCTGCCAGTGCTCTCCGCCCCGTGGCGGTGGAGCCGAAGGCGACGTGATGGGTGGCGTGCGTCCTGGCTCTCGCCGGAACTCTGGCGATCCGGTGGCCGCCGCACTCGCCGCTGTCTCCCTTTGCTTCCTGCCGGATTCCCGGCGGGAGTTCCCCGAGAAGAGAGAGGTAGTCCGATGGTGGAAGAGAACACCACTTCGGTGGCCCCCGAGGGGGGTGGCCTGCTCGTCGCGAAGCGGAAGATCGTGGCCGCGCGCACCCGCGCCGAGCAGGAGTCTGACGTCAGCAGTGGCCGTTCCGACGGCAACGACTGACGGGAGCGCCCACGTTGCTTGATGCAGCCTCGTGGGCGGGGCGTCTGGGCGGAGACACGTTCCTCGCCCAGACGTACCACCGCTCCCACGCGCACTTCCCCGGGGCCGCCGACACAGCGGGCCTGTTCTCCTGGGACGACCTGAACCGGATCATCGCCACGCAGCGGCTGGAGCCGCCCCGGCTGCGCCTGTCGGCTGACGGCGAGATGGTCCCGCTGCACCGCTACGCGATCCCAACCACGAACCGCCGCGCGGTCACCTGGTCCCGCATCCAGCCGTCCGACTTCCACGCCCAGCTCAGGGACGGGGCGTCGCTGGTCCTCGACGCCGTGGAGAAGATGCACCCCGCCGTGGGGGCAGCTGCGGAGGGATTGGAACGCTTCCTCGGGACTTCCGTGCAGGCCAACGTGTACGCCTCGTGGACCGAGCGGGAGGGCTTCGGCCGGCACTGGGACGACCACGATGTGGTCGTGGTCCAGCTGCACGGCTCGAAGCGGTGGCGCCTGTGGGGGATGACCCGTGAAGCTCCCACCTTCCGGGACGTGGAGTCGCCGGAGGAGCCGGAGGGCGACCCGGTGGCGGACCTCGTTCTGTTCCCGGGTGACGTGCTCTACCTGCCGCGCGGCTGGTGGCACTCGGTCACCGCTGACCAGGGGACAGAATCCCTTCACCTCACGTTCGGGATGGTCCCGCACACGGGCGCTGACCTGATGCTCTGGATCGTTGACCAGCTTCGGGCGTCCCTCGCGCTCCGCAGGGACGTCCCGCGGTTCGGCTCGCTGGCGGAACAGTCGGACTTCACCGACGCCGTACGCCGTGAAGTGGCCGACATGATGGCGGACCCCCGCCTCGTGGAGCGGTGGGCAGAGTCGATCGACACGACGGACCTGGGCCACGCGATTCCGTCCCTGCCCTACGTGGACGGCCTCCCCGCACGGGGGGAGATCACGGTCAAGCTCACCACTCCGAGGGGCCGCCTGACGGCGAACCGCGAACAGGGCACGGTCACCTTCTCGGCGGCCGGTACCGCTTGGGACTTCGCCGAGTCCGCCGCGCCCGCGCTGGGCACACTGCTGACCAACCAGCCGACCACGCTCGGCGAACTCGCCGACTCCGCCGGACTGGAGGTCAAGGAGGTGGCTGAACTGGTCTCCGTCCTCATCGACGGCCACGCCGTCGCAGTCGTGGGGACGGCGCTGTGACCGCCGCTCTCTGCCTGGGGACATACCGCGTGCGTGCCGTCAGCCGGGCGGCACGCACCGCCCTGGCTGCCGGTAGTCCCTGGGTGGACACGGCACCCAACTATGCCCGTGGTCGGGCGCATGAGGAACTGCGCCCGGTTCTCGGGGAGTACCCGACCGTGCGGGTAGCCACGAAGACGGGGTTCTTCGCGGAGGAGCAGGGCCGTACCGCCCTGGCTGAGGACATGCTCACCCGGGAAGAGGCGGCCGGTAGGCACAGCCTTGAGCGGGGCTTCGTCCGCTGGCAGACGGAGCGGTCGTTGGCCGCGCTCGGGCGCGTGGACCTGGTGTTCGTGCACAACCCGGAGCACCACGGGCACGGCCTTGACCGTGCCGTTCTGCACGGGCATGTACGGGAAGCCTTCACCGCGCTGGAAGAGTTCGCCCATGCGGGCGGGATCGGCGGGTACGGCGTCGCCACCTGGTCGGGCCTGACCTCCGGAGCGCTCAGCGTGCCCGAGTTGCTCGCGCTCGCCCGGCAGGCGGCCGGTTCCGCCGAGCATCACTTCACGGGCTTGCAGATGCCCGTCAGCCTGATCATGGATGCCCCGATTACACAGGCCCTGAACGGCGGCGGACCGCTGGTGCAGGCGAAGGACGCGGGGCTGATCACGTTTGGCTCCGCGCCCCTGCACGGGGGCGAACTCCTTGACGCCATGACACCCGAACTGGTGAACCTCATCCACCCCGGCCTGTCGGCCGCAGCCGCTGCCCTGCTGGCCGCTGGCTCGTGCCCTGGCCTCGATGTCGTCCTCACCTCCGCGAGCACCCGCGAGCACTGGGACGATGTGGCCAAGGCTCTGGCTGCGCCGCTGACGGCCCAGGAACTCAGGAGGGTGACGGATGAACTCGCCGGTGAATGAGGAGGTGCAGGCCCTGATGGAGGCCGCCCACGACCGGGCGGCCAAGGCACTGGGCCTCACCTGCACGGGGCCACTGGCGTGGGGCTTCCTCGGTGTCACCCTCGGACGCCGAGCGGGGAACCGGTGGCTACGGGTCAGCCGGACGGCGAAGAGGAACGCGGGCAGGAAGGCGGGGGAAGGCATCGTCGGAGCCTCTGAGCTGGTACCTGACGGCGTGCCCCACCCCCACCTGCACGCGGTGCATGACTGGACTGACGGCGAGTGGGCCTTCGAGGCGGAAGTCCTGGACTACCTCACGCAACCCATCGTGTCCCCCGACCGGGCCGACATCGACCACGACCCGGGGTTGCCTGACGAGTGGTGGGCGGACCTTCGCCAAGCCCTGGCCCTCCTCGCTGAAGCGGAGGGAGTGAAGGCAACCGTGCGGGACGGGTGGATCGAACGAGCCTTCCCCCAGTTCCTCGGCATCCCTGCCCCCGCCAAGGTGGAGCGGGTGACCGGTCACGGTGACCTGCACTGGGGCAACCTCACCGCCGCGCCCCTGTGCCTGCTGGACTGGGAGCGGTGGGGACGGGTGCCCTTCGGCTATGACGCGGGACTCCTCCACGCCAACAGCCTGCTTGTTCCCGACGTAGCCGCCCGCATCCGCAAGGAGTTCGCGCCGATCCTCAACACCCCCGCCGGCCGAATCGGGGAACTCGCGGCCCTGGCCGAGATGCTGCAAGCCGTAGCCCGTGGCTGGTACCCCGACCTTGCACCCCACCTCGTGGCCCATGCAGAGGCGCTCACCGGAGTGCGCCCGCCCGCCCCTGTGCACTCCGAGGTGAGCGCCTGACCGTGCCCCTGTGCGCCGGTCTCAGTCGCTCTCACCGATGTGCCGGTACAAGGTGGCCCGAGAGATCCCCAGAGCCTTGGCAATGGCCGTGACGCTCTCTCCCTTGGCGTGCCGGGCACGGGCTACGGCTAGCTTGTCGTAGCCCACTACGGAGGGGCGTCCACCGTGGTTGCCCTTGCGGGCCGCAGTGTCCAGCCCTTCCAACGTCTTCTCCCGGATGCCTTCCCGCTCCACCTCGGCGGCCACGGCCAGGACGGCGAACACGATGGCTCCCGCCCCGTTCGGGTCGTACACACCCTGCAAGGGGCCGGAGAGGAGTTCCAGTTGGATGCCGCCCTTCTGGAGCGTGGACGAGAGGGTCATGAGTTCCGCCGCGTTGCGGGCAAGGCGCTTCATCTCCACCACGGTGAGGATGACGGGCTGGTTCGGAGCGGCTGTCTTGAACTCCCGTGCGAGAGTGAGGGCATTCTCCAGTTCCGGCCGCTCCTTCACACGGGTACTGATCTTCTCCGAGAACACCCGCGTGCAGTCGGCACGGGCCAGCATGTCCAACTGGCTCTGTAGTTCCTGCCCAACCGTGCTGCACCTGGCATAGCCCAGTCGTATCGCTGGGCCCGGCACGGCTTCAGCCACGACAGGCACGGGCTCACCCTGCACCCACCGCTTACCGGGGTTGCGGTCGGCCGGGGTCTTCACGGTGAGTTCCGCCTTCAGAGACGGCACGAGGGCGAAGCGCCCCGTGTGGTAGTTCGCTGCCACCTTGCCCGCACCCGTACGGCAGGGGCTACCGGCGGGGGCTTCGCACTTCGGGCAGGTGTGACGCTCGACCTGTTCGGCCGACGCGGTGTTCGTGGCCATGATGAGACCGTCTCATAAACGTGTCTCGAAAGCCAGTCGCGAGGCGGATCTTTTGAGACGGGTTTCGAGACGCAAGAGTGAGGGCGAATCGGACACCGCCCAAGAGGTGCCAGAGCGTCTCACTGTCGAAGGTTTTTGAGACGTCCCGTCGCGGTCGCTCTGCACCCATCGGCAACCTGTCGCGTTGCACGGTAGGCCCTCACAGTCAGGGGGAGGGATCGGCCAGCACTCGCCGGGGTGACGGCGGAGGGGGTGGGGGATGACCCCCGAGTGGATGAGCTAGGACCGCCGTGTCTTGGCGGCACGGGTTGCGCCACTGTTCCAAGGTCGCCCTACGCAAGAGGCCAGGGAGTTGGGTTAGGTCATTCCGGCTACTGCTCCCCGTGTAAGCGCATAGTCTTGGGTCGACCTATCGGCGCCGGCCGATCCCATACAAGACCTCGGATGCGAACCTCTATGGCTGCGACTCCCTCGACCTCCGCCGACGCCTTCTTGGCTTGCTATGAGGCCATGCAGCGTGCGGTGTTGATCAAGCGCGTAAGCAAGTCGGATAAGGAGTTTCACTTTCAGAACTGGGTCGGAGACCGTCTGACTGACGCCGACCTCATGCACGACTCGATCGGGAGAAATAGCTACCCGGACTTCACGCTGGTACACCATCCAGAGGGCTATGAGGTTAAGGGGCTCCAGTGGCCCGGAAGGGAGGCAGACTACGATAGCAACAGTCGAGTTCCTACCGGTCTGCATAACGGTCGAACGGTCTACTACGTTTTCGGCCGATACCCGGCCAACTCTGGTGAATCAGAGTATCCCGTGGTTGATTTGGTCGTATGTCATGGCGACTTCCTGAACGCCGATCACACATACGTCCACAAGAATAAGAGTTTTCGCGGATTCGGATCGTATGGTGATCTCTTGGTTCGCGACCGGAAGATGTACGTCGCCCCGACTCCATTTGCGCTGACCGAAGGGACAACAGGGCAGGCAACGCTCATCGTTCCAGCGGAATTTCCGATGGACGGGAGGCTTGAGAAAGTCGGCGATCTGGTTCGCGTAGAGGCGCGTGATATCATAGTCGGGTACAGCTTTGACATGCGCGAGAACGTGCTGACGCCTCAGTTCGCTCCGAACCCTTCAGCCGGCAAAGAGCACCGCTTTGCTGCTTATCGCATGAAGGGGGCGGGCAGTGGAATCGTTAGCATGAAGAGCCCGGTGCAGGTCAATGATCAGCTCCTCCTTGGTGGCGACGAGTGACCCTTTTTGAAATTGACCATGTGACCGATCTCGCTGGCAAGCTTTCTCAGGTGCCTCCTCGCACGGCTCTGGAATACGACTTCCCTGCGGCCGAACTGAGCCAGATCGGGGAGCATGAGTCCTGGCGCAAGGAGGTGCATCGTCCGGCGACCAGCACTCACAAATGGTGGGCCAAGCGGCTCGGATCGATCTTTCGTGGCATTCTGACGTCTGCGCTCACCGAGGATCGTTTCGCCGCCATGGGGGCTTATTCGACGGCAACTAGCCTCGACGGGATGACGGTGTTCGACCCATTTTCGGGATCGGGCACAACTGTCGTGGAAGCTGCAAAGCTTGGAGCCAAGGTAGTCGGCTGGGATATCAACCCGGTTGCAACTCTGACGCAGCGCCAAGCCGTGCACAGGTGGGATAGCTCGGAACTCAAGCGGGCGTTCAAATTCCTTGAGGAGAGTTGCCGCCCGGAGATTGATCGGGTGCATCGATCTGAGAACGGGGAAACCGTCCTTTACTACTTTTGGGTAGGAGTAGCGGACTGCCTCACCTGTGGCGTAGCCACGCGGCTATTTTCTTCTCACGTGTTCTCGCAACATGCTTACCCGAAGCGCATCCCCGATGCTCAGATCGTCTGTCCGGAGTGCTTGGATATTATTCCTGGTAGGTATGATTTCGAGTCGTTGACCTGTCGCAATGGTCACCTTGTCAAGCGCGACGGAGCAGTCAATCGCAGCATCATGACGTGCTCGCAAGGCCATGTGTCCAAGGTTGTTGACGCACTGGGAGGGCAGCCTCCGAATCGAGAGATGTTTGCTAAGCTCGTGCTTGATTTTGATGGGAAGAAACGCTACGAGCCCATCAGTCAGTTCGACAAAGATCTTTACGCCGAGTGTTCCAAGTTGCTTCGAGAGAAGCAAGATTATCTAGTGACTCCCCGCGGAACACTTGACGATGGACAGAACACTCGACAGGCAATCCGATGGGGATTCCAGGAGTGGCGTCAGTTCTTCAATGACCGCCAGCTATATTCGCTAGGGTTGCTGGGCGCCGCCATCCGGGACCTCGACGATATTGACGCCGCTGAACGGGAAGCTCTCGCCGCGCTCTTTTCTGGAACACTAGAGTTCAACAACATGTTCTGTTCCTTCAAGGGGGAAGGAACCGGAGCGGTCAGACACATGTTCAGCAACCATGTACTGAAGCCAGAACGCACCCCCCTGGAAGCTCACCCATGGGGAACCCCAGCATCGTCGGGTTCATTCTCCACCCTGTTTCAGAGTCGGCTCATGAGGGCACAGGCATATAAGCTCTCTCCCTTCGATCAAGTTTTGGTCGGCGGCCAGGTTCAGCGCGTCGAAGGTTTGTCGCACCCGATCGAGTTGACGCTCTTCGATGAGTGGCCCCAAGGAGGGTTGCCCGACGGAGCAGTCTATCTGCGCACTGGGGATGCGTCGCAAACCGATCTGCCTGATGCGTCAGTTGACCTAGTGATCACTGACCCGCCGTATATGGATAACGTCCACTACTCGGAGTTGGCTGATTTCTTTCACGCCTGGCTTAGGGAGGTAGTGCCGTTCGAGCGTTATCCGGTGACTCGCGACACCACCCGTAACATCGGCGAGGTGCAGAGTGCCTCACCGGAAGAGTTCCAGAAAGCCATTGCTCGCGTCTGGCGTGAATGCGCTCGTGTGCTAAAGGTTGATGGCCTCCTTGCCTTTACCTTTCACCAAGCCAGGATTACGGGGTGGGTGGCACTCATGCAGGCTCTCGCTGACGCCGGGTTGGTAGTGACCGCCGTCCGCCCCGTAAAGGGCGAGATGACTACGAGCGTTACGAAGGGAGGGAAGGAGCCGTCAAACCTCGACTCGGTAGTGGTCTGTCGAAAGCGGTCGGGGGCGGCTCGCAACATGATGACTGATCCGCGAGCAGCCGCGCGCGCTGGCGAGCGTCTGCTGAGCGAACTACAAGCCACGGAAGTTTCGGTCGGAGCTGGTGATATTCGATCAGTGATCCGCGGATATGTCCTGGCGACCTATACCGCAAATCCGGAACGGGTTGATCTCTTGGCTACGGCTGCACTCGCAGATGAACTGGCGACCGAGTGTATCGACCGCCTGGCTCCTTGAGTGAAAGTCTCGTTAAGTCCGGAAGTGGGGGCATGCCCCTCCCCGCCGATGACATCAACCGGCATGCCTTAGCAGCTCATATCCTGCCACGGTTCCAGACCTCGTCAGGGCAGCGGCGACCGTGGGCGGCGGCGGAGAAGTAGCAGGTGGGAGCGCTGTGCCTAGCCTGGCTGGCACGCGGAGCCTGCACAAGAATGACGCCTCCGGGGCTTGCCGTAAGCGGCTTGGCCCTGTGGCCGCGTAAGCGGCCCACGCCTCTTGCTGCAAGTCGAAGGGGCTTCGCGCTATGGGGGCGCGGCAGCGCCCCACCCGGCTGGCTTCCCGGTCTTCCTGATGTCGGCCCCTTCGGGGCCGCTCTGCCGAAGTGGCTTCCAGCTGCGCGGCCGGAGGCCGCCCCTGCCGCTTACCTCTTCGCCACCGCACTCGCCGTTGATGGGGGCGCTGCCGCGCCCCTGCTTCCCTTCGCCGCTGCACGTTAGTGGCTCCACGATGTCGGCCCCTTCGGGGCTGCTCATGGCGTAGCTCCTTCGATCCTCGCCTTTACGTCTTGCTGTTGACGTACGTACGTGAGTCGCTTCGCTCTGCCGGCCCCGGCAGGGGCCGGGTATTCAAGGCTTGCGAGGCTAAGAACCTACTGAGATAGATAAAGAGCAGCGAACGTTTCCGCAGGTCAGGTGACGTACCACGACACGGGCGGCGTGTCCCTCCGCCACGTCCGGCGTGTACGTTCCGCGTGTTTGTACACCTGACGCGTGTCGGTCTGGACGGGTGAGCGTTCAGGAAGCCCACGCCCAAGGCGTGGCGCCGCCGTGCACGCTGCACTTGCGGCCACCCCGGCCGCCCTTCTGGAAGTGGCGATGGGCCAGGGTGAGGCACCGGACGGTTGAGTCCGGTCCGATGAGGTCCAGCGCCTTGGCTCGCCCGACCGCGTTCGTGACGCTCTGCCTGGACGGGATGACTCCACCTTCACCGACAAGGATCGTGGCGAGCTCACCCATGCGGAACTCGGCGTGACCTATCTGGTTCGCCTTCCACAGGGCGGAGAAGTAGACGCGGTATGCCAGCGGGTGCCGGTTGTCACGGGCCATGCATTCGCACTGCGCCTGAGGGAGGCCGCCCCACTCGACGCCGGGTCCGAAGTCGATGCGCACTGAGTCCTGATCCTTCCCATGTGGCGCGGTGTGCGCCGGTTGTTGATGGTTTGCATGTGTTCCCTTCTGGTAGGCACGGCCAGCCGTCCGGCTGGCTTGGGGTTGGGGTTCAGGTCAGGCGACGGCCGGGCACTGCTCCTCGATCCAGCGGTCCACGTCGGAGGGCCGGAAGCGGAGGTGTCCGCCGATCTTGCGGGCGGGGATGTTGAGTGCTCGGTGGTTGTTGTAGACCCACGCGGGCGTCACGCCCAGGTACTCGGCCAGGTCGGTGACGCTCATCAGGCGGGCGTTCTGCAAAGGACGGCTCCTCGGTTAGCGGAGGGGAGGGTTCTTCCCCTCGGGCTGCCCATCCCGAGTTATCAGTCTGGCTCAGTCAAACCCGGATGCGTCACACCCTGACTTGCCTGATGCGTTTCGGTTCCGTACGTTGTCGGCCATGACGAACACCAACGATCACGAGGGCAGCGCTGCGCCCCGTGCGGGCATCGAACAGTTCCAGCGCATCGGGGCATGGAAGGTCACCATGTGGATGCCGCTCGACTCCACATCGGGCAACCCCCGCGAAATCCGGATCGAGCCCCACGAGGAAGCCGACCCCCAAGAGGTGGCGCGCGGCATCACCAGCACGGTCCTGCGGCAGATCGACACCGCCGCGTTCGCGAAAGACGTAGGGGCGTTGACGCGGCTGAGCCGCGCTGGCGAGCAGGCGATCGAGAACTTCCGGCGTGAGCTTGCCGGCCTCCCCAAGGGGGTGTCGGACGAGTACCTCGCGGTGCTCTCCGCCCTGTACGTGCGCTTCGTGAACCTCGGACGGACCGCACCCGCCCAAGACCTTGAGCTGTGGACAGGGACCAAGCAGGCGACGTTGAAGGGCCACCTCCGGGCGGCGCGTCAGCGTGGCTTCCTGACCAAGGTCGAAGGCAAGGCGGGCGGACAGCTCACAGACAAGGCGATCGAAACGCTGAGGGGGATCAATGTCGAACAGGTGCGACAGCCGTAGCGGCTGGGACAGAGCGAGGGGGAACTAGCCGGGTGGCAAAGCGCGGCAACGGGCTCGGTGGGACTCCGGTGGAGATCCCGCGCACGGGCCGACCGAACACCTGGGGCGTGCGTACGCCCCTGCACTTCAACCCGGCGACGGGCAGGAAAGAGCGCTACTGGATAGGCCGGGAGTACAGGAACAAGACCGAAGCGGAACGGGGGCTGCGCAAGTGGCACACCGACCATGAGGCAGGCACCCTCACGCCCCGCTCCGACATGACCATGGCCCAGCTCATGGAGGGGTGGCTTGCCAAGCACCGGGGCGAAGACACCACGAAGGAGGGGTACGAGCCGAAGATCCGGCTGCACATCAAGCCGCACATCGGCAGGGTGAAGGTGGTGGAGGTGACGGACGAGCGACTGGACGAGCTGTACCGGCTCTTGGAGGCCACGCCCATCGAGGCCAACGGCAACAAGCCGCTCGGCCCCAAGAGCGTCCGCCACATCCACAACATCATCTCGGCGGCGCTGGACTCGGTGACCGGACCGAGGAAGCTCCTCACGGTCAACCCGGCCCACACTGCCAACCCGCCCACGGAGCGGCAGATCAAGGCGGCACAGCCGGACTTCCCCACGCTCAACGATCACGAGACGCGGGGGTTCCTGGCGGACATCTGGAAGCCGTGCGGCAACCGGGCCTGTGACGGCGGGCTGACTCACCACTGCCTTCGGGACGCCCCGCTGTGGACCGTCTACGCGGCCACCTCATGCCGCCGTAGCGAGGTGCTGGGGTGGAAGTGGTCGCTCATCCACTGGGATGAGTGCGCCATCGAACTGGCCTGGGTCGTGGTCGAGGAAGGCAACACCTACCGGCTGCGGAAGCTCACCAAGGACGGAGACGACAACGCGATCATCTACGTAGACCAAGCCCTGATGAACATCCTCAAGTGGCAGAAGGAACGCCAGGACGCGGAGCGGGAACGCCTCGGGGATCTCTGGGTGGACCATGACCTCGTGTTCGCCCGCGACGGCTTCAAGCTGTACCGGGGTGAGGCGGGCGGACCACAGGACCCCGAGAAGGTGTCGGCCCGCTGGCGGACGGCACGCAACCGTCTGCACCTGCCGGAGAACTTCCGCCTGCACGACTGGCGGGCGTCGAAGATCACGAACGATCTCGACAACCACGAGAACCCGGTAGAGGTCTCGGCCAACGCCCGGCATCACTCGCCGGGCTACACCATGGCGCGGTACGGCAGGCGTCGCGCTGAGGGAGCGAAGAAGCTGGCAACTTCGAGCGCCAGTCGACTCGGCCTGTCATCCCTGGTCTGACCAGGAAATTCGCTCGGCTGTTGGTTACGTGGTTGGTCACGCCACAGTCTGAGAAACAGAAAAACCCCAGATGAACTGGGGTCTCTTCTGGTGTCCGAGGGGGGACTTGAACCCCCACGCCCGATAAAGGGCACTAGCACCTCAAGCTAGCGCGTCTGCCATTCCGCCACCCGGACCAGGTGTTTTGTCTTCCGGGCTGTTCCCCTTCCGACGAGGAAAACAATACCAAAGATCTGGAGTGCTCGATCACGCGGTCGGTCGCGGCGGCCGGGCGGTGTGTGGCGGGCGTGTGTCCGGAGCATTGCGCCCTTGGGCTGCGGAGACAGGAGAGAGAGGATGGCGGAGGACCACGCCGTGGGCCGCCCCGCGGGGGTGGGTCGCGGCAGCGAACCAGAGGAGGCAGCGTGAGCGAGTCGAAGCCCGTCGGTAGCGGGCCGGGCAGGAGCGCCGAGGACGAGGTCGTCGACCTCTGCCGCGATCTGATCCGCATCGACACGAGCAATTACGGCGACCACTCCGGGCCGGGCGAGCGCGCCGCCGCCGAGTACGTCGCGGAGAAGCTGGCCGAGGTCGGGCTGGAGCCGCAGATCTTCGAGTCCCACAAGGGGCGGGCCTCGACCGTGGCCCGGATCGAGGGCGAGGACCCGTCGCGGCCCGCCCTCCTCATCCACGGCCACACCGACGTCGTGCCGGCGAACGCCGAGGACTGGACCCACCACCCCTTCGCGGGCGAGATCGCGGACGGCTGCCTGTGGGGGCGCGGCGCGGTCGACATGAAGGACATGGACGCGATGACGCTCGCGGTCGTCCGCGACCGCATGCGCTCCGGGCGCAAGCCCCCGCGCGACGTCGTGGTCGCCTTCCTCGCCGACGAGGAGGCGGGCGGCGTGTACGGCGCCCGCTATCTGGTGGACAAGCACCCCGGGCTCTTCGAGGGCGTCACCGAGGCGATCAGCGAGGTCGGCGGCTTCTCCTTCACGGTCAACGAGAACCTGCGCCTCTATCTCGTCGAGACCGCCCAGAAGGGCATGCACTGGATGCGGCTCACCGTGGACGGGACCGCGGGGCACGGCTCGATGACCAATACGGACAACGCGATCACGGAGCTGTGCGAGGCGGTCGGGCGGCTGGGGCGGCACGAGTTCCCGGTCCGGGTAACCAAGACCGTGCGGTCCTTCCTCGACGAGCTGTCCGACGCGCTCGGCACCCCGCTCGACCCGGACGACATGGAGACCACGCTGGTCAAGCTCGGCGGCATCGCCAAGATGATCGGCACCACGCTGCGGAACACCGCCGCCCCGACGATGCTCGGCTCGGGTTACAAGGTCAACGTGATCCCGGGCCAGGCCACCGCGCACGTCGACGGGCGCTTCCTGCCGGGTTACGAGGAGGAGTTCCTCGCGGACATCGACCGGATCCTCGGCCCCCGGGTCAAGCGCGAGGACGTGCACGCGGACAAGGCGCTGGAGACGACCTTCGACGGCGACCTGGTCGACGCCATGCAGAAGGCGCTGCGTGCCCACGATCCGATCGCGCGTGCCGTTCCGTACATGCTCTCGGGCGGCACCGATGCCAAGTCGTTCGACGACCTCGGCATCCGCGGCTTCGGGTTCGCTCCGCTCCAGCTGCCGCCGGAGCTGGACTTCGCGGGGATGTTCCATGGTGTGGACGAGCGAGTGCCGGTGGAGGGCCTGAAGTTCGGGGCACGCGTGCTCGACACGTTCCTCGACGAGAGCTGAAACCTCGTAAATCTGTGCTGAGTTAACCGAAAAGTGTGAACGATCATAGGGTTGCGTAGCCCGATTACCTCCTCGTCGTTACAGGTGTGCGGTCCGCGGCTGGGACCGCATTGCCAACAAGGAGGATCCAATGCTCAAGAAGGTTGCCGCCGCTGCGGCTGCCACCGGTGGTCTCGTGCTCGCGGGCGCGGGCATCGCCGCCGCCGACTCGGGTGCCCAGGGCGCTGCCGTGAACTCGCCCGGCGTCGCTTCCGGCAACGTGATCCAGGTGCCCGTCAACGTTCCGGTGAACGTCTGTGGCAACACGATCACCATCGTCGGGGCGCTGAACTCCGCCATGGGCAACACGTGCGTCAACGAGTGACGTTGTGCCTCAACCCGTAAGGGTGTGAAGGCGGCTCCGGAGTGTGCGCCTCGCGCTGCTCCGGAGCCGCTGGACTTTCGCGCGTGGGTATCCATCCCGTGCGCATCCCGCAAGAAGGTCTAGAGAGGCAGTACAGAACTCATGCGACACGTGACCAAAAAGAGCCTGATCACGGTGGCGGCCGCGACCGGCGTCATCGCCATGACCGGTGGCATCGCCACCGCTGACTCCGGTGCCCACGGTGCCGCGGTCAACTCCCCGGGCGTCGCGTCCGGCAACACCGTCCAGGTCCCCGTGCACGTCCCGGTCAACGCCTGTGGCAACACCGTGACCGTGATCGGGGCCCTCAACCCCGCCTCGGGCAACCACTGCTTCAACGGTGGGGGCGGCCACGCCCACCAGGGCCACGGCAGCGGCCACGGTGACCACGACCACGGCAGGGGCGAGCACGGCGGCCACGGCGGCTCGGGTGCGCAGGGCGCGAGCGTTGGCTCGCCCGGCGTGCTCTCCGGGAACACCGCGCAGGTGCCCGTGGAGGTGCCGGTCAACGCCTGTGGCAACAGCGTCAACGTCGTCGGCGTCGGCAACTCCGCCACCGGCAACGACTGCGTCAACAACGGTGGTCACGACCACCGCGGGGGCGACAACGGCGGGGAGCACAAGCCGCCGCACAAGCCGGGCAAGCCGGGGGAGCACCAGCCCCCGTGCGACGAGGACCACGGTCACAAGCCGCCGGCCGGTCACCACCCCGGTGACCACAAGCCCCCGGCCGACCACACGCCCGGCAGCCACAAGCCGGCCGAGCACGGTCCGGCCCAGCACCCGGCCGGTCACAAGCCGGCCGACGTGCACCCGGCGCACCTCGCCCCGGCCGTTCACCCGGCCGCCGCGGTGAAGTCGGCGCGCAAGGAGGCCGGCGTCCTCGACGTCGCCGCCGCCCCGGTGACCAAGGCCGCCCAGCTCGCGCACACCGGTGCGGGCCAGCTCGGTATGGCCGGTGCCGCCAGCGCCGGTCTGCTGCTCGGCGGCGCGGTGCTCTACCGCCGCGCGCGCTCCGCGCAGAACTGATCCAGGCACACAGGGCTGACCACGTCAGCACGGAGCGGGCCCCGCAACCGCGGGGCCCGCTCCGTGTCTGCTGTCACCAGGTCGCGCGCAGCTGGCGGATGATCCGACGGCGCAGCCGCACCTTGCGGCTGCCGTCGGGATTGAGGCGCAGTCGGTCCAACTCCCAGTGTCCGTACTCGGCGTGGTCGGTCAGCAAGCGTGTGGTCGCCCCTCGGGAGACACCCCTCGGCACATACACATCACAGAATTCGTATTCCGGCATCGCATCTATTGTGCGGGAACCGGCCCGGTGCGGATAGCGTCTGCACTATGTCTGATGCTGCGCAGCCATCCGCTGCCGAGGTACGCGCCGCCGCCGAGGCGGTCAAAGCCGCCCTGGACCGTCACCTCGACGCCGTCGAACGCCGGTCGGGGGAGGACGACCCGGCCGTCTACGCCGCGTTCAACGAGCTGGCCGCGACAGCCGAGGCGTACGACGAGCTGCTCTACGACGTCTACGACGAGGTCACGCCCTTCGAGATCCCCGGTGACGACACCCTGCCGGCCTATGCCGGGCCGGAGGAGCCGAGCGCGGTGAGCGTCCTGATCCGCCGGGACTACGCGGTGGTCGAGCCCCCGCGGCTGCTCGCCCAGGCCCAGCGGGTCGCCGACCTGGACCCCGACGCCGACCCGGACACGGGCGCCCCCGGCAGCACGGCGGGCGTCGTCGGCAGCAGCGTGCACGCCGCCCTCGGTGTGCTGTTCGGTGAGTACGAACCGGACGAGATCGCCTCGCGGCACAAGGAATTCGGCCTGGAGGAAGGCGACTCCACGCTCTGGGTCGCCGCGGCCGACCACCCCGCCGAGCCGGGGGACTGGCTGGCCGCCCCCTTCGACCAGGCGGACCCCCAACGGGTCATCTGCCGCTTCGACGTCAGCGCCGTCTTCGACGAGGAGGCGGACCCGGACGAGGACGGCCTGGACGACGACACGTTCGACGACGAGGACGGGGCCGTACGGGGCGGGAGTGCCCCCGGGCACTGACTCCGCGGACACCACGGATGCCGTACGGGGACCGGGCGCCGGGCCCCGTACGGCCTGCCCGGGTCAGCCGGACCGGTGCTGGGCGCGCAGCAGGGACTTGAGCCGGGTCGTCCGCTCCTTCGCCGGGACCTCGGCCACGGCGCGCGGCAGCGCCTGGTCGACCCCCTGCACGACCGACAGATGGCGCTCCGCCCTGCCGAAGGCCGTATAGACCCACGACCGCGTCAGCGTCCGCGCGGCGTCGCCCGGCAGCACGACCACGGCCGCGGGCCAGCGCATCCCGGCCGCCTGGTGGGCGGTGACGGCCCAGCCGTGCCGCACGGCCTTGCCGACGAGCTCCTTCGGCACGACCACGGGCGTGCCCGCGCAGTCCAGCCGCAGCCCTTCCGCGTCCGCGGAGACCACGGTGCCGGGGATCATGCGGCCGGGTGCCGGGACGTACGCCACCCGGTCGCCCGGGTCGAAGCCGCCGAACCGGCCGGGGCCGGGGTTCAGCCGCTCCTTCAGCGCCGCGTTGAGCGCGCGCGTGCCGGCGGGGCCGGCGTGGCCCGGGGTGATGACCTGCGTCTGCTCGGCAGGCACACCGATCGCCCGGGGGACGGAGTCCGCGACGAGCTGCACCGTGCGGTGCACGGCCTCGCCCGGGTCGCGGACCGGGACGATCACGACCTCCTTGCCGGGGGCGTCCACCTTGTTCAACTCGCCGATGCCGATGCCCGACACGAGTTCGCCGAGCGGGCCCGGATCCGGGGTGCGCGAGACGACGGCGGGGCAGGCGTGGGCGGCCACCACATCGGCGAACACCCGGCCCGGTCCGGCGGACCACAGCACGCCCGGGTCACCGCTGAGCACCAGCCGGGTGCCGTCCGCCAGGGACTCCACGAGCACGGCGGCCGTCTCGACGTCGAGCTGGGGGGCGTCCAGGACGGCGAGCACATCGAGGGCGAGCGAACCGTCGGCGTCCCGCCCGGGGCCCTCCAGGCCGGACAGCAGGCCGGTGACGGTCACCGCTCCGGTTCCGCCGAGGGCCTCGGCTCCGCGGCCGCCCTCGGCGTGCACGGCCACCCAGGCGCGCAGCCCGACGGCGCGCGCCGCGCCGACCAGCGCCGCGACCTCGGCACGCGAGGCTTCCCCGCCGCTGTGCGTCACCAGTCCGGCTCCGGCGACGGCCTGGATCAACTTCTTGGCCGAAGCGGATGCCGAAGCGGCCTGCGCCGCTTCGGCGAGGGCTGCCCAGGGGTCGGCGGGGGGAGTGGCGGCGTCCGCACGGCTGTCGCCGTGGACCTCGCCTCCGGCGGCGGCTGTGCCATCGGCCGCTTCAGCGGCTGTGGTTGCGGCCACGCTCTCCGCTCCGGCCGCTCCGCCGCCGGGCTCGGCTACGGTCGTGCCGCGCTCGGTGGTGTCGCCGTTGGCGTCGGCCCCTGTTCCGGCTGTGCCGGTGTCGGGCGCGCCGCCGTCGGCGCCTGCTCCGGCTGTGCCGCCACCGGTTGTGTCGCTCTCGGCGCCTGCACCGGCTGAGCTGTCGTCAGCTGTGTCGTTGCCAGGCCCGGTTTCCGCTCCGGCCGTGCCGTCGGCCGCCGCGCGGTCGTCAGCTTCGGTTTCCGTTGCGGCCGCGCCGTCGTCTGCAGCCCCGGCCTCGGGGTCCGTTTCGGCCTTCACCGCGGGCGTGCCGTCATCGGCCGTACCGCCGTCGCCTTCGGCTTCCGCCCCGGCCTCGGTTTCCGCTCCGGTCGCGTCCTCACCGGCCGTACCGCCGTCGCGTTCCGCTTCCGGCCCGGCCGTGTCGCCGACGACGGTCTCGGCCCCAGCCGCGCCATCGTTCGCCGTACCGCCGTCGTCCCCGCTCCCCGCCCCCTCCGTGCCGGGGCGTGTCGTGAATGTGCTGATCAGGCGGGACAGGCCGTCCGCCAGGCTCTCCTCCGCCATCGCGTAGCGGTCCAGGCCCAGGAGGAGTCGGACCGGTGTCTCCTGCTCCTCGCCCTCCTCGGTGGGCCGTGCGCCAGGGGTCTCCAGCGCTTCCTGGAACACCAGCACCGTGCCCTCGGCGATGGCGCTCTGGAGGGCTTCGTCCGGATCGGGGACCGCGTGGCGGGCGAGGGCCTCGCGCAGGGTCGGCGCCTCCAGCACGGTGTGGCCTTCGAGCGCGGCGCGCTCCAGCAGCCAGCCGGTCAGAGCGGCGGCGCGGCGCTCGTCGCCGGGGCCGCACTCCGGGCCCAGCAGCGCCCGCGCGAAGCCGTCGGCCTGCTCGGGGCGCACGCCCGGGACGGCCAGCAGCTGCCAGGGGTCGTCCCGCAGGAGCGCTCCGGCCTGCTCGCCCAGTGCCTCGACCGCCCGCACGGCGAGCTGCTCCGGGGCGCCTCCGGCGGCGAGCACCTCCCGTACGCCGCCGAGCCCTTCGGCCAGGGCCGCGTCCGACAGCGGGCGGTGCGGAGCGGCGACGACGGCGGGCCGGGCCACGGCGGGGCCCGCCGTGGACGCCTCCGCGCGAGGGGCGGAGGGCCTGCGCGCCGGGCGGCTCGGCTCGTTGAAATACGAGGCGGCCGACCGCTCGCCGCTCTCCACGGCCCGCACGGCCGCGGCCAGCGCCTCCGCCACCGCGGACCGCTTCCCGGAGTCGGCGGGCTGCGCCGCGGCCGCCTCCGGCTCGGCTTCCTGCCGCCCGTCAGCCGGAACCGCCTCAGCCGGGGCCGCGTCGGGTGACGGTGCGCCACGGGACCCCAGGGGCCCGGCGTCCCCCTGGGGGTCCGGCGAGGCGGGGCGGCGGTCGGTGCTCACAGGGTGCTCCAGTCCTGATCGGGGTAGCGGTGCACAGGGGCCGACACATCGTCGAGCGCCTGGCAGATCTCGTCCGGAAGCGTAAGGGCTTCCACTGACAATGCCGCTCTGAGCTGCTGTTCGTTGCGCGCGCCGACGATCGGGGCGACCACTCCGGGCCGGTCGCGCACCCAGGCCAGGGCCACCTTCAGGGAGGTGGTGGCGAGGCCGTCCGCCGCCGTGGCGACGGCGTCGACGACGCGGCCCGCGGGCTCGTCGAGATACGGGGCGACGAAGGGGGCCAGGTGCTCGGAAGCGCCCCGGGAGTCGGCCGGGGTCGCGTGCCGGTACTTCCCGGTGAGCACGCCGCGGCCGAGCGGCGAGGACGGCAGGATCCCGATGCCCAGGTCGAGCGCGGCGGGCAGCACCTCGCGCTCGATGCCGCGCTGGAGCAGCGAATACTCCATCTGTGTGCTGGCCAGCCGACTCCGCACGCCGGGCGCGGCCAGCTGCCAGGTGGCCGCCTTGGCGAGCTGCCAGCCGCAGAAGTTGGAGACACCGGTATAGCGGGCGCGGCCGCTGCTGACGGCCATGTCGAGCGCTTGGAGGGTCTCCTCGAGAGGTGTGTGCGGGTCGAAGGCGTGGACCTGCCACAGGTCGACGTAATCCGTGCCGAGCCGCTCCAAGGAGGCGTCGAGCGCGGCGAGCAGATGGCCGCGCGAGCCGTCGAACCGCCGGTCGGCGTCGAGGACGCTGCCGGACTTGGTCGCGATGACCAGGTCGCGGCGCGGCACCAGATCCTCCATCAGCCGGCCGAGCAGATACTCGGCGCCGCCGTCCGCATAGACGTCCGCGGTGTCGACGAGCGTGCCGCCCGCTTCCCAGAACGTCTTGAGCTGATCGGCGGCATCCGGCTCGCCGGTGTCCCGCCCCCAGGTGAGCGTGCCCAGCCCGATCCGGGATACCCGCAGGCCGGTGTGGCCCAGCTGCCTTTGCTCCATGAGCGCTGAGATTACTGGCCGCGGCCCGTCCCGTGTCCGCCTGTGGACAACTCCCGGCGGCGGCCTGTGGACAACTCCCCGATGACGTACCCCGGGCCGGCGCGCTACGCTCCCCGGAACAGCGACGTTACTGATGGGTAAGGGGAGCGGTTATGGGTCGTATGAGGCTCGGGATCAACCTCGGCTACTGGGGAGCCGGGATGGACGCCGACAACCTCGAGGTCGCCCGTGAGGCCGACCGCCTCGGTTACGCGGTCTGCTGGGCCGCCGAGGCGTACGGCTCCGACGCGCCCACCGTCCTGTCCTGGGTCGCGGCCCAGACCGAGCGGATCGACATCGGTTCGGCGATCTTCCAGATCCCGGCCCGCACGCCCACGATGACCGCGATGACCGCGGCCACCCTCGACTCGCTCTCCGGCGGCCGCTTCCGGCTCGGCCTCGGGGTGTCCGGCCCGCAGGTCTCCGAGGGCTGGTACGGCGTGAAGTTCGACAAGCCGCTCGCCCGTACCCGCGAATACGTCGACATCGTCCGCAAGGCCATGTCCCGCGAGCGCGTCACCCACGACGGTGAGCACTGGACCCTGCCGCTCCCCGGCGGCCCCGGCAAGCCGATCAAGCTGACCGTCCACCCCGTGCGCGAGCGCATCCCCCTCTACATCGCCGCCATCGGCCCCAAGAACCTCGAGCAGACCGGTGAGATCGCCGACGGCGCCCTCGTCGTCTTCTTCGCGCCCGAGCACGCCGAGGAGACCACCCTGGGCGCCCTTCGCGCGGGCCGCGCCAGGATCGGCAGGGACCTCGACGGCTTCGACCTGGCCCCGACCGTCCCGATGGCCGTGGGCGACGACGTGAACGCCCTGGCCGACCTCTTCCGCCCGTACACCGCCCTCTACGTCGGCGGCATGGGCAGCGCCAAGCAGAACTTCTACAACAAGCTCGCCCAGCGCATGGGTTACGAGAAGGCCGCCGCCGAGATCCAGGAGAAGTACCTCGCCGGGGACAAGCAGGGCGCGGCCGCCGCCGTCCCGCGCGAGCTGATCGACTCCACCACCCTGCTCGGGCCCGTGGAGCGCGTCGCCGACCGGATGCAGGCGTACGCCGACGCCGGGGTGACCACCCTGTCGCTGGCCCCCGCGGGCTTCACGCTGGACGAGCGGATCGCGAGCCTGCGCGCCGGTGTGACCGCTCTGGAGCGCGCCGGACTGGCGTAGCCGAGGGGTCCGGCGGATCGGATCTACGGCCGTGGTGGGGGCTCGGGGTGTCTTCCCCGCCACGGCCGGTACAGAACACAACGCCCGTACGGCCGAGGGGTTACGCCTCGCGGGGGACCCTTTGCCGCACCTTCGACACGCCGGGCGGGGCGAACGCCGCATGCCGGGTCACAGCCACCCGCGCCGCTTGAAGTAACGGTGCAGCCAGAAGACCAGACCGGCCATCAGCACGACCGCCGCCGGGTAACCCCAGGGCTGCCGCAGCTCCGGCATGTCGTGGAAGTTCATCCCGTAGATACCGGCGATCATCGTCGGGACCGCCGCCATCGCCGCCCACGCGGAGATCTTGCGCATGTCGTCGTTCTGCTGGACGCCCACCTGTGCCAGGTGCGCGGACAGTATGTCCGTCAGCAGCCGGTCCAGCCCGTCCACGTACTCGTTCGCCCTCGTGAGGTGGTCGCTCACGTCGCGGAAGAACGGACGCGAGGGCTCCGGCACGAAGGGCACGCCCGCGCCCGCCAGCCGTGACATCGGCTCCGCCAATGGCCCCGACGCCCGCCGGAACTCCATGACCTGGCGCTTGAACGCGTAGATCCGCGACGCCGTGTTCTTGGAGTCCCCGCCCACCGGGGCGAAGACCTCCGTCTCCAGCTCCTCCAGGTCCGCCTGGAGCTCGGTCGCCACCTCGATGTACTGGTCCACGATCGCGTCGCTCACCGCGTACAGCACCGCTGCGGGTCCGTGCCGGAGCACCTCCGGCTCCTGCTCCAGCCGGTGGCGCACCTCGGCCAGCGGGCTGCCCTCGCCGTGCCGCACGGTCACCACGAAGGAGTCGCCGAGGAAGAGCATCAGCTCGCTCGTGGTGACGGTGTCCGCGTCGTCGTCGTAGGTGACGGGCTTGAGCACGACGAACAGGGAGTCCTCGTAGACCTCCAGCTTCGGTCGCTGGTGCGCCTTCAGGGCGTCCTCGACGGCCAGCGGGTGCAGCCCGAACTCGCCGGCCACCAGCTCGAACTCCTTCTCCGTGGGCTCGTGCAGCCCGATCCAGAGGAAGGAGTGGCCCTCCGCCCGCGCCTCGTCGAGGGCATCGGAGAAGTCGGCGGGGCCCTCGGTGCGGCGTCCGTCACGGTAGATAGCGCAGTCCACGATCACGCGTGCATTGTGCCGCCTTCCGGGGGACCCGGGCCACGGGCGTGGTGCGGGTGGTGTCCTCAATCGCCGGACGGGCTGTCATTGCGCACCCACATCAGCCAACTCAAGCCCGTCCGGCGATTGAGGACATGCCCGAAGGGCATTCCCGCCGTAGGCGGCAGACGGTCCCCGGACTGGCGGCCACCCGCAGCCCACCGCCTAAGGTGGCCGCATGCCCACGCTGATCCTGCTCCGGCACGGCCGGTCCACCGCCAACACCGGCGGAGTCCTCGCAGGGTGGACCCCCGGCGTCGCCCTGGACGAGCGCGGCGCCGCCCAGGCCGCCGCCCTCCCCGCCCGGCTCGCGCAGCTCCCGCTCGCCGCCGCCGTCACCAGCCCGCTCCAGCGCTGCCGGGAGACCCTCGCACCGCTGCTCGCCGCCCGGCCCGCGCTGCCCGTGCACACCGACGACCGGATCGGCGAGTGCCACTACGGCGACTGGTCCGGCCGCAAGATCGCCGAACTCACCGAGGAACCCCTCTGGGAGGTCGTCCAGCGGCACCCCTCCGCCGCGGCCTTCCCCGGCGGCGAGTCCGTACGCGCCATGCAGGCACGCGCCCTGGACGCCGTGCGGGAGTGGAACGCCCGGATCGAGGAGGAGCACGGCCCCGAGGCCGTCTACGTCATGTGCTCGCACGGCGACATCATCAAGTCCCTCGTCGCCGACGCCCTCGGCACCCACCTCGACCTCTTCCAGCGCATCGCGGTCGACCCCTGCTCGGTCACGGCCATCCGCTACACCCGGCTGCGCCCCTTCCTGGTGCGCCTCGGTGACACCGGTGACCTGCGCGGTCTCGCCCCGGCCGAGGAGCCGCCCGCCGTGCCCGGCGTCGACGGTGTCGTGGGGGGCGGGGCGGGAGCACCGTGATCGCCGTGCGCAGTAGGGTGGTGACGCGGCCCCGGCCGCCGCTTCACCCGTGATCAGCGCGCACGGAAGGCCGGCTCCCCAGCCGTTTCGCCGGCCGCCTTGAAGACCACCCGCCGACCACCCGAACCAAAGGGAGCAGGACGTTGTCCCGTCAGGTGTTCCTCTATGACCCGCCGGACCGTTTCGTCGCCGGTACGGTCGGGCTGCCGGGCCGCCGCACTTTCTTCCTCCAGGCCACCGCGGCCGGCCGGACCACCAGCGTCGCCCTGGAGAAGGCGCAGGTGGAGGCGCTCGCCGAGCGCATCGACGAGCTGCTGGACGAGGTCGTCCGGCGCACCGGCGGCAATGCCCCGGTGCCGGCCGTGGCCCCGACCGAGATCAGCGACACCGCGCCGCTCCAGACGCCCGTCGAGGAGGAGTTCCGGGTCGGCACCATGGCCCTGGCCTGGGACGGCGAGGGCCAGCGGATGATCGTGGAGGCCCAGGCGCTCGTCGAGCTGGACGCGGACACCGACGAGGACCTGGCCGAGGCCGAGGAGCGGCTGCTCCAGGACGAGGCGAACGGCCCGCCCATGCTGCGCGTACGGCTCACCGGCGCGATGGCCCGCGCGTTCGCCAAGCGGGCCCTGGAGGTCGTCAACGCCGGCCGCCCGCCCTGCCCCCTGTGCAGCCTGCCGCTCGATCCGGAGGGACACGTATGTCCGCGCCAGAACGGATACCGCCGCGGAGCGTGACCCCGCACGAGCTGCTCACCCTGGGCGAGCTCACGGTGCGCGGCCGGGTCCGCGAGGCGTCCAACGCCGTCCTCTACTGCACGGTCGAGTACGAGGGCGTGAGCGCCGCCTGTGTCTACAAACCTGTCGCCGGGGAGCGCCCCCTGTGGGACTTCCCCGACGGCACGCTCGCCCAGCGCGAGGTGGCCGCCTACGAGCTCTCCGAGGCCATGGGGTGGGGGCTCGTCCCGCCCACGGTGCTGCGGGACGGCCCGTACGGCGAGGGCATGGTCCAGCTGTGGGTCGAGGCGTCCGAGGACGCGGCCGACGGCCGGCTCCTCGCCCTCGTCGACGGCGAGGAGCCCGGTCAGGGCTGGAAGGCCGTGGGCTTCGCCGACGTGGGGGAGGAGCGCACCGCGCTGCTCGTGCACGCCGACGACGAGCGGCTGCGCCGCCTCGCCGTGCTCGACGCGGTGATCAACAACGGTGACCGCAAGGGCGGCCACCTGCTGCCCGCCGCCGACGGCCGGCTCTACGCCATCGACCACGGCGTGACCTTCAACGCCGACGACAAGCTGCGCACGCTGCTGTGGGGGTGGGCGGGCGAACCGCTGCCCGAGGAGGCGATCGAGGCGCTACGGCGACTTTCGGCCGATCTGGCCGACGGGAGCCGGTTGGCCGGGCGGCTGGCCGAACTGATCACTCCTGCCGAGATCTCGGCTTTGCGGGAGCGGGTCGCGGATCTGCTGCGGACGGGGCGGCATCGGGAGCCGAGTGGGCAGTGGCCGGCGATTCCCTGGCCGCCGGTTTGACGCCCTGCGGGCGGCGCTTTTCTCTTCCCCAGCCCCGCCCCTTCCCGAAACCGGGGAGACCCCGGACCCCAACCCGGCTTCGCCGGGTGTCCTCAAACTCCCCCAGCTACCTCCCCCAGACTCCGTCCGGGGGTGCCCCCAGAGGTGCCCCCAACGGGCTGGATTTCACGGACCGTAGCCAGCGAAATCAGCCCGTCCGGCGTTTGAGGACGCGGCCGCAGGCCGCCCCCGCCGCAGGCGGCAACGGACCCGCACTCGGCAAACCGCTCACCCCAAAAGCACAGCGCCGCGCCCGACGCAAGACCCCACATTCGGCCAACAGCCGGATCCGGTTCGTATCCGGAACATGCGTCCGGTTACGCTCATGACATGCATGCCTGGCCCGCTTCTGAGGTTCCCGCCCTGCCTGGCAGTGGCCGCGACCTCCGGATCCACGACACCGCGACCGGTGGACGGGTGACCCTCGTCCCCGGCCCCGTCGCCCGTATCTATGTGTGCGGCATCACGCCGTACGACGCGACCCACATGGGTCACGCGGCGACCTACAACGCGTTCGACCTCGTGCAGCGCGTGTGGCTCGACACCAAGCGGCAGGTTCACTACGTCCAGAACGTCACCGACATCGACGACCCGCTGCTGGAGCGGGCCGTGCGTGACGGTGAGGACTGGACCGCCCTCGCCGAGCGTGAGACCGCACTCTTCCGCGAGGACATGACCGCCCTGCGGATGCTCCCGCCCCGGCACTACGTCGGCGCCGTGGAGTCGATACCGAAGATCGTCCCCATGGTGGAGCGGCTGCGCGACGCCGGTGCCGCCTATGAGCTCGAGGGCGACATCTACTTCTCCGTCGCCGCCGACCCCGCCTTCGGCAGCGTCTCCGGGCTCGACGCCGAGGCGATGCGGCTGCTGTCCGCCGAGCGCGGCGGCGACCCGGAGCGCCCCGGCAAGAAGAACCCCCTCGACCCGATGCTGTGGATGGCCGCCCGTCCGGGCGAGCCCAGCTGGGACGGGGCCTCCCTCGGCCCCGGCCGCCCCGGCTGGCACATCGAGTGCGTCGCCATCGCCCTCGAGCACTTCGGCATGGGCTTCGACCTCCAGGGCGGCGGCTCCGACCTGGTCTTCCCGCACCACGAGATGGGCGCCTCGCACGCCCAGGCGCTCACCGGCGAGCACCCCTACGCCCAGGCGTACGCCCACGCCGGCATGGTCGCCCTCGACGGCGAGAAGATGTCCAAATCCCGCGGCAACCTCGTCTTCGTCTCCGCGCTGCGCCGCGAGGGCGTCGACCCGGCCGCGATCCGGCTCGCCCTGCTGTCCCACCACTACCGCGCGGACTGGGAGTGGACGGACGCCGTCCTGACCGAGGCGCTGGAGCGGCTCGCCCGCTGGCGTGCCGCCGTCTCGCGTCCCGACGGGCCGTCGGCCGACGCCCTGGTGGAGGAGGTCCGCGAGGCCCTCGCGGACGACCTCGACGCGCCGCGTGCCCTCGCCGCCATCGACGCCTGGGCCGCGGCCCAGGCCGCCGACGGCGGCACGGACGAGGGAGCGCCGGGTCTGGTGTCCCGCACGGCGGACGCGCTGCTGGGCGTGGCGCTCTAGGAACGCTTTCCCACCCATGGCCGGACGGGTTGCTGTCGCAGCCCGTCCGGCCACTCGCGTAGAAGGGTGTGCCTCGTCGGCGCCACCCGCGGGATCACTCCGCGGCCGCGCCCACGTGCGGCTCCACCAGCTCGCGGTACGCGCTCGTGATGTCCTCGGCGAGCAGCGCCGTGATCTCCTCCCGCGTCGGCGTGCGGCCCTCCTCCAGGACGGCCGCGACCCGCAGATCCCGCACGGCGGCTGCCTTCTGGCAGAGTTCGCGGGCCAAGCGCCCGTTGCCGAGCTTCTCGCCGAGGTCCTGGCCGATCGCCTCGGCGAAGCACCCGGCGAGCACGGCCCTGGCGGCCGGCCCCACCGTGTCGCCCTGCTGGACGAGCAGCGACTCGGCTATGCGCAGCAGTTCGTCCGCCGAGTACGAGGGGAAGTCGACCCGGGTCGTGAAGCGCGAGGCCAGACCGGGGTTGGTGTCGAGGAGTTCGGCCATCTCCTTGCGGTAGCCCGCGAGGACCACCACCAGCCGGTCCCGGTCGTCCTCCGCCCGCTTCAGCAGCACCTGCACGGCCTCCGAGCCGAACGCGTCGCCGCCGTCGTAGCCGCTGTTGACCAGGGCGTACGCCTCGTCGATGAACAGCACGCCGTCCATGGCCGAGTCGATCGCCTCGGTCGTCTTGATGGCGGTCGCCCCGAGATACTGGCCGACCAGGTCGACGCGCTGTGCCTCGACGACGTGCCCGCTCTTGAGCAGGCCCAGCCCGGCGAAGACCTTGCCGATGATCCGGGCGACGGTCGTCTTGCCGGTGCCGGGTGGCCCGGCGAACACGAAGTGCCGGGGCCGCGCCGCCGCCGGCAGCCCCTGCTCCTCGCGCAGGGCCACCATGCGCAACTGCGCGATGAGCGTACGGACCTGATGCTTGACCGGCTCCAGGCCGATCATGGCGTCCAGCGCCTGCTGTGCCTCGGTGAGGAGCGCGGCGCGTGCCTGGTCCGGCACGGGTGCGGCGGGTGTAGCGGGTTTCGTGGCCGGAAGGGGGGCCTCCGCGGGGGCGTCGTCCTCGTCGTCGCCCTCTCCCAGCAACTCCTGGATCACCTCCGCCACGTCGGCCAGGTCCGGCTCCAGGCGGTGCGCGTGCCGGTAGTGCTCCAGCGCCGCGTCCGGATCGCCGAGCCCTTCGCACGCCGCCCCGCGGTAGTAGGACAGCTCGGCCTCGAACGCGCCGCCGGAATCCAGGTGCCGGGGCATCGGCGCCAGGATCCGCAGCGCCTCGTGGAATTCCGCGCGGTGCAGGTGGGCCGCCCCGACGTACAGGCCCGCCTCTTCGGCGACCAGCCCCTCGTCCTCGATGGCACGGGCCCACGTCAGCACCCCGGGCCGGTCGCCGGTCTCATGGGCGAGGCGGACGCGCAGCAGCCGGAACTGGTCGTTCTCGAAGGGCGGCCGGGACAGTGCCTCCGCCGCCCGCTCGTACTCCTCCTCCGCCAGCAGCTGGGCCACGTTCGCGAACCACAGGTCCTCCGCGATCACGAGCCGCGCCTGGACGTACACGCCGACCCAGTACCACGACTCCAGCGGCATGCCGTACTTCTGCCGCAGGGCACCGAAGCCGGCGACGTGCTCGTTCATCGCCGCGAGGGCCTCCTCCTGGCGGTGGCCCGTGGCGTGCAGGCCCAGCCAGGCGTCGGTGGCGGTGGGGTCGTGCTGCACAGCCTCCTCGAACAGCGTGGCGGCGTCGTCGAACTCGTCCCTCCGCAGCAGCACCATCCCCTGCTTCCAGGCGCGTTCGGCCTTCTTCGCGGAACGGTGGCCCTCGAAGGCTCCCAGCACAGCTTCTCCCCACTCACACGCGACCCGGCCGACCGGGCCGCCGCCCAGGCACCGATCATCCCAGGGCCGTGACCAGGGCCGTGACCAGGGGCGAAGCCGGGCCCGGCCCCTCATGTGGCCCCGGACGGAGCAGTCCCCCTCGGTCCCCGGTTGCGCCGCCGAGGGCCCCCGCGCGCAATGGGAGGGTCATGTCCGAGCACGCGTGGGACCGGCGGCACTTCCTCGGCACCGTCGCCGGGGCGGGCGCCGGCGCGGTCGTCGCCGGGTGTTCCGGGCCGGACGGCCCACGGCGGCGGGAGCCGGGAGCCCGGGCGGTCACGGCGGAGAACGAGCGGCCGGGGGACCGCGACTGGGGGCTGCGGCGGGGCGCGGACCGGGCCGTCGAGGGGTATGCCGACCGGGTGAGCGTGCTGCCCGGCGAATCGCTGCGGCTGCATGTCTCCACCACCGCGCGGGAGTTCCGCGCCGAAGCCTTCCGCATGGGCTGGTACGGCGGTGCCCAGGCGCGCAAGGTGTGGGCCTCGGAGGCCATACCGGGCGCCGTGCAGCCGCTTCCCCGGGCCACCGGCGCCACCCGTACCGTCGCGGCCGCTTGGCGTCCCTCGCTGGAGGTCCCGACCCGGGGCTGGCCGGAGGGCGCGTACCTGATCCGGCTCACCGCCGCCTCCGGGGAGCAGCGGTACGTGCCGGTGACCGTGCGTTCCTCGCGTACGGACGGCAAGCTCGTGCTCGTCAACGCGGTCGGCACGTGGCAGGCGTACAACACTTGGGGCGGCCACAGCCTCTATCACGGCCCCGGCGGCAAGGGCGACGACACCAACCGGTCGCTGGCGGTCAGTTGCGACCGCCCCTACGACGGCGACGGCGCCCCGCTGTTCACGACGTACGAGCAGCCGGCCATCGCCCTCGCCGAGCGGCTGGGCCTGCCGCTCGCGTATGTGACGACGATGGACATCGACCGCGATCCGCGTCTGCTCAGCGGCGCGCACGGCGTCGTCTCGCTGGGGCACGACGAATACTGGACGCCCGCGATGCGCGCCCGGGTCACGGCCGCGCGCGACGCGGGCACCAACCTCGCCTTCCTGGGCGCGAACGCCTGCTTCCGGCGCATCCGCCTGGAGAGCACGGCCACCGGCGACCGCCGCCTGGTCGTCTGCTACAAGAGCGACTGGGCGCTGGACCCGATGTGCGGCAAGGACGACACCGCCGTCACCACCGACTGGCGCGAGCCCCCGCACGCGCTGCCGGAGAACTCGCTGACCGGGACGCTCTACGAATCCAACCCGACGACCGCCGACTACGTCGTGACCCAGCCCGGGCACTGGCTCTTCGAAGGCACCGGGGCCGGCCACGGCACGAGCTTCCGCAACCTCGTCGGCACCGAGTACGACCGCGTGGGCGCCGGAGGGGCCACCCCGCGTCCGATCGAGATCGTCGCCCACTCCCGGCTGGTGTGCCGGGGCGTACGGACCTACGCCGACTCCGCCTACTACACGGCACCCGGCGGCGCGGGCGTCTTCAACACCGGCACCATGCGCTGGGTGGAGTCCCTCACCGGCGACGGCACCCACGGCATCCCACCGGCCACCGCGCGCTTCACGGCCCAGGTCACCGCCAACGTCCTGCGGATCTTCGCGAGCGGCCCGGCCGCGCGCACGCACCCGGCGGTGGACAACCTCGCGGCCCACGATCCGTACGACGGCGACCCGGTCTCGGCCCGGCGGGACCTGTGGTGACCGACGGCCGCGACAGGCGCCCCCTCACCCCTCCCGCAGCGCGCCCTTGAGCGTCTGGTCCCGGTAGGCGCAGAAGACGCGCTCCGGAGACGAGTAGTAGAACCACGGAGCCGCGCCCACATGGCCGTCCACCTGGCGGAACTGCTCCAGGGCCGCCTGGTGGCGGCCCGCCTTGGTGAGGAAGTACGCCAGCAGGTGCCGGACTTCCGCGATCCTCGGGTGGGCCGGGTGCGCCGCCGCGACATCGGCCAGCGCGGCTTCCACCATCGCCGTCACCTCCGGCCAGCCGTATGCCTCGGCCGGTGCCTTGTCGTCGTGGTGTTCGTACCAGCTGAGCAGCGGGAGCACCGTGAGCAGGCTGCCGCGTGGGCTCGCCGCCACCGCCTGGGCCGCGAAGTCCCGCGCGATGTCCTCGGAGCCCCGCCACTTCGCGCACCAGAACTGCAGGGCACGCCAGTGCGCTTCGTAGTGGTACGGGGCGCGGGCGGTGACCTCGGCCCACAGCTCGCGCATCGCCTCGTGCGGGGCACCGAGACCCATGTACAGCGGGATCTGCAGGAGATACGGGGTGGGGTCGCCCGGCTGGGCCAGGGACACCGCCCGCGCGAAGTCCTCCCGGGCCTCGCCCAGCACCCGGTGGAAGCCGGCGAACTGCTCCGCCGTGGTGTTCTTCGCCCAGTCACCGCCACGGATCTCCCAGGCCAGCGAGACCTTCGCGGTGGCGTGGACCACCGCCGCGCCCGGGTCGTCGGGGTGCGCGGCCTGCCAGGCCCGCAGCCAGGCGTCGTCCTCGGACGCGTGGTCCGCGATGACGCCGACGAGGTAGGAGCGGCGCTCCCAGTCCGTGCCCGTGGCGGCGAGAGCCTGGGCCGCGGGCAGCCAGTCGCCCCGGGCGAGGGCCGCCGACACGGCCTCCGCCGCGGGGTCGGGGGCGGCCCACTTCGTGTTCTGCCGCTCCGGCGGCAGCAGGCCGGCACCGGCAAGGGCAGCCTCGGCATTGAGCTTCGCCGCGCGTCTCCTGGACCGCAGCCAGTAGAAGAGGATGAGCGCGAGGACGATGAGGGGGAAGATTCTCATGTGGGTGTTTCCGCGATCCGATCGTGTGGGTCCGTGGGTCCGTGGGTTCAGCGAGCGGTGAGGACGCGCAGCGGTGCCGTGTCCGGGACGTCCGCGAGAGCGGCCCGTACCGCCGTGGCCACCGCCTCCCGCGCGTCGGCCGGGTCCTCGGCTCCCGGCAGCCGCAGCCGGGAGGAGGACAGGGACCAGGACAGCTCCCAATAGGCCCCCGCCCGCTCCACGAGGGCCAGTTCGGTCAGCCGGGCCGTGCCTGCCGCCAGCGCCGGGCGCAGGAATTCCCGCGCCGCGCGGCCCGTCGCCCGTGCGGCCTCCGGCGACTTGGGCAGATGGCCGGCGATCTGCCACAGCAGCCCGGCGTCGGCGGCGTCGAGGAGCGCCCGGAGGTCTCCCGCGGCGCTGCCCGTGGCCACCCCCGCCTCCGCCAGCGCCGTCCGCAGCGGCTCGGCGGCCGCCTCCGTCAGCGCGTACATCGCCCGGTGCGTCAGCTCCGGCCACGCCACCCGCTCCATGGCCAGTGCCTCGGGCGTGAGGACGGTGCCTTCCAGGTCCACCAGCACCCGTTCGACATCCCGCAGCAGCGTCAGCGCGGGCCGCGCCGGGTCCGTCGCCGCGGCGTCGGCGGGCAGCGCCTCGATCAGCCGCACCCGCTCGGCCACCGGCGGGTGCGAGTCGTACGGAGAGACCTCGGCGGGCGGCAGTTCGCCGCGCAACTCCGCCAGGCCGGACCGCCGGTGCGGGTCGGCGAGCAGGTGCCGCAGGCCACCGCAGAACTCGCCGCGCGGCGGGAGGAGACCCGCCTCGACGCCCAGCATGGCGTAGCGCTCCAGATAGTGGTCGTGGGCGGCGTCGAGGACCGCGATCTCCCGCAGCGCCGAGGCCGTGGCGTCCCGGCCCGCGACGCGGGCGGCCACCAGGTCGGCGGCGAGCTCCTGCTGCCGGCCCACGCTGTGCGTCGCCCGCAGATACCACTTCGCGTACGCCTGGAACGGCTTGGCCATCATGCGATAGCCGAACCCGGCGCCGCGGGTGTCGACCTGCTTGGCCTTCTTGCCCTTGCGCACCGCCTTGGCGGCCGCCCGCTCCTGCTTGGAGCGTTCCTTGCCGATCCGCTTCTGCTCCTGCTCCTGGAAGGCCGCCACCGTCCGCAGCACGCTGTCGCGGCCGCGCAGGGTGATGCCGGCCAGGCGGGTGTCCGCGTTGCCGTAGTGGGCGAGCTCGTGAGCGATCACGGAACGCAGCTGCCGCTCGGTCAGGCCGATCAGCAGCGGCATGCCGATGTAGAGGCGCCGCCGGCCGGGCAGCAGGCCCAGCAGCCGGGCGTCCTCGGAGACGGCCGCGTTCACGTCCCCGGCGAGGAGGATCTCGTCGGGCGCCCGGGTGCCCGACGTCTCGGCCAACGAGCGGACGGTACGCCACAGTTCGGGCTGCTCGGCCTCGGTGACCGGCAGTCCGGCCTTCTCGTCCCCGTCGGTCCTGCCGAACGCGAACACGCCCCGGAGGACCGGAAAGCCGAACAGGAAGGAGAAGAAGGTCACCTTGGCCGCGGCCAGTCCGGGTGCCCGCGTCCACGCCACGACGTCGACCGCGGCGAACGCGCCGACCACGACGAAGGCGAGCAGGTAGAAACCGGCCAGCAGGACAAGTGCGCGCAAGGCGCGCGGAGATGCGCCCACAGGGCAGAGTCCCCCCACATATGAAGAAATAGAGTAAGGGGATCATAAGTGCGATTCCCGGGCTGTCCAGGTCTATTTCGCTGCTCGCCGAATTCCGGCCGGGGAAAGTCCAGGCGCGCCCGCCGAGAATCCATGGACAGGCACCCGCCCGCCTCACTAAGCACGCCTGCATGAGCTCACCGACACGACGCAGGAGAACACCGACCCGACTGAGAGCGGCCGTGGCCACCGCCCTCCTCGGGCTCGCGGCGGCGCTCGCCGGACCCGTCGGGCTCGCGCACGGCTCCCCGGGCGGTGGCACGGAGCGGACGACCGTCGGCGACGTCACCGGCTTCGCGGCCGACGGGCCCGCCTCCTACCGGCTGACCGCCGGGACGGCCCGGGCGCGCGTCACCTTCGTCTCCGCCGGCACGTTCCGCATCGAACTCGCCCCCGACGGCACCTTCACCGACCCCACCGGCAAGGACATCGTCCTGCCGCAGGGCCCGCCGCCCCGGACCCGCTGGAAGGACAAGGGCGACCGCTACGAACTGAGCACCTCCGCGGTCACCCTGCGCGCCTACAAGTCCCCGCTGCGCTTCGAACTCCGCCGCGCGGACGGCACCCGCGTCTGGGCGGAGACCAAGGGGCTGAGCTGGGACAAGGACAGCACGACTCAGACCCTCGCCCGCGGCGCGCACGAGCAGTTCTACGGCGGCGGGATGCAGAACGGCCGCGGCAACACCTCGCACCGCGGCAGGACGGTCGAGGTCGGCGTCGACTACAACTGGGACGACGGAGGCCACCCCAACTCCGTGCCCTACTACCTCTCCTCGGCCGGATACGGCGTCTACCGCAACACCTACGCCCCCGGCACCTACGCCTTCGACGACCCCGTGACGGCCACCGAGAAGGAGCGGCGCTTCGACGCCTACTACTTCGCCGGACCCACGGCCAAGGACGTCATCGGGCAGTACACCCAGCTGACCGGCCGCCCCTTCCTGCCGCCGGTCTACGGGCTGGAGATCGGCGACTCCGACTGCTATCTGCACAACGCCAACCGCGGCGAACGTCACACCCTGGACGCCCTGAAGGTGGCCGACGGCTACACGGCCAACGACATGCCCAACGGCTGGATGCTCGTCAACGACGGCTACGGCTGCGGCTACGAGAACCTGCCCGAGGTGAACAAGGGCCTCGCCGAGCACAGGACGAAGATGGGCCTGTGGACCCAGGACGGCCTGGCCAAGCTCGCCGACCAGGTCAAGGCCGGCCAGCGGGTGGCCAAGCTCGATGTCGCCTGGGTCGGCGACGGCTACAAGTTCGCCCTCGACGGCTGCAAGGACGCCTACAAGGGCATCGAGGACAACAGCGACGCCCGCGGCTTCACCTGGGCGCCGGAGAGCTGGTCGGGCGCGCAGCGCTGCGGGGTCCAGTGGTCGGGTGACCAGAAGGGCTCGTGGGAGTACATCCGCTGGCAGATCCCGACGTACGCGGGCGCGACCATGTCCGGGCTCGCGTACACCACCGGTGACGTCGACGGCATCTTCGCCGGCAGCCCCAAGACGTACGTCCGCGACCTCCAGTGGAAGGCGTTCCTGCCGGCCGTGATGACCATGGACGGCTGGGCGCCCAGCGACAAGCAGCCCTACCGGTACGGCGATCCGTACACCTCGATCAACCGCAAGTACCTCAAGCTCAAGGAGTCGCTGCTGCCCTACATGTACTCCTACGCGGCGGAGGCGCACCGCACGGGCGTCGGCCCGGTGCGGCCGCTCGCGCTGGAGTACCCGGACGACCCCAAGGCGTCGTCCGACGCCGCCAAGTACGAGTTCCTGTCGGGCCGGGACTTCCTCGTGGCGCCGGTCTACGCGGACACCGAGGTCCGCGACGGCATCTATCTGCCCAAGGGCACCTGGACCGACTACTGGACGGGCCGCACGTACGAGGGCCCGCGGACGCTGGACGGATACCGCGCCCCGCTCGACACCCTGCCGCTGTTCGTGAGGGCCGGGGCCAGCGTCCCGATGTGGCCCGGGATCCGCTCGTACGAGGACCGCACGCCGTCGTCACCGCTGGCCTGGGACGTCTATCCGCAGGGCCGGTCGTCGTTCACGCTCTACGAGGACGACGGCGTCACCCGGGCCCACCGCTCGGGCGCCTACGCCCAGCAGAAGCTGACGGTCCACGCGCCGCGGGAGGGGCGGGGCACGGTCACCCTGGACGTCGGCGCGTCCAAGGGCGACTTCCACGGCAAACAGACCGCCCGGCCGTACGAGTTCATGGTCCACGGCGGCACGGTGCCGAGGTCGGTGACCCTGGACGGCCACGCCCTGCCCCGGCTGTCCGGCGCGGGCGGCCAGGGCGCGGGCTGGTGGTACGACGCGGCCGACCGCGGCGGCGTCGTACACGTGAGAACGGCCGCACTGCCGACGGACCGGGCGTTCACGGTGGCACTGAGGGGAGCGAGCGCGCTCTGACCGGCTGCGGTGGCCCGGGGGAGCGCCCCGGGCCACCGGCCTTGCTGTGCTTTCCCGGGGGCAGCCCCGGACCCCGGCCTCGTGGAGACGGCGCCCAGCCACAACCCAGCCCGGCCGGCGTTTGAGGCCGCGCCCGCAGGGCGCTCCCGCCGCAGGCGGCGAACCGGCCTGCGGATGGCAACGGGGAGCAGCGATGCCGGGGTCCCAGCCTGCGGCAACGCCGCTCCCGCCGCAGGCGGCGAACCGGCCCGCGGCCGACAACGGTGAGCAACCACCCCGGAGCCCCGGCCCGGCACACAGCCGCTACCGCGCGTTGAAGTACTTCGCCTCCGGGTGGTGGATCACGATCGCGTCCGTCGACTGCTCCGGGTGCAGCTGGAACTCCTCCGAGAGGTGGACGCCGATGCGCTCCGGCTCCAGGAGGGTGGCGATCTTGCCGCGGTCCTCGAGGTCGGGGCAGGCGCCGTAGCCCAGGGAGAAGCGGGCACCGCGGTACTTCAGCGCGAACATGTCCTCGACGTCGGCCGGGTCCTCGCCCGCGAAGCCGAGCTCGGAGCGGACGCGGGCGTGCCAGTATTCGGCGAGGGCCTCGGCCAACTGCACGGACAGGCCGTGCAGTTCGAGGTAGTCGCGGTAGGCGTCGGCGGCGAAGAGCTCCGCCGTGGCCTCGCCGATGCGGGAGCCGACGGTGACGACCTGGAGGCCCACGACGTCGGTCTCGCCGGATTCCTCCGGGCGGAAGAAGTCCGCGAGGCACAGCCGGCGCCCGCGCCGCTGGCGCGGGAAGGTGAAACGGGTGCGCTCGGTGCCGTCCTCGTGGAGGAGGATCAGGTCGTCGCCCTTGGAGACGCAGGGGAAGTAGCCGTAGACGACGGCCGCTTCGAGGAGGTTCTCCGTGTGGAGCTTCTCCAGCCAGCCGCGCAGCCGCGGCCGGCCCTCGGTCTCGACGAGCTCCTCGTAGGTCGGGCCGCCCGCGCGGGCCTGCTTGAGCCCCCACTGACCCTTGAAGAGCGCGCCCTCGTCGAGCCAGGAGGCGTAGTCCTTCAGGCCGATGCCCTTGATGACGCGGGTGCCCCAGAAGGGCGGCTCGGGGACGCGGTTGTCCACGGCCACGTCCGACCGTACGGCGCCCTCCGGCTCCTCGACGACGGCCGCGGCGGCCTCCCGCTTGGGCACCCGCCGCTGCTTGAGCTCCGGCAGCGTCGCCCCCGGCACACCCCGCTTGACCGCGATCAGGGCGTCCATCAGCCGCAGGCCCTCGAAGGCGTCGCGGGCATAGCGGACCTCGCCCTCGTAGATCTCGTGCAGGTCCTGCTCGACGTAGGCGCGGGTGAGGGCCGCGCCGCCGAGGATCACGGGGTAGTCGGCCGCCAGCTTGCGCTGGTTCAGCTCCTCCAGGTTCTCCTTCATGATCACGGTGGACTTCACCAGGAGCCCGGACATGCCGATCACATCGGCCCGGTGCTCCTCGGCGGCCTCCAGGATCGCGGAGACGGGCTGCTTGATGCCGAGGTTGACGACGTTGTAGCCGTTGTTGGAGAGGATGATGTCGACGAGGTTCTTGCCGATGTCGTGGACGTCGCCGCGGACGGTGGCCAGCACGATGGTGCCCTTGCCCTCCGCGTCGGACTTCTCCATGTGCGGTTCGAGATAGGCGACGGCCGACTTCATGACCTCGGCCGACTGGAGGACGAACGGCAGCTGCATCTGGCCGGAGCCGAACAGCTCGCCGACCACCTTCATGCCTTCGAGCAGGGTGTCGTTGACGATGTCGAGGGCGGGGCGGTCGCGCAGCGCCTCGTCCAGGTCGGCCTCCAGGCCGTTCTTCTCGCCGTCGATGATGCGGCGCTGGAGCCGCTCGTCCAGAGGCAGCGCGAGGAGCTCCTCGGCCTTGCCCGCCTTCATGGACTTCATGTTGACGCCCTCGAAGAGCTCCATGAGCTTCTGCAGGGGGTCGTAGCCCTCGGCGCGCCGGTCGTAGATGAGGTCGAGGGCGACCTTGACCTGCTCCTCCTCCAGGCGCGCGATCGGCAGGATCTTGCTCGCGTGCACGATCGCCGAGTCCAGGCCGGCCTTGACGCACTCGTCGAGGAAGACGGAGTTCAGCACGACGCGGGCGGCCGGGTTGAGGCCGAAGGAGATGTTGGAGAGACCCAGGGTGGTCTGCACCTCCGGGTGGCGGCGCTTGAGCTCCCGGATGGCCTCGATGGTGGCGATGCCGTCCTTGCGGGACTCCTCCTGGCCGGTGCAGATGGTGAAGGTCAGGGCGTCGATGAGGATGTCGCACTCGCGAATGCCCCAGTTGCCGGTCAGATCCGCGATGAGCCGCTCGGCGATGGCCACCTTGTTCTCGACCGTGCGGGCCTGGCCGTCCTCGTCGATGGTCAGCGCGATGAGCGCCGCCCCGTGCTCGGCGGCGAGGGCCGTCACCTTCGCGAAGCGGGACTCGGGGCCGTCGCCGTCCTCGTAGTTGACGGAGTTGATGACGGCGCGCCCGCCGAGCTTCTCCAGCCCGGCGCGCAGCACGTCGACCTCGGTGGAGTCGAGCACGATCGGGAGCGTGGAGGCGGTGGCGAAGCGGCCCGCGAGCTCCTCCATGTCGGCGACGCCGTCGCGGCCGACGTAGTCGACGCACAGGTCGAGCATGTGCGCGCCCTCGCGGATCTGGTCGCGGGCCATCTCCACGCAGTCGTCCCAGCGGCCCGCCAGCATCGCCTCGCGGAACTTCTTCGAGCCGTTGGCGTTGGTCCGCTCGCCGATCGCGAGGAAGGAGGTGTCCTGCCGGAAGGGCACGGTCTGATAGAGCGAGGCGGCGCCGGGCTCGGGGCGGGGCTCGCGCTCGGTGGGCCGCATGTCGCGGACGCGCTCGACGACCTGCCGCAGGTGCTCGGGCGTCGTGCCGCAGCAGCCGCCGACGAGCGAGAGCCCGTACTCCCGGACGAACGTCTCGTGCGCGTCGGCCAGTTCGGCCGGGCTCAGGGGGTAGTGCGCGCCGTCCTTGCCCAGGACCGGCAGGCCGGCGTTGGGCATCGCGGAGACGCGGGTGCGGGCGTGCCGGGACAGATAGCGCAGGTGCTCGCTCATCTCGGCCGGGCCGGTGGCGCAGTTCAGCCCGATCATGTCGATGCCCAGCGGCTCCAGGGCGGTGAGCGCGGCCCCGATCTCGGAGCCGAGGAGCATGGTGCCGGTGGTCTCCACGGTGACCTGGACCAGCAGCGGCAGGTCGGCACCGGCGGCTTCCAGGGCGCGCCGGGCGCCGACGACGGACGCCTTGGTCTGGAGCAGGTCCTGGGTGGTCTCGACCAGGATCGCGTCGGCGCCGCCGGCCACGAGGCCCTCGACGTTCTGCTGGTAGGCGTCACGGAGCTTGCCGTACGGGGCGTGGCCCAGGGTCGGCAGCTTGGTGCCCGGTCCGACCGAGCCCAGCACCCAGCGGGTGCGGCCGTCGCGGCCGGTGAAGTCGTCGGCGACCTCGCGGGCGATGCGCGCGCCCGCCTCGGAGAGTTCGAGGATGCGGTCGGCGACCTCGTACTCGCCGAGGGCCGCGAGGTTGGCGCCGAAGGTGTTGGTCTCCACGCAGTCGACGCCGACGGAGAAATACGCCTCGTGCACCGAGCGCACGATGTCCGGACGGGTGACGTTGAGGATCTCGTTGCAGCCTTCGAGCTGCTGGAAGTCGTCCAGACTGGGGTCCTGTGCCTGGAGCATCGTGCCCATGGCGCCGTCGGCCACCACGACCCGGGAGGCGAGGGCCTCCCGGAGTTCGGAGGCTCGGGCGGTGCTTGCGGTCGATGGCGTGAACGAGGCCATGGAAGTGCTCCCGGGGTTGCGACGGCTGTCGGCTTTGCGCCTTCCGGCAGAAGGCGCACGTCGTCAGCGTAGCCGCCGGATCCGCCGTTGGGAGGGGTGTCCCACGGCTTGATACGGCGACGACCATGGCCTGACCAGGCACGCTTGCTCTTCGAAAGATCATCCGAAGAGCCGTTGTCGGCTACCTCTCGGTCGGCATCGGCCGATAGTGTTCAGCATTGCCGAACGGCATGTGGAGGAGGTTGCGCGATGGCACGGACCATCCAGTCGCTCGAACGAGCGGCGGCGATGCTACGGCTGCTCGCGGGGGGCGAGCGACGGCTGGGGCTGTCGGACGTGGCCTCCGCGCTGGGGCTCGCGAAGGGGACCGCGCACGGCATTCTGCGGACCCTCCAGCAGGAGGGCTTCGTCGAGCAGGACCCCGCGTCGGGGCGCTATCAGCTCGGCGCGGAACTGCTCCGGCTGGGGAACAGCTATCTGGACGTGCACGAGCTGCGGGCCCGGGCGCTGGTCTGGGCGGACGACCTGGCGCGGTCCAGCGGCGAGAGCGTCTATCTGGGCGTGCTCCACCAGCAGGGCGTGCTGATCATCCATCACGTCTTCCGGCCCGACGACAGCAGGCAGGTGCTGGAGGTCGGCGCGATGCAGCCGCTGCACAGCACCGCGCTCGGCAAGGTGCTCTCGGCCTACGACCCGGTGGCGCACAGTGAGGTGACGGAGTCCGAGCGTGAGGCGTTCACCCCGCACACCGTGACCGGGCTGGCCGATTTCGAGAATGTGCTCGACCTCACCCGGGCCCGTGGGTGGGCCTCGGACGTCGAGGAGACCTGGGCGGGTGTGGCGTCGGTCGCGGCCCCCATCCACGACCGGCGGCGGATGCCCGTGGGGGCGGTGGGCATCACCGGTGCCGTGGAGCGGGTCTGCGAGGACGGCGAGCTGAGGGCACAGCTGGTCGCGGCCGTACGGGACTGCGCGCGGGCCGTCTCCCGGGACCTGGGGGCGGGGCGCTTCTAGCGTCGCGGGACGGCTGGGGGACCGGCGGACGCCGGGGGAGCGGGGCGTTAGGTCGCGGTTAGGTTACCGACGGGTATCGATCGAATGTTTTCGGCCTGTTGGACCGGACTTTTCGGTCACGAAACCCTTGACGCGCCCTTGACCGTGCAGAAAACTGCCGTTCATCGGTCGGCATTGTCGAACACCTAACGACAATATTCGCTATGGTGGGCATTGCCGCGGGACCGATCACCGCCCTCTCGGAGGGTGCGGACCACCGGAGGGACCCGGGGTTCGCCTTCCCCTGGACGAAGGACAAAGGAGTCGCGGGTGTCCAGCTCCGACATCTTCATCGGCGAGACCATCGGTACCGCCGTGCTCATCTTGCTGGGCGGTGGCGTCTGCGCCGCCGTCACCCTGAAGCGCTCGAAGGCGCTCAACGCGGGCTGGCTCGCCATCACATTCGGCTGGGGCTTCGCCGTGCTGACGGGGGCGTACATCGCCAACCCGTCCGGCGCGCACCTCAACCCCGCCGTGACGATCGGCCTCGCCATCGACGGCGCCACCAAGTGGAGCGACGTACCGCTCTACATCGGCTCCCAGATGCTCGGCGCGATGATCGGCGCCACGCTGGTGTGGGTCACGTACTACGGACAGTTCCGGGCCCACCTCACCGACCCGGAGATCGTCGGCAGCCTCAACCCCCAGGAGGGCATGGTCGACCAGACCGCGGCCCCCAAGGCCGGCCCGGTGCTCGGCATCTTCTCCACCGGACCCGAGGTCCGCAACGTCGTGCAGAACCTCGCCACGGAGATAATCGCCACCGCGGTGCTCGTGCTCGCGATCCTCACCCAGGGCCTCACCAAGGGCCTGGCCGTCAGTGGCACCGGCGTGCTGATGACCGCCTTCGTCGTCGTGGGGATCGGTCTCTCGCTCGGCGGCCCGACGGGCTACGCGATCAACCCTGCCCGTGACCTCGGCCCGCGTATCGTGCACGCGTTGCTGCCGCTGCCGAACAAGGGCGGCTCCGACTGGAGCTACGCCTGGATCCCGGTGGTCGGCCCGCTCGTAGGTGCCGCGCTGGCCGCAGGCATCCACAAGCTCGCGTACTGAGCACCCGCCGAGACCTTCAGACTTCCAGGAGCACACCAGACATGACCACCACCGGCACCCACGGCCAGGGCCCGTTCATCGCGGCGATCGACCAGGGCACCACCTCCTCCCGCTGCATCGTCTTCGACCGCGACGGACGCATCGTCTCCGTCGACCAGAAGGAGCACGAGCAGATCTTCCCGAAGCCGGGCTGGGTCGAGCACGACGCCGCCGAGATCTGGGCCAACGTCCAGCAGGTCTTGGCCGGCGCCGTCGAGAAGGCGGGCATCACCGCCGCCGACGTCAAGGCGATCGGCATCACCAACCAGCGTGAGACCACGCTGATGTGGGACAAGAACACCGGCGAGCCCGTCCACAACGCCATCGTCTGGCAGGACACCCGCACCGACGCGCTCTGCAAGGAGCTCGGCCGCAACGTCGGCCAGGACCGCTTCCGCCGCGAGACGGGCCTCCCGCTGGCCTCCTACTTCTCCGGCCCCAAGGTCCGCTGGCTGCTGGACAACGTCGAGGGCCTGCGCGAGCGTGCCGAGGCCGGCGACATCCTCTTCGGCACCATGGACTCCTGGGTCATCTGGAACCTGACCGGCGGCGTCGACGGCGGTGTCCACGTCACGGACGTCACCAACGCCTCGCGCACCATGCTGATGAACCTGCGCAAGCTGGAGTGGGACGACCGCATCCTCGCCTCCATGGGGATCCCGGCCGCCGTGCTGCCGGAGATCCGCTCCTCCGCCGAGGTCTACGGCAACGCCAAGGGCGGCGCCCTCGCCGGCGTCCCCGTCGCCTCCGCCCTCGGTGACCAGCAGGCCGCCCTCTTCGGCCAGACCTGCTTCGAGCAGGGCGAGGCCAAGTCGACCTACGGCACCGGCACGTTCATGCTGATGAACACCGGTGACGAGCCCGTCCAGTCCTACAACGGCCTGCTGACCACCGTCGGCTACCGCATCGGGAACGAGAAGCCGGTCTACGCCCTTGAGGGCTCCATCGCCGTCACCGGCTCCCTCGTGCAGTGGATGCGCGACCAGATGGGCCTCATCAAGAGCGCGGCCGAGATCGAGACGCTCGCCAGCTCCGTCGAGGACAACGGCGGCGCCTACTTCGTGCCGGCCTTCTCCGGCCTGTTCGCCCCCTACTGGCGCTCCGACGCGCGCGGTGTCATCGCGGGCCTGACCCGCTACGTCACCAAGGCGCACATCGCCCGCGCCGTGCTCGAGGCCACCGCCTGGCAGACCCGCGAGATCACCGACGCCATGACGAAGGACTCCGGCGTCGAGCTCACCGCGCTCAAGGTCGACGGCGGTATGACCTCCAACAACTTGCTGATGCAGACGCTCTCGGACTTCCTGGACGCCCCTGTGGTGCGCCCGATGGTCGCCGAGACCACCTGCCTCGGCGCCGCCTACGCCGCCGGCCTGGCCGTCGGCTTCTGGCCGGACACCGACGCCCTGCGTGCCAACTGGCGCCGGGCCGCCGAGTGGACCCCCCGCATGGACGCGGACACGCGTGACCGCGAGTACAAGAGCTGGCTCAAGGCCGTCGAGCGGACCATGGGCTGGATCGAGGACGAGGAGTAATCATGACAACCCCGCAGAGCGTTCCGACCCTGGGAACGCACCCGGCCTCCGGTGCCAACCCGGGCCGCGCCGAGACCCGGGAACGGCTGTCCAACGCGACGTACGACCTCCTGGTGATCGGCGGCGGCATCCTGGGCACCTCGGTGGCCTGGCACGCAGCGCAGGCCGGACTGCGGGTCGCCATGGTGGACGCCGGCGACTTCGCCGGCGCCACCTCCTCCGCTTCCTCCAAGCTCGTCCACGGCGGTCTGCGCTACCTGCAGACCGGCGCGGTCAAGCTGGTCGCGGAGAACCACCACGAGCGCCGGGTGCTGGCCAAGGACGTGGCCCCGCACCTGGTCAACCCGCTGACCTTCTACCTGCCGGTCTACAAGGGCGGCCCGGTCGGCGCCGCCAAGCTCGGCGCCGGCGTCTTCGCCTACTCCGCGCTGTCCGCCTTCGGCGACGGCGTCGGCAAGGTGATCTCCCCGGCCAAGGCCAAGGCCGACAACCCCGGTCTGCGCACGGACAACCTCAAGGCCGTGGCGGTCTACTACGACCACCAGATGAACGACTCGCGCGTCGCCGTCATGACGGTCCGCGCCGCCGTCGAGTCCGGTGCCGTGGTCCTCAACCACGCCGAGGTCACCGGTCTGCGCTTCACCCACGGCAAGGTCACCGGCGCCGAGCTCAAGGACCGCACGGACGGCGCCGAGTTCGGCATCGACGCGCGCGTCGTGCTCAACGCCACCGGCCCCTGGGTGGACCACCTCCGCAAGATGGAGGACAAGGGCGCGGACCCGTCGATCCGCCTCTCCAAGGGTGCGCACATCGTGATGAAGCGCAAGTCGCCCTGGAAGGCCGCCATGGCCACCCCGATCGACAAGTACCGCATCACCTTCGCCCTGCCGTGGGAGGACCAGCTCCTGCTGGGCACCACCGACACGCAGTACGAGGGCGACCCGGCGGACGTGCGCGCCACCGAGGCCGACATCCAGCAGATCCTGGACGAGGCGGCGTTCTCCATCCAGGACGCGGACCTCGACCGCGACCTGATGACGTACGCCTTCGCGGGCCTGCGCGTGCTGCCCGGTGGCCCCGGTGACGTGGCCCAGGCCAAGCGCGAGACCGTCGTCAGCGAGGGCAAGGGCGGCATGCTCTCCGTCGCCGGCGGCAAGTGGACCACCTACCGCCACATCGGCCGTACGGTCATGGCCAAGCTCGCCAAGCTGCCCGGCAGCCCGCTGACCGAGGACATGGAGCCCGTCTCCAACCTCGTCCGCCGGACCCCGCTGCCCGGTGTCGCCAACCCCAACGCGGTCGCCCACCGACTGCTGGTGGACCGCGACCCCGGCGCCCGCATGGACCCGCTGACCGCCCGCCACCTGGCCTCGCACTACGGCTCGCTGTCCTTCGACATCGCGCGCCTGGTCAACGAGAACCCGGAGCTCGGCGAGCGCATCCACCCCGACGGCCCCGAGATCTGGGCCCAGGTCGTCTACGCCCGTGACCACGAGTGGGCCGAGACGGTGGACGACGTCCTGCGCCGCCGCACGACCCTGACGATCCGCGGCCTCGACACCGAGGACGTCCGGGCGCGCGTCAAGGGCATGCTGGGCGACAAGGGCTGAAGCCCCCATCGCCGCTGAGGGGAGAGACGCCATCGGCCGTCTCTCCCCTCAGCGCTGTCCGCGGCGCAACTGACGGGTGCGGGATCGCGTCACTTCAGTGAAAAGGGGGCGATCTTCTCCATGCGCCGGCCGGATCTCCGTGAACTGCTCACCGCACTGCGCCGCTTGCGACCTCGCAGGCGGCTGGTGACGCGCCTGGCCCTCGTCCTGGCCCTGGTGCTCCTCGTGCCGCTCGTCCTGGCGGGCGGCGCGCTGCGGGCCGCCTACGCCGGGGCGCCCGCGGACGACGCGGTCACCCGCGGCCGCGACGCCCTCTGGCTGGGGCACGCGTGGGTCGACGGCCGCAAGAGCGACGCGGACCTCGCCGCGCTGGGGCGCAGGATCGCGGGTACGGGCCTGCGCGACCTCTATGTGCACGCCGGCCCGCTGGAGCACGACGGCACGCTGCCCGCCTCGGCCTACCCCCGGGCGCGTTGGCTGGCCGACTCCGTGCACCGCGCGCTGCCCGGGGTGCGCGTGCAGGCGTGGCTCGGCGACAAGGTCGTGCGCGCCGGGGAGGGGAGCGACGGGCTGCGGCTGGACTCGGCGCCCGCCCGCGACGCCGTGGTCGAGAGCGCCCGGCAGGTCCTGCGGGCCGGGTTCGACGGCGTCCACCTGGACGTCGAGCCCGTGCGCTCCGGCGACACCGCCTTCCTCGCCCTGCTCGACGCCCTGCACGCGGCGGTCGGCCAGGCGGACGGAGTGCTCTCGGTCGCGGCCCAGCAGATCGACCCGCTGCCCTCGATGCACAGCGCCGCCCGCCTGGCGGGCAGCCCCAAGTGGTGGACCCAGAAATATTTCGGGCAGGTCGCGCGCCGCACCGACCAGATCGCGGTCATGTCCTACGACACCGCCCTGCCGGTCGAGAGCCTCTACGGCGGCTATGTGGCCCGGCAGACGGCGCTCGCCCTCCAGGCCACCCCCACGGGGACCGACCTGCTGATGGGCCTGCCCTTCTTCCACACCGACGAGATGGGCCACCACGGCCACGCGGAGACGGCCGCGGCCGCCGTGCGCGGCGCCCGGCTCGGCCTGACCCGCGAGGGCAAGGGCCGCGAGCGGTTCGGCCTGGCGCTCTACGTCGACTTCGCGGCCACCGAGAGCGACTGGCGTGCATACCGGCGTGACTGGGGTACGAGGGGGTGAGGAAGTGCCCGTACAGGGACTGCGAACAGGGGGCGCGGAAGTCGTAGTCTTAGGGGTCGCACGACAGGGAACGCGCTGCGGGGGGCCGCTCCGGACGACACGGCACGATCCCGCACGACGCCGCGCGATCCCGAACAACCCCGAACAACACTGCACGGAACTGCAACCGGTGGTACGGACCCGTCCGCCCCGGTCGGAAGGAGGCGCTGGGTGATCGAGCTTGAGGGGGTTCCCGAGCTGATCGACCCGGTCATGATCTGTGCCTTCGAGGGCTGGAACGACGCCGGTGACGCCGCCTCCAGCGCGGTCGCGCACCTGGACCGGGAGTGGAAGGGCGAGGTCTTCGGCGCGCTCGACGCCGAGGACTACTACGACTTCCAGGTCAACCGGCCCACGATCTGGCTGGACGGGGGAGTCCGCAAGGTCACCTGGCCGACCACCCGGCTGTCCGTGGTGCGCACCGGTGGCGACGGCAAGCCCTCGCGCGACCTCGTCCTGGTGCGGGGCATCGAGCCGAGCATGCGCTGGCGCTCGTTCTGCAACGAGATCCTGGGCTTCGCCCACGAGCTGGGCGTGGAGCTCGTCGTGGTGCTGGGCTCGCTGCTCGGCGACACCCCGCACACCCGGCCCGTGCCGGTCAGCGGGGTCACCTCCGACCCGGACCTGGCCCGCACCATGGATCTGGAGGAGTCCCGCTACGAGGGCCCGACCGGCATCGTCGGCATTCTCCAGGAAGCCTGCGCGCACGCGGGCGTCCCGGCGGTGAGCCTGTGGGCGGCCGTGCCGCACTACGTCTCCCAGCCGCCGAACCCGAAGGCCACCCTGGCGCTCCTGAACCGCCTGGAGGACCTGATCGACCTGCGGATCCCGCTGGGCGAGCTGCCGGAGGACGCCCGCGCCTGGCAGCTGGGCGTGGACCAGCTGGCGGCCGAGGACAGCGAGGTCGCGGAGTACGTCCAGTCGCTGGAGGAGGCGCGGGACACGGCTGACCTCCCGGAGGCCTCGGGCGAGGCGATCGCGCGTGAGTTCGAGCGCTATCTGCGCCGCCGCGACGGTCAGCCGGGCGGCCTCGCGGCCGAGCCCGGCCTCACGGACGGCTCCTTCCTCCGCGACACCTCCAGCGGCCGTACGCGCCCGCCGCGGCCCCCGGCCAAGGACAGCGACGGGGGCCCTGCCCCGGCACCGGAAGAGGAGTCGGAGGGCCCCGAGAACGAGAGCTGAGGCGCCGTTGCCGGGGCGGCCCGTAATCGGGCGGGCCCGGATATCGAAGCGACGCGGAAGGCGGACCGCCGTACACTTGTCGGTCCGGTGAAGGCCGGTCCGGTCGCGCCCCCGAGGGGCGCGGCGGGGCCGGCCTTCTCGTCCCCTCAGGAGGTGTGCCCGGATGACCAGCAGCATCCCCGCAGTCGAGCCCCGGCCGACCACCGGGTCGGCCCTGCAGGCCGTCCTGCTCGACATGGACGGCACCCTGGTCGACACCGAGGGCTTCTGGTGGGACGTCGAGGTCGCCGTCTTCGCCGAGCTCGGCCACCAGCTCCTGGAGGACTACCGCGCGGTCGTCGTCGGCGGCCCCATGGCGCGCAGCGCCTCCTTCCTCATCCAGGCCACCGGCGCGAAGATCGCCCTGGCCGAGCTGACCGCCCTGCTCAACTCGCGCTTCTCCGAGATGATCGGGCGCGGGGTGCCGCTGATGCCGGGCGCCCGCAGACTGCTCGCCGAGCTGGCCGCCCACTCCGTGCCGACCGCGCTGGTCTCCGCCTCGCACCGGCAGATCATCGACCGGGTGCTGCACACGCTGGGCGCGGAGAACTTCACGCTGACCCTCGCCGGGGACGAGATGGAGCGGACGAAGCCGCACCCCGACCCGTATCTGCTGGCGGCCGCCCGGCTCGGCGCCGACCCCGCGCGGTGCGCCGTCGTCGAGGACACCATGACGGGCGTGACCGCGGCGGAGGCGGCCGGCTGCCGGGTGGTGGCGGTGCCGTCGGTGGCCCCGATCCCGTCGGCCGCCGGCCGCACGGTCGTGGGTTCCCTGGAGGAAGTCGATCTCCGTTTTCTCCACGGGCTGATGACGGGCTGATGACCGGAAAGCACTGACGCGTGCACTGAGCGTGTCCCGGAATGCCCGCTGAACCCGAGCCCGCACCGGCGTGATTGTTTTCCGTGACGAATGTGGTGGTCGAATTGCCCTGGGCGCCGCCGAGTTCACCGGAGTGAGTTTCGTCACCGGGTCAAGAGCCGTTGTGTGGGGTGTCGATCACTCTCCTGTGACCGGGGCGGGGTTGAAGCGCACCGTTGTGTCCCGATTGATGATCAGGTGCGCGAATCGTTCCGGCGTCCGGATATCGGTGAACTGCCGGTCGTTATCCCGGCGTGATATCGCATCAAGTTCCCCGCGTTCCGGTTACCTCGGCACCGCGCACTAATCTCTTCGCGAGAACTTCACGGCTGCCCATGGGCCGACGCAACCGCCGTCGGTATCGTCCCGGGAACCGATCGCATCACAGGGAGAACCCCGCACAATGAACCGCAAGACGTTGGTGCTGCCGACCGTGGCAGCCCTGCTGGCCCCCGTGCTCGTCGCCTGTGGCGGGAGCTCCGGAGCCGGAAAGGGCAACGGCGCCATCGTCATCGGCACGACCGACCGTTTCGAGGAGACGACGGACGCCCCGGCGCCCTTCGACCCGGCCGCCGCGTACGACATCAGCGCGTGGAACGTCCTGCACAGCACCTTCCAGACCCTGCTGCGCCTGCCCCGCTCCGGCGCCAACCCGGTCGGTGACGCCGCCGAGAAATGCTCCTTCGGGGACCGCAAGAACGAGCAGTTCCGCTGCACACTGCGCAGCGGGCTGAAGTTCTCCAACGGGCACGCGCTCACCTCCGAGGACGTCAAGTTCTCCATCGAGCGCGCCCGCACCATCAACTTCGAGAACGGCCCGGTGTCGCTGCTCAGCAACATCGACAAGGTCGAGACGCCGAGCGAGCTGGAGGTCGTCTTCTCGCTGAAGACGCCCGACGCGACCTTCCCGCAGAAGCTCGCCACCCCGGCCGCCGCCATCGTCGACAGCGAGACCTACGCCAAGAACCAGCTCAACACCGGTTTCAAGGTGGTCGGCTCCGGCCCGTACACCCTGAAGACGGACGAGAAGGACGGCCGGGTCGTCAAGGCCGTCTTCACCAAGAACTCCAGTTACCAGGGTTCGGTGGAGCTGCAGAACGACAAGTACGAGATGCGGTTCTACGACGACTCGAAGTCGATGGAGAAGGCGCTCAAGGGCGGCGACATCGACATCATGAACCGCACCCTGTCGCCCGAGCAGCTCAGCCGGCTCGGCGGCGCCACGACCAAGGGCGTCAAGCTGCTGGAGGCGCCGGGCCAGGAGATCAGCTTCCTCGCCTTCAACACCGAGGACCCCACGGTCAAGAACAAGGCCGTACGCCAGGCCATGGCCCAGCTGATCGACCGCCAGGCGCTCTCCCGCGACGACTACGCGCGGACCAACGACCCGCTCTACTCCGTCGTCCCCAGCGGCATCACCAGCCACCAGAACTCCTTCTCCAACAAGTACGGGGACCCGAGCGTCGACAAGGCCCGCTCGATCCTGCGCTCCGCGAACATCAGCACCCCCGTGCCGCTGACCCTCACCTACTCCGAGGACCACTACGGCGAGGCGACCGGCAAGGCGTTCAGGACGCTGCAGAAGCAGCTCAACGACAGCCAGCTGTTCAACGCCAAGATCGAGGGCGTGAAGTGGGCGGACTTCCGCCCGGAGGCCGCGAAGGGCAAGTACGCCGTCTACGGCATGGGCTGGTTCCCCGACTTCCCGGACCCGGACAACTTCGTCGCGCCGTTCTTCGGCAAGGACAACTTCCTCCGCTCCCCCTACCAGAACACCAAGATCACCAACCAGCTGATCCCCGACTCCCGCGAGACCCCGCAGCGCGAGTCCGCGGCCAAGTTCTTCCAGCAGGCCCAGGACATCGTCGCCGACGACGTGCCGGTGCTGCCGCTGTGGCAGGGGAAGCAGTACGTGGCGGCCCGGGACAACGTCACCGGTGCCGAGTGGGCGCTCAACTCCGCCTCCGAGATGCAGCCGTGGGAGCTGGGCCGCGGCGTGTGAGGCAACAGGCTCGTCAGACCGGTTCTGCCGAAGATCTCTTCAGACGATCAAGGAAACTGTGAGGAACGTGCACGTGAGGAAACGTGACCAGTGGCTTGCCGCCCCGCTCGGCGCGGGGCTCGCCGCCGCCCTGCTCACCGGGTGCGGTTCGGAAGACGGCAAGGCGGGCGGCACCGGTGAGTCGGTGGTCATGGGGATGTCCGACGAAGTCGTGACCACCGACCCCGCATCCGGTTACGACCCGGGTACCTGGCTGCTGTTCAACAACGTCTACCAGTCGCTGCTGAGCTTCCCCAAGGGGAGCACCACTCCCCAGCCGGAAGCCGCCGACAGCTGCAAGTTCCAGGACGACACGAGCAAGACCTTCCAGTGCAAGCTGAAGGACGGTCTGAAGTTCAGCAACGGCCACGACCTCACCTCCGAGGACGTCGCCTTCTCCTTCCGCCGGACGCTGAAGATCCATGACAAGAAGGGCCCGGCGGACTCGCTGCTGTCCTCGATCCAGGACATCAAGACCCCGGACAAGTCCACGGTCGTCTTCCACCTGAACCGGTCCGACGCCACCTTCCCGCAGAAGATCGCCTCCGGTGCCGGCTCCATCGTCGACCACCAGGAATACCCCGCGGACCGGCTGCGCACCGACGGCAAGGCGGTCGGCTCCGGGGTCTACAAGCTGGACTCCTTCGACAAGAAGCAGGCCGTCTTCTCGGTCAACTCCTCGTACAAGGGCTCGGTCGGCGCGGTGCAGAACCGCGGCGTCACGATGAAGTTCTTCCACGGCGACCAGGCGGAGCTGAAGTCCGCGGTCCAGAAGGGCGGCGTCGACATCGCCTACCGCGGTCTGGCCATGAAGGACCTGGCCGACCTGGACGCCACCGACGGCGGCAAGGCGAAGCTCAAGGTCGTCGAGGGCACCAGTGCCGAGGTCCAGCACCTGGTCTTCAACACCAAGGACCCGGTGGTCGGCAAGCCGGCCGTCCGCAAGGCCATCGCCTATCTCGTCGACCGCAGCGCGCTCGTGCGCGACGTCTACAAGCGCACGGCCGAGCCGCTGTACTCGATCGTCCCCGCCGGCATCGCCAGTCACAAGACGCCGTTCTTCGACCTCTACGGCGACCGGCCGCAGCCCGACAAGGCCGCCGCCGCGCTCAGCGCCGGCGACATCAAGGGCAAGGTCAAGCTGACCCTCTGGGCCACCCCGATCCGCTACGGCCCGGGCACCGTGCCCGAGCTCGAGGAGATCGCCAAGCAGCTCAACAAGAGCAACCTCTTCGACGTGGACGTCAAGAGCGTCCCGCAGGAGGAGTACGACCAGGGCATCGAGGCCGGGAAGTACGGCGTCTACGTCAAGGGCTGGATCCCCGACTACCCGGACCCCGACAACTTCACCGCGCCGTTCTTCGGTGAGAACAACGTCCTCTCGAACAACTACGACTCCAAGGACATCAACAACCGCATCCTGGCCACCGCGGCCGAGGGCACCCGGACCGCGACCGTCGGCGACTTCGCCAAGGTCCAGACCACCGTCGCCCAGGACCTGCCGATCCTGCCGCTGTGGCAGGGCAAGCAGTACGCGGTGGCGAGCGACCGGATCTCCGGTCTCCAGTGGACGCTGGACGCCTCCACGGTCTTCCGCTTCTGGGAGATAGCCAAGGCGGCGAAGGAATAAGCCGACCCCGTTCCCGCGCCCCGTCAGGGGCGCGGGGCGGAGCCCCGGCGAAAGGGTTACTGCGCGCCCGGGCGCACCAGCCCGCTCTCGTAGGCGTAGACCGCCGCCTGCACGCGGTCCCGCAGCCCGAGCTTCGTGAGCACGTGCCCGACGTGCGTCTTGACCGTGGTCTCGCTGACGAACAGATCCGCCGCGATCTCCGCGTTCGACAGCCCGCGCGCCACCAGCTTCAGCACCTCGACCTCACGGTCGGTCAGCGTGTGCAGGGTGTCGGGCAGCGGCTCCTCGCCCGAGGGGAGGTGGCCCGCGTACTTGTCGAGCAGCCGCCGGGTGATGCTCGGCGCGAGCATCGCCTCGCCGCCCGCCACCACCCGGATCGCCTGCACCAGCTCATTGGCGGGCGCGTCCTTCAGCAGGAAGCCGCTGGCCCCCGCCCGCAGCGCCTCCACCACATACTCGTCCAGGTCGAAGGTCGTCAGCACCAGCACCTTCGCCGGGCCGTTCCGCTCCGGGCCGGTGATCTGCCGGGTCGCCTCGACACCGTCCATCCGCGGCATCCGGATGTCCATCAGCACCACATCGGGCTGCAGCGCCCGCACCTGGTCGAGCGCCTGAAGACCGTCCCCGGCCTCGCCGACGACCGCGAGGTCCGCCTCCGCCTCGAGGATCATCCGGAAGCCGGTGCGCAGCAGCGGCTGGTCGTCGACCAGCAGGACGCGGATCGCCACGTGAACTCCTTCGTTAGACCGCGTCCATTCTGCCCTGAGCGGCCGCGACGGGGGCCACCCGCCCGGCGTGCTGCGCCACGACCGGCAGCGGATACGGCGGGGGAGTGCCGCCGAACTCGGGACAGACGGCCTGGTGATCGCACCAGCCGCACAGCTTGGTGGGCCGGGGCCGCCAGTCGCCGGTGTCCGTCGCCAGCTCGATGGCCTCCCACAGGGCACGCAGCTTGCGCTCCACCGCCAGCAGCTCGGCCTCGGCCGGGTCGTACGTCAGGACGTCACCGCTGCCCAGATAGACCAGCTGGAGCCGGCGCGGCACCAGGCCGCGCAGCCGCCACAGCACCAGGGCGTAGAACTTCATCTGGAACAGCGCGCCGTCGCGGTACTGCGGGGCGGGGGCCTTGCCCGTCTTGTAGTCCACGATCCGCACGTCGCCGGTGGGCGCCACGTCGACCCGGTCGATGAAGCCGCGCAGCGTCAGCCCCCCGCCTGCGGAACCCGCGCCGTCGATCACCGTCTCCACATAGAGCTCGCGGTCCGCGGGCTCCAGCCGCGTCGGGTCCTCCAGCGTGAACCAGCGCTCCACCAGCCGCTCCGCGTCCGCCAGCCACGTCGCCAGGCGGTCGCCGTCGTGCGTGCCGTCCTCCCGCAGGAACAGCTCGGCCAGCTCCGGGCGGGCCGCGAGCAGCTTCTCCCACTCGCCCGGCACCAGGCCCTTCGCCCGCGGCGCGGTGCGCTCGGCGGCGGGCGCGTCGAAGAGCCGCTCCAGCACGGAGTGCACCACCGTGCCGCGCGTCGCCGCGGCGCTCGGCTTCTCGGGCAGTTTGTCGATCACGCGGAAGCGGTAGAGCAGCGGACACTGCATGAAGTCACCGGCGCGCGACGGCGACAGCGCGGCCGGACGCACGGCGCCCGACGGCCGCTCCGCGGCACTCTCCGGCGCCTGCCCGGCCTGCCCGTCGCCGCTGCCGGCGGTTTCCTCGGTGGCGATACCCATGACAGGAACCCTACGGCCCGTGACTGACAGTCGGCCGCATACCATCGACTCAGAAGCTCTCGCACTGCATGATCGTGAGAACGCACCGCGGGTGCGGGGGCCGCATCCGACGAGGGGACACCGTGGACAACAGCGGGCAGGACCGGCCCGGCAGCGGGGGCGCCGGGACCGAGGGCGAGCCCGGGGACCGCGTTCCCAAGCGCCCTCGCGAGAGCGGCGGTGGCATCCTCATGGGCCGCCCGTTCGGGGTGCCCGTCTATGTCGCCCCCAGCTGGTTCCTCGTCGCCGCCCTCATCACCTGGGTCTTCGGCGGACAGCTCGACCGCGTCCTGCCCGAGCTCGGCCGCGTCCGCTATCTCGTCTCGCTCTTCTTCGCCGTCGCCTTCTACGCCTCCGTGCTGGTGCACGAACTGGCGCACACGGTCGCGGCCCTGCGCTTCAAGCTCCCCGTGCGCCGGATCCAGCTCCAGTTCTTCGGCGGCGTCTCCGAGATCGAGAAGGAGACCGAGACCCCGGGCCGCGAATTCGTCCTCGCCTTCGTCGGACCGCTGCTCTCCCTGGTCCTGGCCGGGCTGTTCTACCTCGGCATGCTGGCCGTCGAGCCGGGCACCGTGCCCGGCGTCCTGCTGGCCGGCCTGATGATCTCCAACCTCCTGGTGGCGATCTTCAATCTGCTGCCCGGCCTCCCCCTCGACGGCGGGCGCATGCTCCGCGCCGTCGTCTGGAAGATCAGCGGCAAGCCCATGACCGGCACCGTCGCCGCCGCGTGGATCGGCCGCGCGCTCGCCGTCGCCGTCCTCGTCGGCCTCCCGCTGCTCACCCAGGCCGGCCTCGGTGACGGGGCGCCCAGCTTCGGCGGCGTCGACTCCCTCACCGACGCCCTGCTCGCCGCGATCCTCGCCGCCATCATCTGGACCGGCGCCGGCAACAGCCTGCGCATGGCCCGCCTCCGCGAGCGCCTCCCCGGCCTGCGGGCCCGCACCCTCACCCGCCGCGCCGTCCCCGTCGAGGCGGCCACCCCGCTCTCCGAGGCCCTGCGCCGCGCGGGCGAGGCGGGCGCCCGTGCCCTCGTCGTCGTCGACGGCCAGGGCACGCCCACCGCCCTGGTCCGCGAGGCGGCCATCGTCTCCGTGCCCGAGCACCGCCGCCCCTGGGTGGCCGTCAGCACCCTCGCCCAGGACCTCAAGGCCGGCATGCGCGTCTCCGCCGAGCTCGCGGGCGAGGACCTCCTCGACATCCTGCGCGCCACCCCCGCCACCGAATACCTGGTGATCGAGGAGACCGGCGAGGTCTACGGCGTCCTCGCGACCTCCGACGTCGAACGCGCCTTCGTCGCCGCGATGTCCCGTACGCCCTCCTGACCACCCCGCGGGCGGGCTCCGTGTCCGTACCCCCGCCCGATCACGGGTAGGCTGGTCACATGTCCGAACCGACCGGTGCCGCCCGCCGTCGCGGCCCCTTCCAGGTCGGGGACCAGGTCCAGCTCACCGACCCCAAGGGACGCCACTACACCTTCACGCTCGAAGCCGGGAAGCAGTTCCACACCCACAAGGGTGCCTTCCCGCACGACGAGCTGATCGGTGCTCCCGAGGGCAGTGTTGTCCGTACCACGGGAAACGTCGCCTACCTCGCGCTGCGCCCCCTGCTCCCCGACTATGTCCTGTCCATGCCGCGCGGAGCCGCCGTGGTCTACCCCAAGGACGCGGGGCAGATCCTGGCCATGGCCGACATCTTCCCCGGCGCCCGCGTCGTGGAAGCCGGCGTCGGCTCCGGCTCCCTGAGCAGCTTCCTGCTGCGCGCCATCGGCGACCAGGGCATGCTGCACTCCTACGAGCGCCGTGCCGACTTCGCCGAGATCGCCACGCAGAACGTCGAGCGCTACTTCGGCGGCCCGCACCCCGCGTGGCAGCTGACCGTCGGCGACCTCCAGGACAATCTGTCCGACACGGACGTCGACCGCGTCATCCTCGACATGCTCGCCCCCTGGGAGTGCCTCGAGGCCGTGCGCAAGGCGCTCGTCCCCGGCGGCATCCTGTGCTGCTACGTGGCCACCACCACCCAGCTCGCACGGACCGTCGAGTCCATCCGCGAGATCGGCTGCTTCGCCGAGCCGTCGGCCTGGGAGACCATGGTCCGCACCTGGCACGTGGAGGGTCTGGCCGTGCGCCCCGACCACCGCATGATCGGGCACACCGGCTTCCTGCTCACCGCCCGCCGCCTCGCGGACGGCGTCGAGCCGCCGCTGCGGCGTCGCCGCCCGGCGAAGGGCGCGTACGGCGAGGACTACGCAGGGCCGGGCAGCCAGAGCGGCTCCGCCGAGAGCTGACCCCACCTCGATCAATCACCGCGGCGCCGCCGCCGGGTACCGCACCACGCGGAACTCGGCGGCGGCGCCCGTGTGTTGGGGCCCCGCGAGCGCGGCGACGGGCCCGTACCCCCTGTTCCCCGGCGCCGGGCGATATGGCACGATGCGGATCATCCCCCGCAGCCCAGCTCACAGGAGTCAGCGCGCGTGCAGCCACCGGCAGGGCACACCCCGTCCACGGCCTTCGAACCACTCCCGCACCACCGGGCGCGCCCCGTGCACTGGGTGATCACCGCGGCCGCGCTGGCCGCCGTGGTCGTCTGCGCCTCGCTCGTGGGTCCGCGCGACGAGACCGCCGCCGCCTCCGCGCCCCGCGCCGCCGCACCGGACGCCCGCGCCGCGCACTTCCCGCTCGACTGCGGAGGCCGGGCGGTCGACGTCGTACGCCAGGCCACCGCCGACCTCGACGGCGACGGGCGGCCCGAGACCACCGCCGTGGTGCGCTGCGCCTCCGGCGGCGGCACTCCGGCCAGCGGGGTCTACGTCCTCGCGCCGCCGTCCGAGGAGGGCCGGCCGCCGCGGATCCTGGCGACCTTGGTCGACCCCGCGGAGAAGATGAGCGTCACGGGATTCCGCGTGACAGGGGAGACTGTTTCGGCCACTCTGCTCGGCTACTCCTCCGCGAGAGTGCCGCGTTGCTGTCCCGACATGAGCCGGAATGTCGAATGGCGGTGGCGGGACGGCAAGTTCGCGCTCACCGCCCTGCCGGTAGCGGGGAGTGTGTGATCCGTCACTCCGCGTCGGGGCCGTAGACCTCGACCTTGTCGGAGACGCGGCGGACGTGGATGCAGTCGCCCGGGCAGTCCTTCGCCGAATCCCGCACGTCGGTCAGCAGCGGCAGCGGCACCAGTGTCGTGGCGCCCGGGTCCTGCAACAGCTCGTCATCGGCGCTCTTCACATACGCCAGGCCGTCGATGTCCAGCTCGAAGACATCGGGGGCGTACTGCGCGCAGATGCCGTCACCCGTGCAGAGATCCTGGTCGATCCAGACCTCCAGCGCCTCCGCGCCGGCGGCCTCCGCCGTGGCGGCCAGGGGCTCCTCGGCCGCGGTGGCTTCGGCGACCCCGGTGCTGCCGGGAGCGCCGGCACGGTCTTCGTTCTGCACGGTCATCTCGCCCTGCCGTTTCCTGCGTACGTGAATCAATTGGAGCCAGCCCTGACGGGTGTTGACCGACTCGACGATACAACCGCCCGCTTTCCGATGTTGATGGGTGGGTATTCCCCTGCTGTGGGGACGTGCGCAAGGGTGAAGATCGGACACACTCCGACCGGGTTTGTGATCTAGGGGTTTCAACCAGCACCTGCCCAGGTAGGGTCAGGAAGCGTCCAGCTCCCCTTGGAGGAGGTGAGGACCGTGGCAGCCCACGACGACGACATGAACCGCGGCATCCGGCCGGGACGAGGGTCTGACGACCTCGCGAGCCAGGTTGCCTATTTCGAGCAGGAGATCGCCGTCCTGCGGCGCAAGCTCGCCGACTCTCCGCGTCACACGAGGATTCTCGAAGAGCGGATCGTCGAGCTCCAGACGAACCTGGCCGGGGTGTCCGCTCAGAACGAGCGGCTCGCCAATACCCTCCGCGAGGCCCGCGACCAGATCGTCGCGCTCAAGGAGGAAGTCGACCGGCTCGCGCAGCCGCCGGCCGGCTTCGGGGTCTTCCTGCAGGCGAACGAGGACGGCACGGCGGACATCTTCACCGGAGGCCGCAAGCTCCGGGTCAATGTCAGCCCCACCCTCGAGCTCGACGACCTCCGGCGAGGCCAGGAGGTCATGCTCAACGAAGCGCTCAACGTGGTCGAGGCCATGGAGTTCGAGCGGGCCGGTGACATCGTCACCCTCAAGGAGATCCTCGAGGACGGCGAGCGGGCCCTGGTCATCGGGCACACCGACGAGGAGCGGGTGGTGAGGCTCGCCGAGCCGCTGCTGGACATCACCATCCGCCCCGGCGACGCCCTGCTGCTCGAACCCCGATCCGGCTACGTCTACGAGGTCATCCCGAAGAGCGAGGTCGAGGAGCTCGTCCTCGAAGAGGTCCCGGACATCGACTACACGAAGATCGGCGGACTGGGCAACCAGATCGAGCTGATCCGCGACGCGGTCGAGCTCCCCTACCTCTACCCCGACCTCTTCAAGGAGCACGAACTGCGGCCGCCCAAGGGTGTGCTGCTGTACGGCCCGCCCGGCTGCGGCAAGACGCTCATCGCCAAGGCCGTCGCCAACTCCCTTGCCAAGAAGGTCGCGGAGGTCACCGGCCAGCCCGCGGGGAAGAGCTTCTTCCTCAACATCAAGGGCCCCGAGCTGCTCAACAAGTACGTCGGCGAGACCGAGCGGCACATCCGGCTGATCTTCCAGCGGGCCAGGGAGAAGGCGAGCGAGGGCACGCCCGTCATCGTCTTCTTCGACGAGATGGACTCCCTCTTCCGCACCCGCGGCTCCGGGGTCAGCTCGGACGTGGAGAACACCATCGTCCCGCAGCTGCTCTCCGAGATCGACGGCGTGGAGGGCCTGGAGAACGTCATCGTCATCGGCGCCTCCAACCGCGAGGACATGATCGACCCCGCGATCCTGCGCCCCGGCCGGCTCGATGTGAAGATCAAGATCGAGCGTCCGGACGCGGAGGCCGCCAAGGACATCTTCTCGAAGTACCTCACCGCCACCCTGCCCATCCACACGGACGACCTCGCCGAGCACGGCGGCGACGCCAAGGCGGCCGTGGCCGGGATGATCCAGTCGGTGGTCGAGCAGATGTACGCGGAATCCGAGGAGAACCGCTTCCTGGAGGTCACCTACGCCAATGGTGACAAGGAGGTCCTCTACTTCAAGGACTTCAACTCCGGCGCGATGATCCAGAACATTGTGGACCGGGCCAAGAAAATGGCGATCAAGGCATTCCTGGACCACAACCAGAAGGGCCTGCGCGTCTCCCACCTGCTCGCCGCCTGCGTGGACGAGTTCAAGGAGAACGAGGACCTGCCCAACACCACCAACCCGGACGACTGGGCCCGCATCTCCGGAAAGAAGGGCGAGCGGATCGTCTTCATCCGCACCCTCGTCACCGGAAAGCAGGGCGCCGACACCGGTCGCTCCATCGACACAGTGGCCAACACCGGTCAGTATCTGTAAAACCGTCGTCCGGCTGCGGATGTCCTACCCCCCGCTTTTGGCGGGGGGACACCCAGGGCGTCCGTGGCCGGACGCGTTTTCCGCCGCCTTTTCGGCGGCCCCCGGGTCCCCGCGAGATTTTCCGCCAGGTTGCACCAGGAATCCGCCACGACGGCGCCGATCGACCGGGTACGGCACGAACCGGAGCAATGACTGTAATGATCTCCCCACCGCCGCAAAGCCGTTCTAGGCTCTTCGGTACCACCGCTCAGCGCGTGGGGGAGCACACGGACCGGAAGCGCAGCGGTACTTGAGCGCCGACCCCATTCCGGGGCGCCGCCGGGCAAGGAGGGCCGCATGACCGTACGGCGAGTAATGGGCATTGAGACGGAGTACGGGATCTCCGTCCCCGGTCACCCGAACGCCAATGCCATGCTCACCTCGTCCCAGATCGTCAACGCCTACGCGGCGGCGATGCACCGGGCGCGACGAGCCCGCTGGGACTTCGAGGAGGAGAATCCGCTGCGGGACGCCCGCGGCTTCGACCTCGCCCGCGAGGCCGCCGACTCCAGCCAGCTCACGGACGAGGATATCGGCCTGGCCAATGTCATCCTCACCAACGGGGCGCGGCTGTACGTCGACCACGCGCACCCCGAGTACAGCTCCCCGGAGATCACCAACCCGCGGGACGCCGTCCTCTGGGACAAGGCGGGGGAGCGGATCATGGCCGAGGCCGCCGAGCGCGCCGCCCAGCTGCCCGGAGCCCAGCCGATCCACCTCTACAAGAACAACACCGACAACAAGGGCGCCTCCTACGGCACCCACGAGAACTACCTGATGAAGCGGGAGACCCCCTTCTCGGACATCGTGCGCCACCTGACGCCCTTCTTCGTCTCCCGCCAGGTGGTCACCGGGGCGGGCCGGGTGGGCATCGGGCAGGACGGCCGGGAGCACGGCTTCCAGCTCAGCCAGCGCGCGGACTACTTCGAGGTCGAGGTCGGCCTGGAGACCACGCTCAAACGGCCCATCATCAACACCCGCGACGAGCCGCACGCGGACGCCGAGAAGTACCGCCGGCTGCATGTGATCATCGGCGACGCCAACCTCTCGGAGATCTCCACCTACCTCAAGCTCGGCACCACCGCCCTGGTGCTGTCGATGATCGAGGACCGCTTCATCACCGCCGACCTCGCCGTCGAGCAGCCCGTCCGCACCCTCCACCAGGTCAGCCACGACCCGTCCCTCAAGCGCCTGATCACGCTCCGTAGCGGACGCACGCTGACAGCCGTCCAGCTCCAGATGGAGTATTTCGAGCTGGCCCGCAAATACGTGGAGGACCGCTTCGGGGCGGACGCGGACGAGCAGACCAAGGACGTGCTCGGCCGCTGGGAGGACGTGCTCGGGCGGCTGGAGCACGACCCGATGAGCCTCGCCGGCGAGCTGGACTGGGTGGCCAAGCGCGAGCTGCTGGAGGGCTACCGCCGCCGGGACGGCCTGGACTGGGACGCGGCCCGGCTGCACCTGGTGGACCTGCAGTACGCGGACGTACGCGCCGACAAGGGCCTCTACAACCGCCTCGCGGCCCGCGGCAGGATGAAGCGCCTGCTGGACGAAACCGAGGTCGGGCGCGCCCGCACGGCACCGCCGGAGGACACCCGGGCGTACTTCCGGGGCCGCTGTCTCGAACAGTACGCCGACGACGTGGCGGCCGCGTCCTGGGATTCGGTGATCTTCGATCTGCCGGGCCGCGACTCCCTCCAGCGGGTGCCCACCCTGGAGCCGCTGCGCGGCACGCGCAACCACGTCAAGGAGCTCCTGGACCGCTGCCGCACCGCGGAGGAGCTGGTGCGGGTGCTTTCGGGCGGCTGAGGGGTCTTAAGAGGCGGGGGAACCGGGAATCATCACGGTGGTTCCGGGACGTTGTAGCAAGTACAGGGCCGATGTCGGACCCTGCTTGTAGGGTCTGAACGAGAACGTCCGATCTTGTACGTCGAACCGAGCGGGGTGAGGGATATGGCGACCAAGGACACCGGCGGCGGGCAGCAGAAGGCCACGCGATCCACGGAGGACGTGGAGGAGCAGGCGCAGGACGCGCAGGTCTCGGAGGATCTCAAGGAGCGGCAGGAGAAGCTCTCCGACGACGTCGACTCCGTGCTCGACGAGATCGACGACGTCCTCGAGGAGAACGCCGAGGACTTCGTCCGGAGCTTCGTGCAGAAGGGCGGCGAGTAGGCCGCTCGGCCTGTCGCGAGTACGGCCTGGTCAGGCCGAGTTGTCCGGCCCGGCGGGGTCGTGGGGAGGTCGCCGACGTGATCTGTCCCGCTGCTCCGTCCGGGCGGGTGGATCGCGATCAAGGGACGGGTAAGGTCCCTGGCGTACTGTGCTTCGGCCGCGGCGTCGGGGCATCACGATCGGGCGGAACGTCATGGGGGCGGGCCGCCGCATATGTGGAAGGAAACGCGTGGAAGCCAACACTCGTAGCACCGGGCGTCTGCCGGCGGCCTTCCTGACGCCCGGGTCCTCCTCGTTCATGGACTTCCTCGGCGCGCACTCGCCGGACCTCCTGCCGGGCAACCGCCCGCTGCCTCCGGTGAAGGGCGCCGTGGAGGCCCCGCACGGGACGACCATCGTCGCGGCGTCGTTCCCCGGCGGCGTGGTGCTGGCCGGTGACCGCCGGGCGACGATGGGCAATGTCATCGCGCAGCGCGACATCGAGAAGGTCTTCCCGGCCGACGAGTACTCCGCCGTCGGGATCGCGGGCACGGCGGGTCTCGCCGTGGAGATGGTCAAGCTCTTCCAGCTCGAACTGGAGCATTTCGAGAAGGTCGAGGGCGTCCAGCTCTCGCTGGAGGGCAAGGCCAACCGGCTGTCCACGATGATCCGCAGCAACCTCGGCATGGCCATGCAGGGCCTCGCCGTCGTCCCGCTCTTCGCCGGCTGGGACGTCGACCGGCAGAAGGGCCGGATCTTCTCCTACGACGTGACGGGCGGCCGCTCCGAGGAGCACGGCTTCGCGGCCACCGGCTCCGGATCGGTCTTCGCGCGCGGCTCGTTGAAGAAGCTCTTCCGCGAGGACCTGACGGAGAGTCAGACCGCCACGCTCGTCGTCCAGGCGCTCTACGACGCCGCCGACGACGACTCCGCGACGGGCGGGCCCGACCTCGCGCGCCGCATCTATCCGATCGTCACCGTCATCACCGACGAGGGCTTCCGGAAGCTGACCGAGGCGCAGTGCTCCGAGATCGTCCGCGCGATCCACGACCGGCGGCTCGAGGAGCCGGACGGGCCGCGCGCCGCACTGCTCTGAGGTTTTTCGGAATGTACTCGTCTATGACAGAAAGGGACGGATAGCCGGTGTCGACGCCGTTCTATGTCTCACCCCAGCAGGCCATGGCCGACCGCGCCGAGTACGCCCGCAAGGGCATCGCGCGTGGCCGCAGCGTCGTCGTGCTCCAGTACGCCGACGGCGTCGTCTTCGTGGCCGAGAACCCGTCCCGCGCGCTGCACAAGGTCAGCGAGATCTACGACCGGATCGCCTTCGCGGCGGTGGGGAAGTACAACGAGTTCGAGAACCTCCGGATCGGCGGCGTCCGCTACGCCGACCTGCGGGGCTATACCTACGACCGTGACGACGTCACCGCCCGTGGCCTCGCCAATGTCTACGCCCAGACGCTGGGCACCATCTTCTCCAGCGCCGGGGAGAAGCCGTACGAGGTCGAGCTGATCGTCGCCGAGGTCGGGGCCGGCCCCGAGGACGACCAGATCTACCGCCTGCCGCACGACGGCTCCATCGTCGACGAGCACGGCTCGGTCGCGGTCGGCGGCAACGCCGACCAGATCAGCAGCTATCTCGACCAGCGGCACCGGGACGGGATGACCCTGGCCGAGGCGCTCAAGCTCGCGGTCGAGTCCCTCACCCGGGACAACAACGGCGGGGAGCGCACGCTCACCGCCGAGCAGCTGGAGGTCGCCGTCCTGGACCGGACGCGGCCCCAGCAGCGCAAGTTCAAGCGGCTGCTGGGCCGTCAGCTGTCCCGCCTGCTGGACGGGGAGTCGGCTCCGGTCGACTCCGAGGAGAGCGCGGCGGACGAGCCGGACGCCGACTCCACCGAGAGCTGACGCTCCGCCCTCAGAGGCCGGGCGGGCCGGATCCTCCGGCCCGCCCGGCCTCTGCCGTGCTGCCCCGCACCACCAGCTCGACCGGCAGGGCGGGCGCCGGGGTGGCGCGGCCGTCGAGCACCGCCATCAGCGTGCGCATGCCCGCCTCGCCGACGGCCTCCGCGGGCAGCCGGACGGTGGTCAGCTCGGGCTCGACGGCCGTCGCCAGGGAGAGGTCGTCGAAGCCGGTCACCGAGACGTCGTCGGGCACCCGCAGCCCGAGCCGCCGGGCCGCCTTGCAGGCGCCCGCCGCCAGGATGTCGTCGTCGCAGATCAGCGCGGTCGGCCGGGCGCCGGGCCGGGTGAGGGCGCGCTCCGCGGCCCGCAGGCCGTCGGCGACGGCGAGGGCGGCGGGCTCGGTGTGCAGCTCGGCGCCGGGCACTCCGCGCAGGGCGTCGGCGAGCGCCCCGGCCCGTACGTGGAAGGTCCACGAGTCGACGTCGGCCGCCAGGTGCGTGAAGCGCCGGTGGCCGAGCGAGAGCAGGTGCTCGGTCACCTTCCGCATGCCGTCGGCGATGTCGAAGTTGACGGTCGCCGCCGTCTCGGCGCGCCGGGGGTCGCTGTCGAGCATGACCAGCGGCAGCCCGCCCTCGCGGATGGCGGCCAGGGCGTCCGCCGCCATGGAGGAGGCGATGATTCCGTCGAGCGTGGCACGCGCTGAGGCGAAGGGGTCGCGGGCGGGGCCGACGCCCTCCGGGGAGGGATAGAGGAGCACGCCGACGCCGTGTTCGGCGGCGACGCGGGCCGCGCCGGTGTAGACGCGGGCGAAGAATTCGTTGGTGAGCGCCGGGACGACCAGCAGGGCCGTCCTGGCCCGGCCGAGCCGGAGGTTGCGGGCGGCGAGGTTGGGGCGGTAGCCCAGGCTGCGGGCCGCGGACCGCACGGCCTCGGCGGTCCGCTCGGAGACCCGCCCGCGCCACTTCTCACCCATGACGAGCGAGACGGTCGCCTGCGAGACGCCCGCGACCCGCGCCACGTCCCGACTGGTGGCCCGGGCACCGGCCCGCGCCCCCCGAATGCTGGGCCACCGCCCGGCGACCCGGCCGGACTCGCCTTCCGGCCGCCCGGCCCGTGCCTCATCGGCCCGGGGGCCCGCCGCGGCGGCATGGCCGTCGTCCCCGGCCTCGGCCGCACCGGCGCGGGGGCCCGGGTGGCCGGCTCGCACCCCGTCGTCCCGGGGCTCCGCCGCAGCGGCACCGCCGTCGGGCGCCCGCAGTCGCTCCTCGCTCGCGCGGCCGCGACGGCCGCTCGGCGCGGGCCTGTCACCGTCGGCCGACGGCATCGCCCCGCCGGCCTCGTCATCGCTCGCCCGCTGGCGCTCGTCGGCCGCGTGGCCGACGCTCTCGCCCGCACCGTTGCGCCCCCCGCTCGCCCCCGCCGGGTCCGGGCGCCCGCCCCGTGGCTCGCCGGCGCCCCCGTCCGCCCGGCCGTCCGCCCCTACGTCGTCCGTCCGCCGAGACCCACTCGACACTGGCAGCCTCCCCGTCCACATCGCTCGCCGCAGGCGGCCCGGTGGACCGGCTCGGCCTCATCATGGTACGTATAACGTCAACGGTTATACGTAAAACCCGACGCTCGGGAAGAGGCTCGGGAAGAGAGTTGGAGTCATCGATGGCGGCCGGTTACGGCGACATGCTCAGGACGCGGTACGCGGCGCGTCTGCTGACCGGCACCCTCGTGGGGCGGTTGCCGAACGCCACCGCCGCGCTCGCGATCGTGCTGTTCGTGCGCGCCGAGGGCGGCAGCCTCGCGCTGGCCAGTGCCCTCTCCGCCGTCTACGGCGTGGCCAACGCCGTCGGCCAGCCGCTGCTCGGCCGGGCCGTCGACCTCCACGGCCAGCCGAAGGTGATGTTCCCCGCGGCCGTGCTGTCCGCGCTCGGCATGACCCTCTTCGCCGTCGGGAGCCTCGACCCGCTGCCGCTGCCCTACCTCGCCATGGTCGTGGCCGGCTTCTTCACGCCCCCGCTGGAGGGCGGGCTGCGCGCGCTGTGGCCCTCGGTGCTCAAGGACGAGGGGCGCATCCACGCCGCGTACTCCCTCGACGCCATCGCGCAGGAAGTGATGTACGTCGTCGGGCCGTTGATCATCACCGGCTTCGTCGCCTGCTGGTCCCCGGCCGGCGCGCTCTACGTCATCAACCTGCTCGGCGTGCTCGGCGCGCTCGCCGTCGTCACCTCGCCGCCCTCGCGGCAGTGGCGCAGCGAGCCCCGCGACGCGCACTGGCTGGGCGCGCTGCGCTCGCGTGGACTGCTGGTGCTGCTCGGGGCGTTCTTCTGCATCGGTTCGGCGCTGGGCTCGATCGCCCTGGCGGCCGTCGCCTACGGCGGCGACCACGGCGGCGACACGGTCGCCGGCTATCTGCTCTCCGCCCTCGGCGTGGGCGCCCTCATCGGCGGCACGATCTACGGCGCCCGCCAGTGGCCGGGCAGCCCGGAGCAGCGGCTGCGGGTGCTCGTGGCCGGGCTCGCGGTCTGCTACGTACCGCTGCTGCTGGTCCCCGGCGTGGTCGCGATGACGGTGCTCGCCGGTGTGGCGGGTGTCTTCCTGGCGCCGTCGCTGGCCTGTGCGTTCGTCGTCGTCGACCGGCACGCGCTGCGCGGCACGGTGACCGAGGCGTTCTCCTGGCTGGTGACGTCCTTCGGTGTGGGCGCGGCCATCGGCACGGCACTCGCGGGTCCGGCGGTGGAGAACGGCGGCGGTGTCACGGCGGGGTTCGCGGTCGCGGTGTGCGGTGGATTCGCCGCGCTGCTGGTGCTGGTCCTCGCCCGGCGCGCCCTGCGGGCCCCGGAGGTCGAGTCCACCGTCGTGGCCCGGTCGGAAAATGATCGGAACGGTGCGGTCGAACCCGGTTTCAGCACAGGGGTTCAGGCGTAATGTTCAGGCATGGACCGCCGCATTTTCGGGCTGGAGAACGAGTACGGCGTCACGTGCACGTTCAGGGGACAGCGCCGACTGTCACCTGACGAAGTGGCGCGCTACCTCTTCCGCCGTGTCGTTTCCTGGGGGCGCAGCAGCAATGTCTTCCTGCGCAACGGTGCTCGTCTCTATCTGGATGTGGGTTCGCACCCCGAATACGCGACTCCGGAGTGCGACAGTGTGATCGAGCTGGTCACCCACGACAAAGCGGGCGAGCGCATTCTCGAAGGACTCCTCGTCGATGCCGAACGGCGCCTGCACGAGGAGGGGATCGCGGGCGACGTCTATCTGTTCAAGAACAACACCGACTCGGCCGGAAACTCCTACGGTTGCCATGAAAACTATCTCGTGGCCCGGCACGGCGAGTTCTCCCGCCTGGCGGACATCCTCATTCCCTTCCTCGTCACCCGGCAGCTGCTGTGCGGCGCGGGCAAGGTGCTCCAGACCCCGCGCGGCGCCGTCTACTGCGTGAGCCAGCGCGCGGAGCACATCTGGGAGGGCGTCAGCTCCGCGACGACGAGATCGCGTCCGATCATCAACACCCGGGACGAGCCGCACGCGGACGCCGAGCGCTACCGCCGCCTGCATGTGATCGTCGGCGACTCGAACATGTCCGAGACGACGATGCTGCTGAAGGTGGGCGCCACCGACCTCGTGCTGCGGATGATCGAGGCCGGGACGGTGATGCGCGACCTGACCCTGGAGAATCCGATCCGGGCGATCCGCGAGGTCAGCCACGACATCACCGGCCGCCGCAAGGTGCGGCTGGCCAGCGGCCGCGAGGCGTCGGCCCTGGAGATCCAGCAGGAGTATTACGAGAAGGCCGTCGACTTCTGCGAGCGCCGCGGCATCCGCACGGGCACGGTCGAGCGGGTCCTGGAGCTGTGGGGCCGCACCCTGGAGGCGATCCGCGACGAGGACCTCGACCGGATCGACACCGAGATCGACTGGGTGATGAAGTACCGCCTCATCGAGCGGTACCGCGCGAAGAACAACATCACCATGTCGCACCCGCGGATCGCTCAGATAGACCTCGCGTACCACGACATCCACCGCCGCCGCGGGCTCTACTACCTCCTGGAGAAGCGCGGCCAGGCGGCCCGGGTGTGCAACGACCTGAAGATCTTCGAGGGCAAGTCGGTGCCCCCGCAGACCACTCGGGCCCGGCTGCGCGGTGACTTCATCCGGCGGGCTCAGGAGCAGCGCCGTGACTTCACCGTCGACTGGGTGCACCTGAAGCTCAATGACCAGGCGCAGCGCACGGTGTTGTGCAAGGACCCGTTCCGTTCGGTGGACGACCGGGTGGAGAAGCTGATCGCCGGGATGTAGTTCCGTCCGTCGTCCGTCACGGCAGCGCGCCGGGGCCGCACCCCGGCGCGCTGCCGTGTCGGGCAACGGTTGATCCAGGTGGCTCAGGCCGTAGAGTGGCGGGCACTGCTCAGACCCCCCTAGCCCGAGTTGGACTGATGAACCTCACGAAGAACACGCGTCGCCTCGCTGCGGCGTTGGCCGTGCCTGTCCTGCTGTTCACTGCCGCGGCGTGCGGGTCCGACGACGGCGGTTCGTCCGACTCCAAGGTCAAGGTGTCGGGGAACTTCGGGGACAAGCCGGACATCTCCGCGCCGAAGGACGCCAAGGCCGGTGACAAGGTCGCCACGAAGACCTTGGTCGAGGGCAAGGGCGACACCGTGCAGAAGGGCGCGTTCGTCCGCCTCGACTACGTGGGTCAGGCGATGAAGTCGGACAAGCCGCTCGTCAGCAGCTGGATGTCCCCGACCGGTGGCGCCGAGAAGGGCCCCCGGCGCCAGGCCGTGGCGCAGACCGGCCAGCCCGGCCGCGAGCTGCCCACGAAGGTGCTCGACGAGGTCGTCGGCAAGAAGGCCGGCACCCGGATCGAGGTCGAGGGCACCGCCAAGGCGCTGGTGGGCGAGGAGCTCAACCCGCAGGCCGGGGTCGCCCCCGAGGACGGCCTGGTGTGGGTCATCGACATCGTCGGGACGCAGAAGGTCGACCCGAAGAGCGAGGCCAAGGGCGAGCAGGCCAAGCCGGATTCGGGCATGCCCGAGGTGAAGGCCCCGTCGCAGAAGGCCGCGGAGATCACCATCCCCAAGGACGAGAAGGCGCCCACCGACCTCAAGCAGCAGCTGCTGATCAAGGGCAACGGCCCGGAGATCAAGGCCGGTGACGGTCTGATCGCGCAGTACACGGGCGTGAAGTGGGAGGACGGCAAGAAGTTCGACTCCTCCTGGGACCACGGTGGCGCGATCGCCTTCCAGATCGGCACCGGCTCGGTCGTCCAGGGCTGGGACAAGGGCCTGGTCGGCAAGCACGTCGGCGATCGCGTCGAGCTGGTCATCCCGCCGAAGCTGGGCTACGAGGGCCAGGCACAGAGCGGCCTCGACAAGAACACCCTCGTCTTCGTCGTGGATATCGTGGGCAAGGTCTGATCCACCGGGCCGATCTGCCAGACTTGCACGGTTGTTTTTCAAGATTCGTTCGTAGGAGCACTTTCGTGAGCATCGACAAGCCCGAGGTCGACTTCCCGGGTGGCGAGCCGCCGGCCGGCCTTGAGATCAAGGACATCTGGGAGGGTGACGGCGCGGTCGCCGAGGCCGGTGCCATGGTCCGCGTCCACTACGTGGGCGTGTCCTTCTCCACCGGTGAGGAGTTCGACGCGAGCTGGAACCACGGCCAGCCGCTCCAGTTCAAGCTGGGCGCCGGCCAGGTCATCGCGGGCTGGGACCAGGGCGTCCAGGGCATGAAGGTCGGCGGCCGCCGCCAGCTGATCATTCCCCCGCACCTCGCCTACGGCGACCGCGGCGCCGGCGGCAAGATCGCCCCGGGCGAGACGCTGATCTTCGTCTGCGACCTGATCTCCGTCTGAGACCCGGTGCGCAAGCCGGTCCCCGGACCGGCCTGAGCGCGGGCCGAGGGCCCATGCCTGCGGGCATGGGCCCTCGGCTTTTGTCGTACGACCGCCGAGCGGTACGGTCAACGGTTGAGAGCACAAGTAGAGAGGGCGTCGATGGCGATTGCCAAGGCCGAGCGGCTGATGAACCTGGCGCTGTGCCTGCTGGGCACGCGTCGTCCGCTCAGCAAGCGGGAGCTGCGGACCTCGATCGAGGCCTACCTCGAGGCCTTCGGGCCGGGACACGGCACCGGCCCCGGCCCGGGGCGGACCACGGCCTCGGCCGGCGACGGCACCGGCAACGGCGGCGATGACGCCTTCAATCGCATGTTCGAGCGCGACAAGGAAGACCTCCGCGAGCTCGGCCTGATCATCGAGACCGTGGAGAGCGTCGACGGCGAGACCGGCTACCTCGCCCGCCGCGACAGCAACCGCCTCCCTCCGGTCACCCTCGACGTCGAGGAGGCCGCCGCCCTGGGCCTGGCCGCCAAGGTCTGGCAGCAGGCCCGCCTCGCCGGTGCCGCCAGCGGTGCGCTCCAGAAGCTGCGCGCCGCGGGGATGCCGCTCGCGGAGGATCCGTACGAGGGCAACCTGGCGCTCGAACCGCGCATCCCCGTCCACGAGGCGGCCTTCGAACCGCTGATGCTCGCCGCCCGCGACCGCCGCCCCGTCACCTTCGACTACCGCAAGGCCAACGCCGCGCGCCCCGAGCAGCGGCACGTCGAGCCTTGGACGCTGGAGTGCTGGCGCGGCCACTGGTATCTCGCGGGCTGGGACCGCGACCGCGGTGCCGAGCGGGTCTTCCGGCTCTCCCGGATCACCGGCCGGGTGCGCTCGCGCGGCATCCCCTTCACCGCCCCCGTGCCCGACCACGTGACCGTCCGCGGCACGGTCGAGAGCTGGGCGGGGGAGACCGCGACCGGCACCGCCCGGATCAAGGTGCGGGCCGGCCACGGCTATCCGCTGCGCGCCCGCGCCCTCGCCGCCCGCGACCTGGGCGACGGCTGGGACGAGCTGGAGATTCCGTACGGCCACGGGCTGGACGCCTGGCTGGTCGAGTTCGGCCCGGACGTGATCGTGCTGGAACCCGCCGAACTGCGGGCCGACGTACTTGACCGGCTGCGCGCCGTGGCCAAGGGCTGAGACCGAAGCAGGACACAAGCAGGAAAGGGGACGGACCCACTCTTATGGCCGGAAACGCCATTGACCAGACCCGGCGGATGCTGTCGCTGGTCACCTACCTGCGGGAGCGCCCCGGCGCCCGGGTCGCCGACGTCGCGCGCGCCTTCGGGATCACCGAGGACGAGCTGATCGGCGACCTCGACGTGCTGCCGATGTGCGGCACCAGCTTCCGCGGCGGTGACCTGCTGGACATCGACACCGACGGCGACCGCATCTGGTGGCACAACCCGGACGCCTCCGGCACGAGCACCGGCGAGCCGCTGCGGCTCGCCGCCGACGAGGCCACCGCGCTGCTGGTCGCCGCGCGCGCCGTGGCGACCCTGCCCGGCCTGCGCGAGGGCGACCGGCAGGCGCTGGTGCGCGCCACCGCCAAGATCGAGGCCGCGGCGGGCGAGGCGGCCGGTGCCAGCTCCCGCCTGTCGGTCACCTTCGAGTCCGAGGGCGGCGTCTTCGCCGACGTCGACCGGGCCATCGCCGAGCGCCGCCGGGTGTGGCTGCGCTACTACTCTCCCGCCCGCGACGAGCTCACCGAGCGCGAGGTCGACCCGATCCGGCTGTTCGCCGTCGGCCACACCTATATGGAGGCGTGGTGCCGGCTGTCGGAGGCGCGGCGCACGTTCCGCCTCGACCGGGTGGCCGAGATCAGGATCCTCGGCGAGCGCTCCGACCCGCCGCCCGTGGAGCTGCGGGACCTCTCCGCGGGCCTGGTCCAGCCGGCGGCCGAGGACCCGGAGGTCGTCATCGAGGTCGGGCCCGGCGGCCGCTGGGTCGCGGAGTATTACCCGCACGACAGCGCCGAGGAGCTGCCCGAGGGGGGCTTGCGGATCACGCTGCGCACCCCCGACCCCGCGTCGCTGCGCCGGCTGGCGCTGCGGCTCGGCCGCGACGGGCGGATCGTCACCCCGCCGGAGCTGGCGGAGAGCGCGCGCGACGCGGCCCGTGAGGCCCTCGCGGCGTACGGCGAGTGACCACGGTGGTTTCGGGGAGAGGGGCGGGACGCATGGGTGGGGACGTACTGGACGCCGGACGGGCCGTGGCCGCGATCTTCAAGGCGGCGTGCCCGGACTGCCGGGGGCGCTTCGAGCTGGCGGCCGGGGCGCTGCGGCTGGCGATCGGCGCGAGCGACCGGACGACCTTCTACTCCTTCACCTGCCCCGACTGCGGCGCCGCCGTCCGCAAGCCGGCCGGGGAGCGGATCATCGAGCTGCTCACGGGTGGCGGAGTGCGCACGCTGCGGTTGCACTCGTCGGTGTGACGCCCGGGTCCGGCGGCCGTCCGGCCCGCCCTTTCCGGCCGTCCCGCACACCCCGATAGGCTCGTTCCCATGTTCTGGCCCATGCTCGCCATCGCCCTCGCCTTCTGCGGCATCGCCGTGCTCGGCGTGCTCGCCGCCCGGGTCCTCGTGGAGGTGCGGCGCCTGGCCCGGCAGGTGTCCGAGAGCTCGGTGCGGATCACCCGCGCGGCCGAGGACCTCGAACGGGCGGCGACCCCGCTGGCCGGCCAGGCCGCGTCCGCTTTCCGCCAGGACTGAGCGCAGGCCGCGGCGGGAGTGGCAGGGGGCGGCCGCAGCACTCTCCTGTGGCCCGGACGCTGGCGGTACGCTGTTTCGGGCGGCCCTGCTGACGAGGCGGAGGGCCGCAACCGGGCGTACGTGCGGGGATTGCCCAGCGTTTACCCCTGCGCGTTACGATCGCTGCCGTACAGCTGGTGGACAAATGTCCGATCAGTCGGCAGTACCCACACCCATGCCGCTTCGGTGAGAAGGTAAACGCATATGTTCGGAAGGCTCGGCGCCCCCGAGATCATCCTCATCCTCGTCGTCGTTGTCCTGCTGTTCGGTGCGAAGAAGCTCCCGGACATGGCGCGCTCCCTCGGCAAGTCCGCCCGGATCCTCAAGAGCGAGGCCAAGGCCATGCGCTCGGAGGGCCAGGACAACGCTTCCGCCCCGGCCGACCCGCCCGCCGACTCCCAGGCCCCCCGTACGATCAAGGCCGCGCCCGGCGACGTCACCGCCCGTCCGGTGAACGAGCCCAGCGACCGTACGCCGCAGCACTGATCCAGGGACGATTGGGACGGCCGCCCGTGGCGACCGTCTGCCGCACGAGATAGGGACGTGGGTTGCCCAAGTCTGCCCGCAAGAAGGAGAAGGACCCCGAGGGGCGGATGCCGCTCGCGGACCACCTGCGTGAACTGCGCAACCGCCTCGCGAAGGCCGTGCTGGCCATCGTCGTGGTCGCCATCGTCGCCGCGTTCTACAACAAGCAGATCATGGACTTCCTGTCCAGCCCCGTGCCCAAGTGCCCGGGCCGTGATCTGGCCCAGAGCCACGGCGGCAATTGCGCGGTCCTGACGTTCAACAGCCTCTCCGCGCCGTTCACGACGGTGGTGAAGGTGTGCCTGCTCGCGGGCGTCACCGTCTCCTCCCCGGTCTGGCTCTACCAGCTGTGGGCGTTCCTCGCGCCCGGACTGCACAAGAACGAGAAGAAGTACACGATCGCCTTCGTGGCGACCGCCGCCCCGCTCTTCGTCGCGGGCGCCTACCTGGCGTACCTGATCATGCCCGCCAGCATGCGGGTGCTGCTCAGCGTCACCCCGGAGACCGCGGCCAACACCCTCGGCCTGAACGACATCCTCGACTTCACCGTCCGGATGATCCTCGTCTTCGGCCTCTCCTTCGAGCTGCCGCTGATCCTGGTCATGATGAACATGGTCGGCATGGTCTCGGGCAGGACCATGCTCAAGTGGTGGCGCGGTGTCGTCATGGGCACCTTCGTCTTCGGTGCCGTCGCGACGCCGAGCACCGACCCCTTCGGCATGTGCGTCCTCGCCGTCCCGATCAGCATCCTGTACTTCGGTGCCGTCGGCTTCGCGATCCTCAACGACAAGCGCCGGGACCGCGCCAACCCCGACCACCTCCTCGACGACGACGAGGCGGCACCGCTGGACCTGACCCCGCAGCCCGTCGGCGACTCCGAGCCGATGCCCTCGCTGCCGGCCCGCCCGGCCGACGGCCACGGCGCCGAACCGGTCCGCCGCAACGGCTACGACGACGTCACCTGACGTCCCGCGGCGGCCACCGGGCCGCACGCACCGCACACCGCAGGGGCGGCCGCTGTCACAGCGGCCGCCCCTCGGCGTCACCGGCACCCGGCCCGCTCGATAAAGATCGGGTGCGCTGTCAGGGGTCCCCGGTAGGCTCGTACACAAGATGACCGACGACATGTCCCCTGCTGAGCGCTACGCCCTGTCCCGGGCCCGCGCCGCCGAGCAGGCCACCGCGCTCGCCCCCTTCCGCGAGATGTACGAATTCGAGCTCGACCCCTTCCAGATAGAGGCGTGCCAGGCCCTGGAAGCGGGCAAGGGCGTGCTGGTCGCGGCGCCCACCGGCTCGGGCAAGACCATCGTGGGCGAGTTCGCCGTCCACCTCGCCCTCACGCAGGGCCGCAAGTGCTTCTACACCACGCCGATCAAGGCGCTGTCGAACCAGAAGTACAGCGATCTCGTCAAGCGCTACGGCGCCGCCAAGGTCGGCCTGCTGACCGGTGACAACAGCGTCAACGCCGACGCCCCGGTGCTCGTGATGACCACCGAAGTGCTGCGCAACATGCTCTACGCCGGCTCCCAGGCGCTGAACGGCCTCGGCTATGTGGTCATGGACGAGGTGCACTATCTCTCCGACCGCTTCCGCGGCGCCGTCTGGGAGGAGGTCATCATCCACCTCCCGGACTCGGTGACGCTGGTGTCCCTGTCGGCCACCGTCTCCAACGCCGAGGAGTTCGGCGACTGGCTGGACACCGTCCGCGGCGACACCGAGGTGATCGTCTCCGAGCACCGGCCCGTGCCGCTGTGGCAGCACGTGCTCGCCGGGCGGCGGATGTACGACCTCTTCGAGGAGAAGGAAGGCGCCACCGGCACCAGGCGCGAGGTCAACCCCGACCTGGTGCGGCTGGCCCGGATGGAGAACAGCCGACCCTTCGGCGGCCGCGACCGGCGCCGCGGCAAGAACCTCCGCGAGGCCGACCGCGAGCGCGAGCGCCGCCAGCGCAGCCGGATCTGGACCCCCAGCCGCGTCGAGGTCATCGAGCGGCTCGACGCCGAGGGCCTGCTGCCCGCCATCACCTTTATCTTCAGCCGGGCCGGCTGCGAGGCCGCCGTCCAGCAGTGCATGTACGCAGGGCTGCGGCTCAACGACACCGAGGCGCGGGCCAGGGTCCGCGAGATCGTCGAGGAGCGCACCGCCTCGATCCCCGACGAGGACCTCCACGTCCTCGGCTACTTCGAGTGGCTGGAGGGGCTGGAGCGGGGCATCGCCGCGCACCACGCCGGGATGCTGCCCACCTTCAAGGAGGTGGTCGAGGAGCTCTTCGTCAAGGGCCTGGTCAAGGCCGTCTTCGCCACCGAGACCCTCGCGCTCGGCATCAACATGCCGGCCCGCTCGGTCGTCCTGGAGAAGCTCGTCAAGTGGAACGGCGAGCAGCACGCCGACATCACCCCCGGTGAGTACACCCAGCTGACCGGCCGCGCCGGGCGGCGCGGCATCGACGTCGAGGGGCACGCGGTCGTCCTGTGGCAGCGCGCCATGGACCCCGGCGCGCTCGCCGGCCTGGCCGGCACGCGTACGTATCCGCTGCGGTCGAGCTTCAAGCCGTCGTACAACATGGCGGTCAACCTCGTCTCGCAGTTCGGCAGGCACCGCTCGCGCGAGCTCCTGGAGACCTCCTTCGCGCAGTTCCAGGCGGACAAGTCCGTCGTCGGCATCTCCCGGCAGGTGCAGAAGAACGAGGAGGGCCTGGCGGGCTACCGCGAGGCCGTCACCTGCCACCTCGGCGACTTCGAGGAGTACGCGCGGCTGCGCCGCGAGCTCAAGGACCGCGAGACCGAGCTGGCCAAGCAGGGCGCCACCCAGCGCAGGGCGGCAGCCGCCGCGGCGCTGGAGAAGCTCAAGCCGGGCGACGTCATCCACGTGCCCGCCGGGAAGTACGCCGGCCTCGCCCTCGTGCTCGACCCCGGGCTGCCTGCGGGCCGCACCGACCGGCACCGCGGCTTCGACCCGCACGACGGGCCCCGCCCGCTGGTGCTCACCGCGGAGCGGCAGGTCAAGCGGCTGGCGCCGATCGACTTCCCGGTGCCGGTGGAGGCCCTGGAGCGGATGCGCGTCCCGAAGTCCTTCAACGCCCGCAGCCCGCAGTCCCGGCGCGACCTCGCCTCCGCGCTGCGCACCAAGGCCGGGCACATCGTGCCCGACCGGCACCGCAAGCAGCGGGCCGCGGCCGCCGACGACGCCGAGATCACCCGGCTGCGCACGGCCATCCGCGCGCATCCGTGCCACGGCTGCGACGACCGCGAGGACCACGCCCGCTGGGCCGAGCGCTATCACCGTCTGCTGCGGGACACGCGCCAGCTGGAGCGGCGCATCGAGGGCCGGACGAACACGATCGCCCGCACCTTCGACCGCATCTGCCGCCTCCTGACCGACCTCGGCTATCTGCGCGCCGACGAGGTCACCGAGGACGGCCGCCGGCTGGCGCGGCTCTACGGCGAGCTGGACCTGCTGGCCTCGGAGTGCCTGCGCGACGGCGTATGGGACGACCTCAAGCCGGCGGAGCTCGCGGCGTGCGCCTCGGCGCTGGTCTACGAGGCGCGCATGGCCGACGACGCGGCACCGCCCAAGCTGCCCGCGGGCCCGGCGCAGGCCGCGCTCGGCGAGATGATCCGGATCTGGGGCCGTCTCGACGCCCTGGAGGAGGAACACAAGATCAACCAGGCGGAGGGCGTCGGCCAGCGCGAGCCGGACCTGGGCTTCGCCTGGGCCGCGTACCGGTGGGCGCAGGGGCACGGCCTGGACGAGGTGCTCCGCGACATCGAGATGCCGGCGGGCGACTTCGTCCGCTGGTGCAAGCAGCTGATCGACGTCCTCGGCCAGATCGCCGCGGCGGCGCCACAGGGCAGTCCGGTGGCACGCAATGCGCGCAAGGCGGTTGATGGGTTGCTGCGGGGTGTGGTGGCGTACTCGTCGGTGGGGTGAACCGGGGCGCGCCCCGGACCCCGGCTGCGGGTTCGTTGCGCCTGCGGCGGGCTTGTTCCCCAGCCCCGCCCCTTCCCGAAACCGGGGAGACCCCGGACCCCCGCAACACGCTTCGCGCGTTGTCCTCAAACGCCGGACGGGCTGGATATCCAGCCCGTCCGGCGTTTGAGGACGCGGCCGCAGGCCGCTCCCGCCGCAGGCGGCAACGGTGCGTCACCAACCCCCGTCCGACTCCTCCGCCTTCGCCAAGCGCGAGCGCCGCCGCACCAACGCATACGTCCCCAGAGCGGTCAGTGCCGCCGCGGCGAGGGCCGAGCCCGCGCTCACAGCGATGAGAGTTCCCGTGCTCATGCCGGAGGAGCCGGAGTCCTGGTCCTCCTGGAGCGCGGCCTCGCTCGTCTTGTCGACGGCGTCGTCGTAACTCCTGGGCCCGGCGCAGAAGTCACGGTTGCCGGGGTCCATCTCCGGCACCACGGTCAGGTCGACGGTCCGCACGGCCTTGCCCTCGCCGTGGTCCTTGAGGGCGACCGGATACGTGCCGGGTGTGATGTCGCAGAGGACGACGGCCGCGGCCACGGCGTAGCGCTGCGCGTCCCTGCCCTCCCGGAACCGCTTCGCCTTGATCTTGATCGTCTTGGCGAAGGCCGGGGATTCCAGCGTCACATAGCCGTTGTTGTCGTCGAGGGTCCCGTCCTGCACCGTCACGGTGAACGTGGCCTCCCGCCCCCGCTGCGTGGGCTGCTGGCCGGTGACCGTCCAGGAAGGATCGGCGAAGGCGCCGGGGGCGGCTATGAGCACGAGCGCGGTGGTGGCCGCGCTCGCGAGGGCCATGCGGGCAGGGGTCTTCATGCGGTGAGGATATCGACGGCGGCAAGACCCGCCGCTAGGCGCCGGCGGCCTCCTGCTCCGCCTCCACCTGCTGGTTCCACTCCCGCTTCGACGCCTGCCAGCCGTCCTCGTCGTGGCCGCGGCGCCAGTAGCCGGATATCGACAGACGCTCGCGCGGCACCTCGCGCTCGACCCGCAGGAAGCGCCGGAGCTCCTTCACGAAGCCCGCCTCGCCGTGGACGAAGGCGTGGACGTTCCCGGGCGGGAAGTCCAGCGAGCACACCGCCTTGACCAGCGCCTCGCCCACCGGGGCGCCGTCGCGGTGCAGCCAGGTGACTTCGACGCCCTCGGGCAGGTCCAGGCGCTGCTCCTCCGCCGCGTCCGCGACCTCGACGAAAGCGTGCACCGGCACCCCGGCGGGGATCCGCTCCAGCGCCGCGGCGATCGCGGGCAGGGCGCTCTCGTCGCCCGCCAGGAGGTGCCAGTCGGCGGCCGGGTCGGGGGAGTAGGCGCCGCCGGGGCCGAGGAAGCGGATCTCCGCACCCGGCTGGACGGAGGCCGCCCAGGGGCCGGCGAGGCCCTGGTCACCGTGGACGACGAAGTCGATCACCAGCTCGCGCCGCTCGCGGTCGAAGGACCGCACGGTGTACGTCCGCGTGCTGGGCCACTGCTCGCGCGGCAGGTCGCGGCGGATGACCTCCATGTCGAACGGCTCCGGGTGGACGGCGCCGGGCACCGGGAAGAGCAGCTTGACGTAGTGGTCGCTGTGCTCGCCGGCCCCGAAGTCCGCGAGACCCTCACCGCCCAGGACCACCCGCACCATGTGCGGCGTCAGCCGCTCGGTGCGCACCACCTGCGCGCGAGTGAGCTGCGGCTTCTTCCGGACGGGACGGTCTGCCATAGCTGTCTCCCCTGTTCGACGCGCTGGCGGGGACGCCCGGAAAACGGGCATCCTGCTAAGTAAGGCACACCTAACTTAGCAGGGCCGGTCCGCGAGCACCGTCAGAAGCCGCTGGAGCGAACCGCCCAGCCCCCACTGCTCGGCGAGCGCCTCCAGCGCCATCGGGTCGCGCGGCTCGGTGGGCAGCGCCGCGTCGAAGGGGGCCAGCGGCACGTCCGACGCGACCCGTACGACCTTCGGCGCGACCGCCAGATACGGGCGGGCCTCCAGCAGCCGCTTGCGCTGCGTCGGGGTGAGCTTGGCCGCCGGGTCGTCGGCCGCGGCCATGATCCCGGCCAGGTCGCCGTGGGCGGCCAGCAGCTTCGCCGCCGTCTTCTCGCCGATGCCCGGCACGCCCGGCAGGCCGTCGCTGGGGTCGCCCCGCAGCAGGGCGAGATCGGCATACCCCGCGCCGTCCACCCCGTACTTCTCCCGCAGCAGCGCCTCGTCCACGGTCTGGAGGGTGCCGACGCCCTTGAGCGGATAGAGGACCCGCACCCCGCGCCGGTCGTCCACCAGCTGATAGAGGTCGCGGTCGCCCGTGACGATGTCCACCGGGCCGGCCGCCCGGCCCGCGAGGGTGCCGATCACGTCGTCCGCCTCGTACCCCACGGCGCCGAGTCGGGCGATGCCCACCGCGTCCAGCACGCTCTCGATCACCGGCACCTGCGGGGAGAGCGTGTCCGGGGTCTCCTCCTCGTCTGGCCCGCCCTCGATCTCCTCGGCGACCCGGTGCGCCTTGTAGGAGGGGATCAGGTCGACCCGCCACTGCGGCCGCCAGTCGAAGTCCATGCAGGCCACCAGGTCGTCGGGCTGGTGGTCCTGGACCAGGCGGGCGATGAAGTCGAGCAGGCCGCGCACCGCGTTCACCGGGGTGCCGTCCGGGGCCCGCACGGTGTCCGGCACACCGAAATAGGCGCGGAAATACAGGGAAGCGGTGTCGAGGAGCATCAGGCGTCGCGTCACGGGTCGATGATGCCGCATCCCACTGACACTCCCCGGACAGTTCCGGGGCGGACATGTGAACCGGATCACTGTTCCGTTTGCCCGGATTGATCGTGGGCAGGCGCGGCACCGGAGCGGACCTCGCCGCCACGCAAGGCGCGGCGGGCACGCGGACCGATACCGCACCGCTCCACGTCCGGGCCCGCACGGGGGCAGCCGGGACGTTCCTGAGTTCGACCCGAGAGGTGTATGTGTCCAGGCTTCACGCCGAGCACCTGTACAAAGTGTTCGGCAAACGACCCGAAGCGGCCGTCCAGCGGCTCGAAGGCGGCGCGAGCCGCGACGAGCTGCGCGCGGACGGCACCACCGCGGCGGTCATCGACGCCTCCTTCGAGGTGGAGGCCGGCCAGATCTTCGTGGTGATGGGTCTCTCCGGATCCGGCAAGTCCACGCTGCTGCGCATGCTCAACGGCCTGCTGGAACCGACCGCCGGACGTGTCCTCTACGACGGTCAGGACCTGACCGCGCTCTCGCCCCGCGAGCTGCGCGAGGTCCGTTCCCGCAGCATCAGCATGGTCTTCCAGCACTTCGCGCTCTTCCCGCACCGCAGCGTGCTGGAGAACGCCGCGTACGGCCTGGAGGTCCAGGGCGTGCCCCGCAAGGAGCGCGAGGAGCGGGCCGCGGAGTCCCTGGAGCTCGCGGGCCTCAAGGGCTGGGAGACCTCCTGGCCCGACGAGCTGTCCGGCGGCATGCAGCAGCGCGTGGGCCTCGCCCGCGCGCTGGCCACCGACGCCGACCTGCTGCTGATGGACGAGTCCTTCAGCGCCCTCGACCCGCTGATCCGCCGTGACATGCAGGACCAGCTGCTGGACCTCCAGACGCGGCTGAAGAAGACCATCGTCTTCATCACCCACGACCTCAACGAGGCCATGCGCCTGGGCGACCGGATCGCCGTCATGCGCGACGGCCGGATCGTGCAGAACGGCACCGCCGAGGACATCCTCGTCCGGCCCGCCAACGACTACGTCGCCTCCTTCATCCAGGACGTCGACCGCTCCCGGGTGCTCACCGCCGGGTCGATCATGGCCGAGTCCACGACCCCCGGCAGCGCGCGCGAGATCATCGCCGCCGCGCCCGCCACGGTCACCGCCGAGACCCCCGTGCACGAGCTGTTCGCCCCCTTCTCGCACAGCGACCTCCCCGTCGCCGTCACCGACGAGCGCGGCGAGCTGACCGGTGTGGTCACCCGTGACCGCCTCCTGTCGGCCCTCGGCGACGAGCCGAAGGTCGTCCCGCAGCAGGCCGCCCCCGAGGCCACCGAGCCGAAGACGGAGGTGACCGCCCGTGCCTAGGATCCACTTCGGCAACTGGGTCGAGTCCGCCGTCAGCTGGCTCCAGACCCACCTCAGCTGGCTCTTCGACGCCATCAACACCGTGCTGACCGGGGCCTACGACGGTGTCGGCACCGTGCTCGGCGGCCCGCACCCGCTGATCATGGCGGGCATCCTCGCCGTGATCGCCTGGTGGCTGCGCGGCCTCCTGCCCGCCGTCCTCACCTTCGCCGGCCTCGCGCTCGTCGACTCCTTCGGCCTGTGGGACCGCGCGATGTCGACGCTCTCCCTCGTCCTCGTCGCGAGCCTGATCACTCTGGTGATCGCCGTGCCGCTGGGCATCTGGGCCGCACGCAGCCGGACCGTGAGCAGCACGCTGCGCCCGGTCCTGGACGTCATGCAGACGATGCCCGGCTTCGTCTATCTGATCCCCAGCGTCATGTTCTTCTCCATCGGGCCCATCCCCGGCCTGATCGCGACCGTGGTCTTCTCGATGCCGCCGGGCGTGCGGATGACCGAGCTCGGCATCCGCCAGGTCGACGGCGAACTCGTCGAAGCCGCCAAGGCGTTCGGCACCACGCCGCGCGACACCCTCACCCGGGTCCAGCTGCCCCTCGCCCTGCCCACGATCATGGCGGGCATCAACCAGGTGATCATGCTGGCGCTGTCCATGGTCGTCATCTCCGGCATGGCGGGCGCGGGCGGTCTCGGCGAGGCTGTCTACGCGGCGGTCACCCAGGTCGACATCGGCGGCGGTGTGGAGAGCGGCCTCGCCGTCGTCATCCTCGCCATCTATCTGGACCGCATGACCGGCGCGCTCAACCAGCGGGTCTCCCCGCTCGGCCGCCGGGCCCTGGCCAAGGCGGCGGCGACGGCGCGGGGCGCCTCGTTCCTGCGCTACCGCCCCGGCACGGCCGTGGCCACCGTCGGCGTCGTCGTCCTCGCGCTGATCGCGGGCGGCATGAACCTCGCCGGGAGCGGCGACGGCAAGCACCACGTGGCCGCCGGCAAGAACGTCGGCGACGGCAAGCAGATCAAGCTCGGCTACTTCCCCTGGGACGAGGCCGTGGCCACCACGTACCTCTGGCAGAACATCCTGGAGGACCGGGGCTACAAGCCGGACGTCAAGCAGCTCGACCCCGGCCCGCTCTACACCGCGCTCGCCCAGGGCCAGATGGACGTGCAGTTCGACTCCTGGCTGCCCACGACGCACAAGCAGTACTGGGACCGCTACGCGAACCAGCTCACCGACCTCGGCTCCTGGTACGGGCCGACGTCGCTGGAGCTCTCCGTGCCGTCCTACGTCAAGGGCATCGACTCGCTCGCCGACCTCAAGGGCAAGGGCGCGCAGTTCGGCGGGAAGATCATCGGCATCGAGTCCAGCGCCGGGATGATGGGCACCCTCAACGACAAGGTGCTCAAGGCCTACGGCCTGGACGGCGAGTACAAGGTCGTCTCCTCCTCGACCGCCACGATGCTCGCCGAGCTGGACCGCGCGGTCAAGAAGAAGGAGCCGATCGTCACGACCCTGTGGACCCCGCACTGGGCCTACGGGAAGTACGACCTCAAGAAGCTCAAGGACCCGCGGGGCGCCTGGGGCAAGGGCGAGCAGCTCCACACCGTCGCCAAGAAGGACTTCGGCAAGGACTTCCCGCAGGCCGCGGAGTGGCTGAAGAACTTCAAGATGTCGGAGAAGGAACTGGCGTCCCTGGAGGTCGCGATCAAGGACGGCGGCAAGGGCCACGAGAAGGAGTCCGCTCGCCGCTGGCTCGACGCGAACCCGGGCTTCGAGGACAGGCTGGCGCCGGTGCCGGCGAAGTAGTCCGGGGCTGGGTGGGGGGGGGGTGCCGCTTGCGGCGCTTTGTTCCCCACCCCGCCCCTTCCCGAAGCGGGGGGCCACCCCCCCCACCCCCCGACCCCGCGCCGCGCGGTGTCCTCAAACACCCCCCCCAACCACCCCCCCACACCCTCCCGGGGTGCCCCCCCAGGTGCCCCCCACCGGCGGAAAAAAAATGCGC
>NZ_JBIAWF010000012.1:0-214738 GCF_042895325.1 Streptomyces sp. NPDC001407
TCGAACGGTCTCCGCCATGCCAGCCATACCCAGAGCCCCTGGGCCCTCCGATCTTACGAATGACCAGAGTCAGACCCACACCTGAAAGGTAGGACACCAGCCATGCGTACAACCAGCAGCCCCCGCCTCCGCTTCGCGGCCGTCGCCGTGGCCCTCGTGACCCTCCTCGCCGGATGCGCCGACGAGGTGTCCGGAAACGGCGCCGGCTCCGGGGGCGGCAAGTCCTCCGGCACATCCTCGGGGAAGACCGTGAAGATCATGGTCGGCGGTCTCGACAAGGTCATCTATCTGCCCGCGGTGCTCACCCAGCGGCTCGGCTTCTTCCGGGAGCAGGGCGTCGACGTCCAGCTCCTCACCGAACCGGCCGGAGTGCAGGCCACCACGGCCCTGGTCGCCGGCGAAGTGCAGGGCGTCGTCGGCTTCTACGACCACACCCTCGACCTCCAGGCGAAGGGGAAGCGGGTGGAGTCGGTGGTCCAGCTCGCCCGCACGCCGGGCGAGGTGGAGATCGTCTCCAAGAAGGCGGAGGGCGATCTCACGTCACCCGCGGACTTCAAGGGGAAGAAGCTGGGTGTGACCGGACTCGGCTCCTCCACCGACTTCCTGACGAAGTATCTGGCCGTACGCAACGGTGTGAAGGTCAGCGATGTCACCCCGGTCGCCGTCGGCGCGGGCCAGACCTTCGTCTCCGCGCTCCGGCAGGGCTCCGTCGACGGTGGCATGACCACCGACCCGACCGTGGCCCAGGTCCTCGCCCAGGGCATCGGCAAGGTGCTCGTCGACCTGCGGACGCCCGAGGGCTCCCGGGCCGCGCTCGGCGGGCTCTACCCCGCGTCGAGCCTCTACATGAACACCTCGTGGGCCGACGGCCACAAGGAGACCACGCAGAAGCTCGCCAACGCCTTCGTGAAGACCCTGGCGTGGATGGCCTCGCACAGCCCCGAGGAGATCGCCGCCAAGATGCCCGCCGACTACGCCAAGGGCGGCAAGGACCTCTACGTCCGGGCCGTCAAGGACACGCTGCCCATGTTCACCCGGGACGGTGTGATGCCCGACGACGGGCCGAAGACCGTGCACGACGTGCTCAAGGCGTTCAACCCCACGGTCCGCGACGCCGGCATCGACCTGGAGAAGACCTACACGACGGAGTTCGTCAGGAAAGCCGGGTGACCGCCACGACGTCCATCCGGGCCGGGGTGCCGAGCGCCCGGCCGCAGCTCTCCGGGCGGGGCGGCTCGGCGGAACCCTGCCCGACGAGCACCCGCCAGGACCGGCCGTCGGCGTGGGTGACGGTCACGGACCAGTGCGCGGCCGGGCCGTCGAGGGATTCGGTGCCGGAGACGTCCAGGGCGTCCGCGCCCTCCTCGCCGGTGAGTTCGCGGACGGCCAGCTCGGCGGCCTGGGCGGGGCGTTCCCACGCGGAGCGGCCGCGGCACCCCTCGGTCACGATCCGGCCGTCGCGCACCGCTTCGAGCACGTCCTTGACGCCGTGCGCGGTGACCCGACCGTAGGCGTAGCCGTAGGGGAGGACGAAGAGCGTCGGCGCGAAGCGGTGGCCACCGATGTGGGTGACCTCCCAGGTCTCGATGCCGCCCGTGCTGACCAGTTCGGCGGCGAGCGGCCTGCCGAGCAGGGCGCAGCAGCGGTCGCGCTTGCCGTTGGTGCACACGAACACCAGCGGGTCCCCGGCGTACGGCTCCCACAGCCCGCCGTGCTCGCCCGCGCCGAGCGCCGCGAGGTCCAGCGCCGTCAGCGCGGCCGGGTCGGTCAGGTCGGTGGCGCGGATCCAGGATCGGCCGGGCGCGGTGTGGGCGACGAACACCCGCTGTGTGGTGGGCCGGTGGCAGTCGGCGTGGCGGCCGGGGCGCCGGATGAGGGCGATCCGTACGCCGGTGCCCGCCGCGGCCGCTTCCAGCGCGCGGCCGACGGCGGGGTCGAGGTGGCTGGTGGCGAGCGCGTTCGCACCCCAGGGGCCGGGCTGTTCGAGCAGCAGCCAGGTCCGGGCGGTGGCGGCGGTGCCGGCCAGCGGCTCGGAGAGTTGACGGGAGGCGGTCGCGCACGTACTCACGAAGGCAAGCCTAACCTGCCTTTGGGGGAGTGTGTGGGTCGTACGGGTGTTCCGGAGCCCCCGCCCGGCCCTGTCCCGGCTTCCCGCTCGGCCCGTCAGGGCAAGGGCCGCGGTGGCCGCGGGCCGCAGTAGTGACCCGTGGGGCGCAGCCGCATGGGCCGCTCGGCGTACTCCTCCAGGGCGTGCGCGATCCAGCCCGCCGTGCGCGCGACCGCGAAGACGGTCTCGCCCGCCTCGGGCGGCATGCCGGAGGACACCGAGAGGACCGCCAGCGCGAGGTCCACGTTCGCGTGCAGGGGCACGTGGCGCGCCGTCGTGGCCTCGACCTCGCGGGCCGCCGCCAGGGCCGCTCCGGCCGCGGGCACGGCTTCCAGCCGCGTGAAGAGCGCGGCCGCCCTCGGGTCCGCGCCGGGGTAGAGGCGGTGGCCGAGTCCCGGTACGCGCCTGCCGTCCCGCAGGTGGTCGGCCACCACCGCTGCCGCGCTGCCGCGCTCCAGCACCTCCGTCAGCATCCGGTGGGCCAGCCCGCTCGCCGCACCGTGCAGCGGCCCCTCCAGCACGCCGAGCCCCGCCGAGACCACGGCGTACGGATGGGAGCGCGCGGACGCCGCGACCCGGACCGCGAGGGTGGAGGCGGCGAGGTCGTGGTCGATCAGCAGGACGAGGGCGGTCTCCAGGACGCGCAGCGACGCCTCGTCCGGGGTGTGCGAGGTCAGCCGCGACCACAGGCGCGGCGCGATCCGGTCGCCGGTGCCCGCCGTCTCACCGGCGGGCGGCAGGGCGTCGACCAGGGTCGGGATCAGGCCGCGTGCCGTGCCGAGCACGGCACGCGGGGAGAGGTCGAAGCGCAGCGGGTCCGCGGCCGCCGCCGCGATCGCGGCCACCCGCAGCCGGTCGGTGGGCCCGCTGTGGGCCGCCAGCGCGCCCACGGCGCGGTGCGCGGCGGCCAGCGTCTCCTCCGGTGCGGCGAAGCGGATGCCGGGGCGCAGCTCGCCGGTCCACAGCCAGTCGGCCACTTCCTCGTAGGCGTGGCGCTCGGCGAGCGCGGTCGCGTCGACGCCGCGGTAGAAATACCGGTCCTTCTCGATGAGCGTGATGCCCGTACGGATCGCCGTCTCGCCGCCGAACGCCGGCTCGCGCCTGCCGCGCCGGGCGAGCGCGTCGACCTCCCGCGCGTCGAAGGTGCTGCCCCGGCCGCCGGGGCCACGGCGGCTGGAGAGCTGGCCGCGGCTGACATACGCGTAGACCGTCTCGGGTTTGACGCCCAGCCGCTCGGCGACCTCGCGGGTGGTCAGCCGTCCTCTGTCGTCGTCGCCCGCCGTCGCGTCGACCGTCACATGATCCGCCATGGGCACACCGTAACCGGCCTGTACATATTGATTCAATCAACGTTGACAGCTGTGGAATCAAGGATGGACAGTCTTATCAAGATTCGAGGAGCACCACTCAGAGGGATCGAGGAGCACCCCCATGCCGATCACCGAGGTACCGCGCGGACTCGCGGGCGTCGTCGTCACCGACACCGCCCTGGGCGACGTCCGCGGTGGCGAAGGCTTCTACCACTACCGCCAGTTCTCCGCCGTCGAGCTCGCCGGGAGCCGCTCCTTCGAGGACGTCTGGCACCTGATGTTCCGAGGCCACCTCCCCGACGCGGCGCAGCGGGCCGCGTTCGCCGCCGAGACCGCCGCCCTGCGCCGGCTCCCCGCCGACGTACGCGACGCCCTGCCCGCCATCGCCCGCTCCTGCGCGCCGTCCGGCCCGCTCGCCGGGCTGCGCACCGCGCTCTCGCTGCTCGGCGCCTCGGCCGGCCTCCGCCCGCTGTACGACATCACCGCGGCCCGGCGCGAGGCCGACGCCCTCGCCGCCTGCGCCGCCGTCCCCACCCTGCTCACCGCGCTGCACCGGCTCGGGCGAGGACTGGAGCCCGTCGAGCCGCGCGAGGACCTGCCCTACGCCGCCAACTACCTCTACATGCTGGACGGGCGCGAGCCCGACCCCCGCCGGGCCCGCGCGATCGAGCGGTATCTCATCTCCACCGTCGACCACGGCTTCAACGCCTCGACGTTCACCGCCCGCGTCATCGCCTCCACCGGCGCGGACCTCGTCGCCTGCCTGGGCGGCGCCGTCGGCGCCCTGTCCGGGCCGCTCCACGGCGGCGCGCCCAGCCGGGCCCTGGACACCCTCGACGCCATCGGCACCCCGGACCGCATCGACCCCTGGATCCGCGAACGCGTCCTGGCGGGCGAGCGCATCATGGGCTTCGGACACCCCGTCTACCGCACCGAGGACCCGCGCTCCGTGATGCTGCGCTCCATCGCGCAGGACTTCGGCGGCCCCCTGGTCGACCTCGCCGTCGAGGTCGAGGGGAAGGTCGAGGCGATCCTCGCCGAGCTCAAGCCGGGGCGCGAGCTGCACACCAACGTGGAGTTCTACGCGGGCGTCGTCATGGAGCTCTGCGGGCTGCCGCGGGAGATGTTCACGCCCACGTTCTGCGCGGCCCGCGTGGTCGGCTGGAGCGCCAATATCCTGGAACAGGCGGAGGACACGAAGATCATCCGCCCGGCGGCCCGCTATGTCGGCCCGCCCCCGCCGCAGCCGGTCCCGGCTGCGCCCGACATGTGACGGAGGCTGCCTCTTGGCGAAACGACAGATCCCGGTCATCGTGCTGGCGGGCTTCCTCGGATCAGGCAAGACCACCTTGCTCAACCACCTGCTGAAGCACAGCGGGGGCAGCCGGATCGGCGTGGTCGTCAACGACTTCGGCAGCATCGAGATCGACGCGATGAGCGTCGCCGGGCAGGTCGACTCCATGGTCTCCCTGGGCAACGGATGCCTGTGCTGCGCCGTCGACACCAGCGAGCTCGACGGCTTCCTCGACAAGCTCGCCCGCCCGGCCGCCCGGATCGACGTCATCGTCATCGAGGCCAGCGGACTGGCCGAACCGCAAGAGCTCATCCGCATGATCCTCGCCAGCGACAACGCGAGCATCGTCTACGGCGGCCTGGTCGAGGTCGTGGACGCCGCGGAGTTCGCCCGCACCCGCGCCCGGCACCCCGAGATCGACCGCCATCTGGCCATCGCCGATCTCATCGTCCTCAACAAGACGGACCGCGCGGGGGAGGAGGAGCGCCGGGCCGTCCTCGACGAGCTGGCCCGGCTCGGCCCCGGCACGCCCGTCCTGGAGTCGGCTCACGGGCGGGTCGACCCGGAGCTGCTCTTCGACCGCAAGGCGCGGGAGCGGGAAGAGCCGGGCGCGATACGCCAGCTGTCCTTCGAGGATCTCGTGCGGGACCTGGAAGAAGGAGGCGAGCACTGCTGCGGCGGGGACTGCGCGGGGGGCAGCCCCGGCCACGGCCATCTGCACGCCGCGTACGACAGCGTCTCCTTCACTTCCGCGGAACCGATGGACCCGCGCAGGCTGATGGACTTCCTCGACAACCGGCCGGAGGGCCTGTACCGCGTCAAGGGCTTCGTCCACTTCGGGGCACAAGGCCACCGGGGCGTGCGGTACGCGGTGCACGCGGTGGGCGACTTCCTGCGCTTCTACGCCGCCCCGTGGGGCCGGGCCGAGGAGCGGGTCACCCAACTGGTGCTGATCGGCACGGGCATCGACGCGCCCGCCCTGCGGACCGGTCTGGAGAGCTGCCGGCGGCTGGAGACGGGCGACGCGGACGAGAACACGATGTGGGGCGTGCTGCGCTACGCCCAGGGCTGACAGCCGGCGTACGGGCGCCGTGCGGCCGGAAGAACCGGCCGCACGGCGCCTGCGTCACAGGAGCCCTACACCGGGCCCGCCACCGCCGCCACCGACTTCGTCAGCGGCGTGCCCGAGCCGTCGCGCCGGGGGTCCACCTCGGGCAGGTCGGCCGGGGTGCCGTTGGACGTGGCCGCGCGCGCCGGGGACGCGCCCGCCCACGCCATGACGAGGCAGTCCTCGCCCTTGAGGAAGCGCTGGCAGCGCACGCCGCCCGTCGCCCGCCCCTTGCGCGGATACTGATCGAACGGCGTCAGCTTCGCCGACGTCTCCGAGGCGCCCAGCAGCGTGCCCGCCGCGCCGGCCACCGTGAACACCACGGCGTCCGCCGCCGGGTCGATAGCGGTGAACGAGATCACCTTCGCCCCCGACGACAACTTGACGCCCGCCATGCCGCCCGCCGGACGGCCCTGCGGACGGACCTGCCCCGCCGGATAGCGCAGCAGCTGAGCGTCGTCCGTGATGAAGACCAGATCCTCCTCGCCCGTCCGGAGCTCGACCGCGCCGACGATGCGGTCACCGTCCTTGAGGGAGATGACCTCCAGCTCCTCCTTGTTGGCCGGATAGTCGGGGACCACGCGCTTGACGACACCCTGCTCCGTGCCGATCGCGAGACCCGGCGAGGACTCGTCCAGGGTGGTCAGACACACCACCCGCTCGTCATCATCCAGGGTCAGGAACTCCGACACCGGCGCCCCGCCCGCCAGGCTGGGCGCGGCCGCCGTCTCCGGCAGCTGCGGCAGGTCGATCACCGGCATGCGCAGCAGCCGGCCCGCCGAGGTCACCACGCCGACGTCGGCGCGGGCCGTCGCCGGGACCGCCGAGACGATCACGTCGTGCTTGACGCGCTTCGCGCCCCGCTCACCGTCGTCCGGGAACGGCTCGCCGCCCGCCGTGCGGGCCAGCAGCCCGGTGGACGACAGCAGCACCCGGCACGGGTCGTCCGCGACCTCCAGCGGCACGGCCGACGCGGGGGAGCCCGCCGACTGCAGCAGGACCGTGCGCCGGTCGGTGCCGAACTTCTTCGCCACGTCGGCCAGTTCACCGGAGACCAGCTTGCGCAGCTCCGCGTCGGACTCCAGGATCGTGGTCAGCTTCGCGATCTCGTCGTTGAGCCGGTCGCGCTCCGACTCCAGCTCGACCCGGTCGAACTTCGTCAGACGGCGCAGCGGGGTGTCGAGGATGTACTGCGTCTGGATCTCGGAGAGCGAGAAGCGCGCGATCAGGCCCTCCTTGGCCTGCGCGGCGTTATCACTCGATCGAATGATCCTGATGACCTCGTCGATGTCGAGCAGCGCCACCAGCAGGCCCTCGACCAGGTGCAGCCGGTCCCGCCGCTTGGTGCGCCGGAACTCGCTGCGCCGCCGCACCACCTCGAAGCGGTGGTCGACATAGACCTCCAGCAGCTCCTTCAGACCCAGCGTCAGGGGCTGCCCGTCCACCAGCGCGACGTTGTTGATGCCGAAGGACTCCTCCATCGGCGTCAGCTTGTAGAGCTGCTCCAGCACGGCCTCGGGGTTGAAGCCGTTCTTGATCTCGATGACGAGACGCAGGCCGTGGGAGCGGTCGGTGAGGTCCTTGACGTCGGCGATGCCCTGGATCTTCTTGGCGCCGACCAGGTCCTTGATCTTGGAGATCACCTTCTCCGGGCCGACCGTGTAGGGCAGCTCGGTGACGACCAGGCCCTTGCGACGGGCCGTCACGTTCTCCACGGCGACGGTGGCGCGGATCTTGAAGGTGCCCCGGCCCGTCTCGTACGCGTCACGGATGCCGCCCAGGCCCACGATCCGGCCGCCCGTGGGCAGATCCGGGCCGGGCACGAACCGCATCAGGGTGTCCAGGTCGGCGCCCGGGTGCTTGATCAGGTGCCGGGCGGCGGCCACGACCTCGCCGAGGTTGTGCGGCGGCATGTTCGTCGCCATACCGACGGCGATCCCGGAGGCGCCGTTGACCAGCAGGTTCGGATAGGCGGCGGGGAGCGCGACCGGCTCCCGCTCACTGCCGTCGTAGTTCGGCGTGAAGTCGACGGTGTCCTCGTCGATCGACTCCGTCATCAGCGACGTGGTCGCCGCCATCCGCGCCTCGGTGTAACGCATCGCGGCGGGCGGGTCGTCATTGCCCAGCGAACCGAAGTTGCCGTGGCCGTCGACCAGCGGCACGCGCATGGAGAAGGGCTGCGCCATGCGCACCAGGGCGTCGTAGATGGACGCGTCCCCGTGCGGGTGGAGCTTGCCCATCACCTCGCCGACGACGCGCGCGCACTTCACATACGAACGCTCCGGGCGCAGGCCCATGTCGTTCATCTGGAAGAGGATGCGGCGCTGGACCGGCTTGAGGCCGTCCCGGGCGTCGGGCAGGGCGCGCGAGTAGATGACCGAGTAGGCGTACTCGAGGAAGGAGCCCTGCATCTCGTCGACGACGTCGATGTCGAGGACGCGCTCCTCGAAGTCGTCCGGCGGCGGGGTCTTCGTGCTGCGGCGGGCCATCGCGGCTGCTGCTCCTTCGATCGATTGTCGAGGCGGGATGCTGACGCCGACCATTGTGGACCGCCCCACTGACAACGCCGACAACCGACCCGTCCGTAAGAGCGCACCGCACCGGGAACTTCGCCAGATGTCAGCACGCTTGCATACAGTGACAGGACTGTTCATCACGCGAGTCGTCGCGAACCATCGCGAGCCTCCACGCGGGATTCCACGCGATCGAAGGGACGTACATGCCCATGGGTCACACGGCCACGCAACAGGCCGGTTCCAGCGGCCTGACAGCGACCGAGCACCGCCTGGCCAATGGCCTGCGGGTGGTGCTCTCCGAAGACCACCTGACCCCGGTCGCCGCCGTCTGCCTCTGGTACGACGTCGGCTCGCGCCACGAGGTCAAGGGCCGCACCGGCCTCGCCCATCTCTTCGAGCACCTTATGTTCCAGGGCTCGGCCCAGGTCAAGGGCAACGGCCACTTCGAGCTGGTGCAGGGCGCGGGCGGTTCGCTCAACGGCACCACCAGCTTCGAGCGGACCAACTATTTCGAGACCATGCCGGCCCACGAGCTGGAGCTGGCCCTGTGGCTGGAAGCCGACCGCATGGGCTCGCTGCTCACCGCGCTCGACGACGAGTCCATGGAGAACCAGCGCGACGTCGTCAAGAACGAGCGCCGCCAGCGGTACGACAACGTCCCCTACGGCACCGCCTTCGAGAAGCTGACGGCCATGGCCTTCCCCGACGGCCACCCGTACCACCACACCCCGATCGGCTCCATGGCCGACCTGGACGCCGCGTCCCTGGAGGACGCGCGCGCCTTCTTCCGCACCTACTACGCGCCGGGCAACGCCGTCCTGTCCGTCGTCGGTGACATCGACCCGGAGCGCACCCTCGCCTGGATCGAGAAGTACTTCGGCTCCATCCCCGCGCACGACGCCAAGCAGCCGCCGCGCGACGGCTCCCTCCCCGACACCATCGGCGAGGAACTGCGCGAGGTCGTGCGCGAGGAGGTGCCGGCGCGCGCCCTGATGGCCGCCTACCGCCTCCCGCACGACGGCACCCGCGACGCCGACGCCGCCGACCTCGCCCTGACCGTCCTCGGCAGCGGCGAGTCCTCCCGGCTCTACAACCGCCTGGTCCGCCGCGACCGCAGCGCCGTGGCCGTCGGTTTCGGGATGCTGCGCCTGGCGGGCGCGCCCTCGCTCGGCTGGCTGGACGTCAAGGCGTCCGGCGGCGTCGAGGTGAGCGACATCGAGGCCGCCGTCGACGACGAGCTGGCCCGCTTCGCCGCCGAGGGCCCGACCCCGGAGGAGATGGAGCGCGCCCAGGCGCAGCTGGAGCGCGAGTGGCTGGACCGGCTCGCCACGGTCAGCGGCCGCGCCGACGAACTGTGCCGCTTCGCCGTGCTGTTCGGCGACCCCCAGCTCGCCCTCACCGCCGTGGAGCGCGCCCTCGACATCACCCCGGAGGAGGTGCAGCGGGCCGCCAAGGCCAGGCTCCACCCGGACAACCGCGCGGTGCTGGTCTACGAGCCCACCGCCCCCGCCGAAGAGCACGCCGAGCACGACCTGAACGACGAGGAGACGGCCCAGTGAGTGACGCCGTGGCCACCGGAACCGCAGGATCTTCGATGACCTTCCACCCGCGCCCGCGGGCCGGCGAGGCGACCCCCTGGGCCTTCCCGGCCCCCGAGCGCGGCACCCTGCCCAACGGCCTGACCGTGCTGCGCTGCCACCGCCCCGGCCAGCAGATCGTGGCCGTCGAGGTCAACCTCCTGGCGCCGCTGGACGCCGAGCCGGAGGGCCTCGACGGGGTCGCCACCATCATGGCCCGCGCCCTGTCGGAGGGCACCGACAAGCACACCGCCGAGGAGTTCACCGCCGAGCTGGAGCGCTGCGGCGCCACCCTCGACGCGCACGCCGACCACCCCGGCGTCCGGGTCTCCCTGGAGGTGCCCGCCTCCCGGCTCGCCAAGGCCCTCGCCCTGCTCGCGGACGCCCTGCGCGCCCCCGCGTTCCCCGACAGCGAGATCGAGCGGCTCGTCCGCAACCGCCTGGACGAGATCCCGCACGAGCTGGCCAACCCCTCCCGCCGCGCCGCCATGGCGCTCTCGAAGCACCTCTTCCCGGCCGACGCGCGCATGTCGCGCCCCCGCCAGGGCACCGAGGAGACCGTCGAGCGCGTCGACGCCGCCGCCGTGCGCGCCTTCTACGAGGCGCACGTCCGGCCCGCCACCACGACCGCCGTGGTCGTCGGCGACTTCACCGGCATCGACCTGGAGGAGGCGCTCGGCGACTCCCTCGGCGCCTGGACGGGCTCCGCCGCCGAGCCCCGGCCGGTGCCGCCGATCACCGCCGACGACACCGGCCGCGTGGTCATCGTGGACCGCCCCGGCGCCGTCCAGACGCAACTGCTGATCGGCCGGATCGGCGCCGACCGGCACGACCGCGTCTGGCCCGCCCAGGTGCTCGGCACGTACTGCCTGGGCGGCACCCTCACCTCCCGCCTGGACCGCGTCCTGCGCGAGGAGAAGGGCTACACCTACGGCGTACGGGCCTTCGGCCAGGTGCTGCGCTCCTCCCCGGAGGGCACCGGCGCGGCCATGCTCGCCATCAGCGGCTCGGTCGACACCGCCTCCACCGGCCCCGCCCTGGAAGACCTGTGGACGGTGCTGCGCACCCTCGCCGCCGAGGGCCTGACGGACGCCGAGCGGGACACCGCCGTGCAGAACCTCGTCGGTGTCGCGCCGCTGAAGTACGAGACCGCCGCGGCCGTCGCGGGCACGCTCGCCGACCAGGTCGAGCAGTATCTGCCGGACGACTTCCAGGCGCGGCTCTACGAGCGCCTCGCGCAGACCGGCACGGTGGAGGCGACGGCCGCCGTCGTCAACGCCTTCCCGGTCGACCGGCTCGTGACCGTCCTCGTCGGTGACGCCGCGGAGATCGAGGAGCCCGTCAAGGCGCTCGGGATCGGCGAGGTCACCGTCGTCAGCGGCTGACGCCTGACGGTGACTCACACCCGAGTCGCGTCCGACGGCTGATGTCTGACGCCGAGTGACATCAGCCACTCGGGAGGCGCGCGGGGCCGATGGGCCCGGCGCGCCTCCCTTATGCCCGATTTAGTGGACTGGTTGCACATCTCCGCTGTGTCGTACGCCACAAATCCCGGCTTCTGTTTGCCGTTCGAAAGTAGCGGCGTCTAGCGTCAGGGCGGCTGCCCGTCAGATGTGAGTCGCATCCGCGGCCCCGGACAGTCATCGCCGAGTCCCCGTACGGCGCGAGCCAGGGGAGCCGGGGACCCACATGTCCCTGGGGTGAATCGGGCCCCTCTCCGGAGGGATCCGTAGGAGACCTTCCTGCTCCGAACCCGTCAGCTAACCCGGTAGGCGAGAAGGAAGGAAAGGATCAGCCGTACCCATGGCGTTCACTCGTCCCACCGGTAAGCACCGCCGTCCGAGCCGCGCCGTCCGCGCCGGGGCGAACGCGGCGGGCATAGCCACCCTCGCGGCCACCGGTGTCATGGCGGGCTTCGCCGCGCCGGCGCTCGCCGCCACCGACGACGCCCCGCGCGTCGAGGACACCGGCCTGACGCAGGCCATCGTCATCGGTGACGACACGGCCGACCGCGTCGGCGAGCAGGCCGAGATCCAGCGCAGCGCCGCGGACGAGACCGCCGCCCGCCTCCAGGCCGAGGCCGCCGCCAAGAAGCAGGCCGCCGAGGTCAAGCAGAAGGCCGACGAGGCCAAGCGCAAGGCGGACGCCGAGCGCGCCGAGAAGGAGCGCATCGCCCGCGACGAGGAGCGCAAGCGCCTCAACACCTTCGTGGCGCCCATCGACGGCTCCTACGTCTCCACCGCCTACAAGGCGTCCAGCGGCCTGTGGTCCTCCGGCAGCCACACCGGTGTCGACTTCCACGCCGAGTCGGGCACCTCGGTGCACGCCGTGGGCGCCGGCACCATCGTCGAGGCGGGCTGGGGCGGCGCGTACGGCAACAACGTCGTCATCCAGCACAACGACGGCACCTACACGCAGTACGGCCACCTGTCGTCCATCGACGTCAGCGTCGGCCAGACGGTCACCCCCGGCCAGCAGATCGGCCTCTCCGGCGCCACCGGCAACGTCACCGGCCCGCACCTGCACTTCGAGGCCCGCACTGCGCCCACCTACGGCTCCGACATCGACCCGGTCGAGTACCTTCGCTCGCACGGCGTCAACGTCTGACGCACCGCGCGCCCCGGCTCTCACAGCCGTATCGCGGAGTTTCCCGTCACCAGGCCCCGGTTCACCGACCGGGGCCTTCGTGTTGGCCAAAACATATCGCTGACTTCACCGGCGCCATCGGAAATTCCCGGCCCCTGCAATAGAGTCGCCCGACAGGCGTCAATCGGCCGCGTTTCGCGGGGGTCAATGCGGAGGTTCACCCATGCGGGGCCGTACGTGAACGGCTATGACAACCCAGCGCCGGACAGCCGCGGAATTCCCACGCAGGCCGTGTGCACCGCGATCCGCGACGACATCGTCTCCGGCTCCTTCCCGCCCGGCAGCAGGCTCATCGAGGAACTGCTCGCCCGCCGCTACGGCGTCTCCCGCGTGCCCGTGCGCGAGGCCCTGCGCACCCTCGCCTCCGAAGGCTTCGTGACCACCCGCCGCCACGCGGGCGCCTGCGTCGCCGAACCCACCGAGCACGAGGCCGCCGACCTGCTCGACGTCCGGGCCCTGCTGGAGCCCCTGGGCGCCGCGCGCGCCGCGCAGCGCCGCACCGAGGCGCACCTCAAGGTGCTCCGTGGGCTGGTCAGGCTCGGTCTGGAGCGGGCGCGGGCCGGCCGGACCGGCGAACTGCGGCCCCTGGACGACTGGTTCGACGAGACCCTCGCCCAGGCCACCGGCAGCCCCAGCCTCGCCGCCCTGCTCACCCAGCTGCGGCTCAAGATCGCCTGGGTGTACGTGGCCGAGCCGCCCCTGCGGCCGGTGCGCACCTGGGAGGCGCACGGCGCCCTCGTCGACGCGATCGCCCGGGGCGACGCGGAGCGCGCGCGGGCGCTCGCCGCGACGCGCGCCGACCGCGCGCCGGGTGAATACCGGCTGCGCAGGCCCGTCCGTCAGGTCCGGGCGCGGAATCCGAAACAATCGGTGCGCACGGCGGCCGCCCCGTCCTGACAACAGGCGGTTATCCGCGGTCCGTTGCCGCCTTGTCCCTGGGAGGAATTCGCGCGGGGCGCGCACGGCGCGAAACCCGGCCCGGGTGGCCCGGCGGAATGCGGACGGCCCGGGAAAACGGACAACGGGGCCGCGGCGGCCTCCATCGGCCGCCGCGGCCCCGCCGCGCGCGATTGACCGTGAATCAGACGGTCTCCGGGAGCTCCTCGAGCCCCTCGGCGACCAGCTTCGCCAGACGGTCGAGCGCCGCCTCGGCACCCTCGGCGTCCGAGGCCAGGACGATCTCCTCGCCACCCTGGGCGCCCAGGCCCAGCACGGCCAGCATGGACGCGGCGTTGACGGCGTTGCCGTCGGCCTTGGCGATCGTCATCGGGACGCCCGCGGCCGTCGCCGCACGGACGAAGATCGACGCGGGACGAGCGTGCAGGCCCTCGGCCCAGCCGACATTGACGCGGCGCTCAGCCATGGTGTTGCCCTTCAAGTCGCTATTGGTTGTCTAGACCAGTGTCTCACGGGGTCCGCGGTGCTCCGGCTGCCCCCACCCTCCCCGGTCCGGCCCACCGGCGCGAGCCGGACCCGTTGTCGGTGGGCGGCCTTACGCTGGCTGCATGCAGACGCCGTCCGAGCATGCCTACCCGACCCACTGGGAAGCCGATGTGGTGCTGCGCGACGGCGGCACCGCACAGATCCGCCCCATCACCCCGGACGACGCGCAGCGCCTGGTCAGCTTCTACGAACAGGTCTCGGACGAGTCGAAGTACTACCGCTTCTTCGCCCCCTACCCCCGCCTCTCCGACCGTGACGTGCACCGCTTCACCCATCACGACTACGTCGACCGGGTGGGCCTCGCCGCCACCGTCGGCGGCGAGTTCATCGCCACCGTCCGTTACGACCGCATAGGCCCCCGCGGCCTGCCGTCCTCCGGCCCGGCCGACGAGGCGGAGGTCGCCTTCCTCGTCCAGGACGCCCACCAGGGCCGCGGCGTGGCCTCCGCCCTGCTGGAGCACATCGCCGCCGTCGCCCGCGAGCGCTCCATCCGCCGCTTCGCCGCCGAGGTGCTGCCCGCCAACACCAAGATGATCAAGGTGTTCACGGACGCGGGCTATACGCAGAAGCGCAGCTTCGAGGACGGCGTCGTCCGCCTGGAGCTCGACCTGGAGCCCACCGACCGCTCCCTCGCCGTCCAGCGCGCCCGCGAGCAGCGCGCCGAGGCCCGCTCCGTGCACCGCCTCATCGCCCCCGGCTCCGTCGCCGTCATCGGCACCGGCCGCGAGCCCGGCGGCATGGGCCGCACCGTGCTGCGCAATCTGCTCGCCGGCGGCTTCACGGGCCGGGTGCACGCGGTCAACCGGGCCTTCCCCGAGGGGCTTTCGCGGCTCCAGCCCGAGGGGGTGCCCGCCCACCGCTCGGTCCTCGGCATCGACGAGCCCGTCGACCTCGCGGTCGTCGCCGTGCCCGCCGAGCAGGTGCCCTCCGTCGTCGCCGAGTGCGGTGAGCACGGCGTGCAGGGCCTCGTCGTCCTCGCCGCGGGCTACGCCGAGAGCGGCGCCGACGGCCGCGACCGGCAGCGCGAGCTGGTCCGCCAGGCCCGCTCGTACGGCATGCGCATCATCGGGCCCAACGCGTTCGGCCTGATAAACACCGCGCCCGGGGTCCGCCTCAACGCCTCCCTCGCGCCCGAGCTGCCCAGCGCGGGGCGGCTGGGCCTGTTCAGCCAGTCCGGGGCCATCGGCATCGCCCTGCTCTCCGGGCTGCACCGCCGTGCCGCCGGGCTGGTGGGCATCTCCACCTTCGTCTCCGCGGGCAATCGCGCCGATGTCTCCGGCAACGACTTCCTCCAGTACTGGCACGACGACCCCGACACCGACGTCGTCCTCATGTATCTGGAGTCGATCGGCAACCCCCGGAAATTCACCCGGCTCGCCCGGCGCACCGCCGCCCTCAAGCCGGTCGTCGTCGTCAAGGGCGCCCGCCACGGCGGCGCCGCCCCCACCGGCCACGCCGTGCCCACCACCCGCATCCCCGACGCCACCGTCTCCGACCTGCTGCGGCAGGCCGGCGTCATCCGCGTCGACACGGTCACCGAACTGGCCGACGCCGGTCTCCTCCTGGCCTCCCAGCCGCTGCCCGCCGGTCCCCGCGTCGCCATCCTCGGCAACTCCGAGTCCCTCGCCCTGCTCACCTACGACGCCTGCCTCACCGACGGCCTGCGCCCGCAGCCTCCGTACGACCTCACCACCGCCGCCGAACCGGCCGACTTCCGGGCCGCGCTCCTGGACGCCCTGGCCGACGAGGAGTGCGACGCCGCGGTCGTCACCGCGATCCCCTGGGTCGGCGACGCCTCCGCCGCGGACCTCGCCGCCGCGCTCCGCCAGGCGGTGGCCGCGTCCGCGTCCACGAAGCCCGTCACCGTCGTCCACCTGGAGATCCCGGGCCTGGCGGAGGCGCTCGCGGCGGAGGAGCGGCCGCCCGCGGCCGGGAGCACGCCTGCCGCCGATCCCGCCGATCCCGTCGGCGGCCCGGCCTGCCGGCCGTCCGCCGTGCGGATACCGGCCTACCCCGCCGCCGAGCGGGCCGTGCGGGCGCTGGCCGAGGCGGCGCGCTACGCCCGGTGGCGGCGGCAGGCGGCCGAGCCCGGCCGGGTGCCCGAGTACGAGGACATCGACGAGGCGGGGGCCGCCGCCGACATCGACGTGCTGCTGGCCGCCCACGGCGCGACCCCCGCTCCGCTCACCGGCCCGCGAGCCGTCACCCTCTCCGCCGCCGACACCCAGCGCCTGCTCGCGCGCTACGGCATCGCCGTGCTGCCCGCGCTGCCCGCCCCCGACCCCGAGAGCGCCGTCCGGGCCGCGCACCGGCTCGGCTTCCCCATCGCCCTCAAGCCCACCGCCCCGCACCTGCGCCACCGCGCCGACCTCGGCGGCGTCCGGCTCGACCTGGGCGGCGAGGCGGAACTGCTCCGCGCCTACGGCGAGTTGACCGAGCTGCTCGGCAAGCCCGAGGAGACCCGTTTCGTGGTCCAGTCGATGGCCCCCCGCGGCGTCGACACCGTGGTGCGGGCCGCCATCGACCCCGCGGCGGGCGCCGTGCTCTCCTTCGGCCTGGCCGGCGCGCCCTCCCTGCTGCTCGGCGACACCGCGCACCGGCTGGTCCCCGTCACCGACCGCGACGCCGCCGAGCAGATCCGCTCGATCCGGACCGCCCCGCTGCTCTTCGGCTGGCGGGGCACGACCCCGGTGGACACCCGGGCCCTGGAGGAGCTGCTGCTGCGGGTCTCCCGGCTGGTCGACGACCACCCCGAGGTCGTGGGCGCCGACCTGGAGCCGGTGATCGTCGCCCCGCACGGCGTCCACGTCCTGGGCGCGTCCATACGCCTGGCCCCGCCGCCCGCCCGTACGGACCTGGGCCCGCGCAGCCTGCCGGTGGTCTGAGCGGGCAGACCACCGGGCCGTGTCCGCATCGCCGGCCCCGGCCTCCTGCCGGGCGTGGACCCGCGGTCCACTGCTGCCGGGGCGCGGGTCCGGTGCGCCCACGGCATCTTCCCCGGACTCCGTCCGGGACGCCCGACAGGCACTCCGCAGGGCGCGCGGCCCTGATCGCCGCCCGCCCCGGAGACGGCGATCCCACGCTTCCGCCCGCGGGCGCGAGGGGCCCCGAAGGCCCTCCTGACCGTCGGCCTCCCGCCGGAGGCAGGCGCGGGCGGGCCCCCTGCGCCCCGTAGGATGGGCGTATGGCGAAGACCGGTACGACGACCCAAGGGCTCCGCGCGGCGATCGAGCGCAGCGGCTACTACCCGGCCCTGGTGGCCGAGGCGGTGGAGGCCGCCGTGGGCGGGGAGCCGATCGTGTCGTACCTGGTGCACCAGGAGACGACGTTCGACTCCAACGAGGTCCGCCGCCACGTCACGGTCCTGGTCCTGACGGACAACCGCTTCATCGTCAGCCACACCGACGAGCAGGCCGCCGACGGCACGTCCCCCTCGCCCTACGCCACGACGTCCACGGAGTCCGTGAAGATCGGCCGGATCTCCTCCGTCGTGCTGAGCCGCGTCGTCGCCAACCCCGAGGCGTACACCCCGGGCACCCTGCCCCGCGAGGTCGTCCTCACCATCGGCTGGGGCGCGGTCTCCCGGATCGACCTGGAGCCCGCCGCCTGCGGCGACCCCAACTGCGACGCCGACCACGGCTACACGGGCTCCTCCACGGCCGACGACCTGAGCCTGCGCGTCAGCGAGGCGGGCGACGGACCGGACACCGTCCGGCAGACCCTCGCCTTCGCCCAGGCGCTCTCCGAGGCGACCGCGGCGACCGCCCGCTGATGCCCCAGGTGACCACCGCGGGCCGGTCCTGGCACGACCCGGTCCCGCTCGACCCCCGCTCCGCGCCCCTCCCGCGCTACGGCACCGGCTCGCTCGCCGACCTGCTGCCGTCGATCGCGACGGGCCTGGGCGTCCCCGGGCTGAGCACCGGCCTGGAGCTCGCCCCCGCCGACCGGGTCTGCGTCTTCCTCGTCGACGGCCTCGGCTGGGAGCTGCTGCGGGCCCACCCCGCGGAGGCGCCGTTCCTGAACTCCCTGCTGGGCACGTCCATGAACGGCACCGGGCAGCCGATGACCGCCGGCTTCCCCTCCACCACCGCGACCTCCCTCGCCTCGGTGGGCACCGGCCTGCCACCGGGCGCGCACGGCCTGCCCGGCTACACCGTGGCCGACCCCGCCACCGGGCAGCTGATGAACCAGCTCCGCTGGCGCCCCTGGACCGACCCGCACGTCTGGCAGCCCTACCCCACGGTCTTCCAGCTCGCGGACGCCGCCGGGGTCCACACCTGCCAGGTCTCGGCCCCCGACTTCCAGCACACGCCGCTGACGAAGATCGCGCTGAGCGGCGGCACCTTCCACGGCCGGCTCTCCGGAGAGGACCGGATGGACTTCGCCGCCGACCGGCTCGCCGCCGCGGACCGCGCGCTGGTCTACACCTACTACAGCGACGTGGACGGCAAGGGCCACCGCTTCGGCGTCGATTCCGACGAGTGGCGCGGTCAGTTGATGTATGTCGACCGGCTCGCCCAGCGCCTCGCCGAACAGCTGCCGCCGCGCTCCGCGATGTACGTCACCGCCGACCACGGCATGATCGACATCCCCTTCGACCCGGAGTCGCGCATCGACTTCGACGAGGACTGGGAGCTGCGCGCGGGCGTCGCCCTCCTCGGCGGCGAGGCCCGCGCCCGTCACGTCTACGCCGTGCCCGGCGCGGCCGCCGACGTGCTGGCCGTCTGGCGCGAGGTGCTCGGCGAGCAGATGTGGGTCGCCGGGCGGGACGAGGCGATCGAGGCCGGCTGGTTCGGTCCGCCCGGCGAGGGCGTGGACGACCGGGTCCACGGGCGGATCGGCGACGTGGTCGCCGCGGCCCGCGATGACATCGCCATCGTCGCCACCGAGACGGAGCCGAACGAGTCCGCGATGGTCGGACTGCACGGTTCCATGACGCCGGTGGAGCAGCTGGTCCCGCTCCTCGAAGTGCGTTCCTGACCCCGCCCGGCCCCCTCCACCCCCTCCTACGTACGAAAGGCATTGGCTTTCCCATGCCCGAGCTGGTGTTCTTCTCCGGAACCATGGACTGCGGAAAGAGCACCCTCGCTCTTCAGATCGAGCACAACCGCTCGGCACGCGGTCTGCAAGGGATGATCTACACCCGGAACGACCGCGCGGGCGAGGGCAAGCTGTCCTCCCGGCTCGGCCTGGTCACCGACTCCGTCGAGGCGGGCGACGGCTTCGACTTCTACGCCCACATCGTCGCGCACCTCTCGGCGGGCGGCCGGGCCGACTACGTCATAGCCGACGAGGCGCAGTTCCTCACCGCCGAGCAGATCGACCAGCTCGCCCGGATCGTCGACGACCTCGAACTCGACGTCTTCGCCTTCGGCATCACCACGGACTTCCGCACCAGGCTCTTCCCCGGCTCCCAGCGCCTGGTGGAACTCGCCGACCGGATAGAGGTGCTCCAGGTGGAGGCCCTGTGCTGGTGCGGCGCGCGGGCCACGCACAACGCCCGTACGGTCGGCGGACAGATGGTCGTCGAGGGCGCCCAGGTCGTCGTCGGGGACGTCAACCAGCCCGAGGCCGTGGTGGGTTACGAGGTGCTGTGCCGGCGTCACCACCGCCGCCGGCTGACGGCCGCCGCGGCGCGCGCCGCCGCGCTGTCGCCGGACGTGCTGCCCCTGGATCCCGCTAACGGGCCGTCCGCAGCAGGGTGAAGACGGCGCCCTCGGGATCCGCGACCGTGGCCGCCCGCCCGGCCGGACTCTCCCGCGGGGGCCGCAGCACCCGCCCGCCGAGCTCGCTCACCCGGCGCGCGGCGGCATCGGTGTCCGCCACCTCGAACGACGTCATCCAGTGCGGCCCCCGCGCGGGCGGCAGCGCCGCGCCGACCCCGTGGATCGCGGCCACCGGCCGCCCGTCCAGCCGCAGCGTGACGGAGTCGGGGCCGCCCGCCTCCGCGGGCTCGGCCTCGTAGCCGAAGAGGGCGCGGTAGAACGTGACGACCGCGGACGTCCGGCGGGTCACCAGCTCGTGCCGGACCGGCGTGCCCGGCGCCCCCACCAGCTGCGGGCCCACCAGCCGCTGACCCTGCCAGACGCCGAACGACGCCCCCGCCGGATCCGAGGCGAGCACCAGCCGCCCCGCGTCCTCCGCCGCCAGGGGACCCACGCCGACCGTGCCGCAGGACGAGCGGATCCCCTCCGCGGTCCCGTCCGCGTCGTCGCTCGCGAGATAGGTGGTCCAGGCGGTGGGCAGCCGCCGTCCGGGCGTCAGCCCGCCGATGCCCGCCACGTCCTGGCCGTCGATCGTGGCGCGCACGTACGGGCCGAGCCGGCGTGGCCCGGGGTTGTAGTAGGACCAGCCGAAGAGGCCGCTGTAGAAGTCCTTGATCGACTCCAGGTCGTGTGCCAGCAGGCTCGTCCAGCACGGGGTGCCCGGTGTCTGCCTGGCCTCCCCCGTGCTCGGCCGCCGGGGGGAGCCCCAAACCTCGGTCATCGCCACTCTCTCCTCGGACCATCGTGGTGGCCGCGCGTCCCGCGCCGTTCCGCGGCGCGCGGGTGGTACGGGACGGGGCACGTCCAGATGTTTGCACCACCTGCCGCGGCGCGCCGCCCGGCCGCGCCGGGACCCACGTGTTCCCGCAGGAGAATGCCCGGATCCGCGTTTCGGTTCCGTTTCGGCGCCGTTGCCGCCCGGTGTCGGAATCGCCGCCCAGTATCGAGCAGTTGTGCGCGGTCCCACCAGAGGGCCTCTCCTTGCGCGGGTGCGGTTACGCCAGGATGGGGGTCATGAATCCCCTCATCACCGCAGCCGAACTCGTGAACGCGTCAGCCGGAGCGCGGCCGCCGGTCCTGCTCGACGTCCGCTACCAGATGGGCGGGCCGCCCGGCCGTCCGCAGTACGAGACGGGGCACATCCCCGGCGCCGCCTATGTGGACCTCGAGGCCGAACTGGCCGGCCCCGCGGGGGAGCACGGCAGGCACCCGCTGCCGGACGTGGAGGCGTTCGGGGCGGCGATGCGGCGCGCCGGGGTGCGGTCCGACCGCGAGGTCGTCACCTACGACGGCGGCACGGGCTGGGCGGCCGCCCGCGCGTGGTGGATGCTGCGCTGGGCCGGGCATTGCTCCGTACGGGTCCTCGACGGCGGCTTCGGCGCGTGGACCGCGGCGGGTGGAGCACTGGAGACCGGCGCGCCGCCGGTCGCGGAAGGGGACTTCGTCCCGGCGCCCGGTGCGCTGCCGCTGCTCGACGCGGACGGCGCGGCCGCGCTGGCGCGGCGCGGTGTGCTGCTGGACGCCCGGGCGGGGGAGCGCTACCGCGGTGAGACCGAGCCGATCGACGCGGTCGCCGGGCACATCCCCGGCGCGGTCTCCGCGCCGACGACGGAGAACGTGACCGAGGACGGCCGCTTCCTGCCCGCCGAGGAGCTGGCCGCGCGCTTCGCCGCTCTCGGGGCGCGCGGCGAGGTGGGGGTCTACTGCGGCTCCGGGGTCTCCGCCGCGCACGAAATACTGGCGCTGGCCGTGGCGGGCATCCCCGCGGCCCTCTACGTGGGGTCGTGGAGCGAGTGGTCCTCCGACCGGAGCCGCCCCGTGGCGACGGGCCCGCAGCCGGGCTGATCCCGCCCAGGCCGTCCGACCGGAGCTACCGGCGGAAGCGGCAGCGCCCGGCCTCGACGGGCCGGGCGCTGCCGCTGTCCGGAAACGGGGCGAGGCGTGCCCACCGCCGAGGTTGACGGGTGGTCACTCCTCTCCTCGCTCCGACGTCACTCCTGTTTCTTGCGCCGGGTGCCGAAGACGATCTCGTCCCAACTGGGCACCGCCGCCCGGCGGCCGGGCCGGACACCGTCCGCCTCGGCCTGACGGTCCGTCGTCCCGGTGAGCCGGTCGCGGTGACCGGCCACCGAACGCGGCATCAGCACATCGGCGTACGCGGCACCGGCTCCCGCGCCCGCGCTCGCGGCCGGAGGCTCGACGGCCTCTGCCTCCTCGTCACTCTCCTCGCTCACCGGTGCCACCGAGGGCGGCTCCGGCACGACCATGTCGCCCCGGAAGCTGGGCACGGCCTCGAGCAGGCTCGTCAGGGAGTCCCGCTCCTTGCCGGTGTCCTCGGCCGCGGCGTCGGTGTCCGCCTCCGCGGGAGGAGCGGGCGGCGCCGGGACGGGCGCGGGGCGGTCCAGAGTGCGGTCCAGAGTGCGGTCCAGCGGCCGGTCGCGCGGCAGCCGGGCGATGCGCGGCACGAAGGGAAAGCTCGGCTCGGGCGTGTCGTCGGTCTCGCCGATGAGCGCCCGCGCCTCGTCGTCCATCGCCTGAACGATCCGCCTCGGCGGATCGAACGTCCAGCTCGCGGCGCGTGGCTCACCTGCCGCACGGTAGACCAGCAGCACCTCCCAGGTGCCGTCGTCGCGGCGCCAGGAATCCCACTGCGAGCTGTCCTTCTCCGCGCCACGCAGCACCAGCCGCTCCGCGACCGCCTCGCCGAGCGGCGGACCGGTGTTCTCACCGGGACGGCGCACGGGCGTCTTGCGGGCGCGCTCGGCCATGAAGGCGCGCTCGGCGAGCACCGGGCCCTCGAACCTGCGGACCCGCTCGACGGGAATGCCGGCCAGCTGCGCGACCTCCTCCGCGGAGGCACCGGCGCGTATACGTGCCTGAATGTCGCGCGGGCGGAGATGGCTCTCCACCTCGATCTCGATCTGGCCCAGGCGAGCACGGTCGTTGCGCACCGCAGCGCGCAACCGTTCGTCAATGGGAAGGGTGTACTCCGTGCTGTCCGCAGCCTTGAGCACCAGCCGTGTGCCGTCGTTGGAGACGGCCACGACACGCAGTTCGGGCATGGGGACCTCCCGGGTGGTGCCTGCCGACGTCACCTGCGTCGCTGCTTCCGCTAGTCGAGTGTGGCCTGCCCGGGTGCAGCCTGCCACAACATTGCCGAGTTGACGGGGCGAGAGCCGCCTGGCCCCTCCCGTTTGGGTCCGGGCAGCCGGACGGGACACCGGGACCAGGGCTCGCCACAGTACTCCATTCGGGCCACTGGGCGTGGATCGGCGCGCCATCGAAGTTCACGCGGGAGAAGGGAGTTGATCCAGGGCATCGGGGAGGACGCCCACCGAACGGGTGTCGAGGTTCACACAATCGCCCCAATCGGAACTGTTCGTTACGATCGAATGTCTCTTCCAGCTACAAGAGGGATCGAAGGGCTACACAGAGGCGGGAGATGGACGACAAAGGCGAAAGCGAGGCAAAACCCAAGAAGAAGCGTCTGGAGCTGAGCCTCGCGCAGGTCGCCGGGAGCGCCCTCGCGGCGGTCGTGGCCGCGCTGCTGGCGGGCAAGCTCGGGGTGTACGGCACCGTGCTCGGCGCCGGCGTGGTGAGTGTCGTGGCCACGTCGGGCGGCACGATCTTCCAGCACCTCTTCCGGCGCACGGGCGAGCAGCTCCGCGAGGTGACCGTCCAGGCGGCCAGGCCGACGCTGCGCCAGGTGCCGCTGAAGGACGCCGGGCGCGCCGTGGGACGCCTCGGTCCGGACGCCACGCCCGACGCCGCCCGCACCCAGCTGCTCGGCCAGGTCGAGGCGACGCAGATGCTGCCGGCCGCCGACGCGACGCGGAGTCTGCCCACCGAGGACGCGACGCAGCTGTTGCACGGAGCGGGCCGCACGCCGGAGCACAGCGCGCACGCGGGCGCGCATCAGGGACCGCACGCCGGTGCGGATTCCGATGAACAGATCGCCGGCCTGAGCGACGAGTACACGACAGGCACCACCCACGGCACACGGCTGCGCGGCTGGAAGCGGCCGCTGCTCGCGGCGGGCGCCGTCTTCGTGCTCGCCATGGGCACCGTCACCGCGGTCGAGCTGGTCAGCGACAAGAGCGCGGATGGCGAGAAGAACTCCACGACGATCAGCCAGTTGGTCAGCGGCGGCGGGAAGTCGGAGAAGAAGCAGGAGCGCACGCCCTCCGAGAGCCCCGACCCGGGCCGTTCGCACGACGGCGACCGGGAGCCGGGCAAGGGCGGCGGCGACACCCCCTCGCCCGACGCCGGGACGCCCGGCCAGGGCGGCGGGGCGGACAAGCCGTCGCCGAACCCGTCGACGTCGTCCGGTACGGGCGGCACCACCGGCGGCTCGACGCCCGGCCCGAAGCCGGACCCGTCCAACCCCACGCCGACGCCCGACGGCGGCAAGGGCGGCACCGACGGCAAGGGCGGCACGACCACGGGCGGCCAGGGCACGACCGGCACGACCGGGCAGACCGACCCCAAGCCGCCGCAGGGCCAGAACGCGGCGGCGGGCACGAGCACGGTCACCCAGGGCACGCTGTCGTAGGGCTCCGGCCCTGGCGCCGGGACGGGCCCGGTGGTGCGGAATTCCCCGCACCACCGGGCCCGTCCCGCGTCCGCGGGGGAATCTCAGCCCAGGACGCGCCGCAGATACGCGTTGCCGAACACGCCCTCCGGGTCCATCCGGTCGCGCAGCGCGGTGAACTCCCCGAAGCGCGGATAGACCCCGGCCAGATACGCGGCGTCGCGGCTGTGCAGCTTCCCCCAGTGCGGGCGCCCGCCGTGCGCCGTCATGATCCGCTCGGCGATCGCGAAGTACGCGTGGTGCGGCGTGCCGCGGTACATGTGCACGGCCACGTAGGCCGTGTCCCGCCCGTACGCCGTCGACAGCGGGACATCGTCCGCCGGGGCGGTTCGCACCTCCACCGGGAAGCTGATCCGCAGCCGTGACCGCTCGATCGCCGCACGGAGCTCGCGCAGCGCCGCCACGGCGGCCTCGCGCGGCAGGGCGTACTCCATCTCCAGGAAGCGGACCCGCCGGGGGCTGGTGAAGACCTTGTAGGCGACGTCGGTGTACGTGCGGGCCGACAGGGCGCGGCCGGCGATCCGGGCGATGCCGGGGATCGCGCCGGGCGCGGCGCGGCCCACGGAGCACACGGCCTGGAAGAGGCCGTTGGCTATCAGCTCGTCCTCCACCCAGGCGGCGGCGCGGCCGGGCGGCGCTGCGGGGCCCGCACTGCGGTTGTTGCGCTTGGTGGTGCAGTGGGTGGTGTGCGGGAACCAGTAGAACTCGAAGTGCTCGTTCTCGGTGACCAGCTGATCGAATTCCGCGGTGACCCGGTCGAAGGGCATCGGTTCCTCGCGGGCCCGCAGGAGGAACTCCGGCTCCACGGCGAAGGTGACCGCGGTGATGACCCCCAGCGCGCCCAGACCCAGCCGGGCCGCCGTGAAGATCTCGGGGTGCTCGCGCGGTGAGCAGGTGAGCACCAAGCCGTCCGCGGTCACCAGCTCCAGGCCCCGGACCTGGGCGGCGAGCGAGGCGGAGTCGCGGCCCGTGCCGTGGGTGCCGGTGCTGACCGCGCCCGAGACGGTCTGCTCCATGATGTCGCCCATGTTGGCCAGCGACAGGCCGTGCGCGGACAGCGTCATGTTCAGCTGCCGGAGCGTGGTCCCGGCGGCCACGGTCACCGTCCCCGCCGCCCGGTCGACCGCCCGCAGTCCGGTCAGCCGCTCCGGGCGGATCAGCAGCCCGTCCGTGGCGGCCACCGCCGTGAAGGAGTGGCCGGTGCCGGCCGCCTTGACCCTCAGGCCGTCCGAGGAGGCCCGTGCCACCGCCTCGGCGAGCTCCGCGGTGCTCGCCGGTGCCACGCTTCGCGCGGGGCGGGCGGTGACGTTCCCCGCCCAGTTACGCCACGCGCCCCTTGTCCCGGTCGTCGTGCTGCTCGTGGTTCCGGTCGTTCTCGTCATGTGCGTCGGACCCTCCCCTTGCCTGCGGCACGGGTGCCCCCGGCCGCTGCGGCGCCGGCGTGCGGAGCCGGCGGTAGCCGAGGAACGCCACCGCGGCCGAGAGCGCACCCGCCACCACGCACACCACGTACCCCGCCGCCGCCCCGGCGCCGTCGACGACCCAGCCGGCGGCCGACGAACCCAGCGCCACCCCGACCGCGAGCCCGGTGCTCGTCCAGGTCATGCCCTCGGTCAGCTTCGCGCGCGGTACGTGCTGTTCGACGAGGGCCATCGTCGTCACCATGGTCGGCGCGATGGAGAGCCCCGCGACGAAGAGCGCCACGGCCAGGAACGGCAGGCTCCCGACCAGTTGGAGGGGGATCATACTCACGGCCATCGCGCAGACGCCCAGCAGCCAGCGGCGGGCCGGCTCGCCCTTGAGGCGCAGCAGCCCGAAGACGACTCCGGCCAGGCAGGAGCCCAGCGCGTACACCGAGAGCACCAGGCTCGCCGCCGCCTTGTGGCCCTGCTCGTCGGCGAAGGCGACGGTGACCACGTCGACCGTGCCGAAGATCGTGCCCATGGCCACGAAGGTCACCACCAGCACCTGGAGGCCGGGGGAGCGCAGCGCGGAGCCGCCCTGGTGGTGCTCCCGGGGGTGCGGCACGGGCTCAGTGGAGCGCTGCGCGGTCAGCCAGAGCACCCCGACGGCCAGGAACACGGCGGCCAGCAGCGGGCCCGCCTCGGGGAACCACGCCGTGGACAGGCCGATCGAGAGGATCGGGCCGAAGATGAAGCACACCTCGTCGACCACGGACTCGAAGGAGTACGCGGTGTGCAGCTCGCGGCTCCCGCTGTGGATCGCCGCCCAGCGGGCCCGCACCATCGAGCCCACGCTGGGCACGCAGCCCACGGCGGCCGCGAAGACGAAGAGCGTCCAGTCCGGCCAGCGCTGCTGCGCGCTGAGCAGCAGCCCGGCGACCGCGACCACGCAGACCAGCGTCGCCGGGCGCAGCACCCGGCGCTGCCCGTGCCGGTCGACGAGCCGGGAGATCTGCGGGCCGAGGACGGCCGCGGAGATGGCCAGGGTCGCGGAGAGCGCGCCCGCCAGCCCGTACCGGCCGGTCAGCTGGGACACCATCGTCACGATGCCGATGCCCATCATCGACAGCGGCATCCGGCCGAGGAACCCGGCGGCGGAGAAGCTCCTGGAGCCGGGGGCGGCGAATATTTCGCGGTAAGGACTGGGCAAGGGGGCCGCCAGGGGATCGGGGGGTGAACCGAGGAGCCCGGCGGTGGGTGAGGCCGCCGGTAAGGGATGTAAGTGGCCGATACAGCTTACGTGCGGAGGGGTGTGCCGTGCACTGCCATTTCCTGCCTGTCAGTGGCGGGTGGCAGGATCGGACCATGTCGGATCAGCCAGCAGACCAGCGAGCAACAGCCCCGTACGACGCCCTGTTGCTGCTCTCCTTCGGCGGCCCCGAGGGCCCGGACGACGTCGTCCCCTTCCTGGAGAACGTCACCCGCGGCCGCGGGATCCCCCGCGAGCGGCTCAAGGAGGTCGGGCAGCACTACTTCCTCTTCGGCGGCGTCAGCCCGATCAACGACCAGAACCGCGAGCTGCTGGCCGCGCTGCGCGAGGAGTTCGCCGACCACGGCGGCGGCCTGCCGGTCCACTGGGGCAACCGCAACTGGGCCCCGTATCTGACCGACACGCTGCGCGAGATGGCCGCAGCGGGGCACCGCCGCATCCTGACGCTCACCACCAGCGCCTACGCCTCGTACTCCGGCTGCCGGCAGTACCGCGAGAACCTCGCCGACGCGCTGGCCGCCCTGGAGGGCGAGGGGATCACGCCGCCGCGCGTCGACAAGCTGCGGCACTACTTCAACCACCCCGGCTTCGTCCGGCCCATGGTCGACGCGACCCTCGCGGCGCTCGCCGGTCTCCCCGAGGACGTCCGGGCGGGCGCGCACCTCGCCTTCACCACGCACTCCATCCCCACGGCCGCGGCCGACACCTCGGGCCCCGTCGAGGGCCACGGGGGCGGCGGTGCCTACGTCGCCCAGCACCTCGAGGTCGCCCGTCTGATCGCCGACGCGGTCCGCGAGGAGACGGGCGACGAGCTCCCCTGGCAGCTCGTCTACCAGTCCCGCAGCGGCGCCCCGCACATCCCCTGGCTCGAACCCGACATCTGCGACCACCTGGAGACCTTGCACGGCGAGGGCGCCGAGGCGGTCGTGATGGTCCCGATCGGCTTCGTCTCGGACCACATGGAGGTCAAGTACGACCTCGACACCGAGGCCACCGCCAAGGCCGCCGAGCTCGGCCTGCCGGTCGCCCGCGCCGCCACCGTCGGGGCGGACCCGCGCTTCGCGGCCGCCGTCCGCGAGCTGGTGCTGGAGCGCGCCGCCACCGAGCGCGGCCTCGCCCCGCGCCGGTGCGCGCTGGGCGAGCTCGGCCCCTCCCACGACCTCTGTCCCGTCGGCTGCTGCCCGGCCCGGGCCCCCCGCCCGGCCGCCGCCGGAGCCGACAGCCCGTACGCGTAAGGAGCACTGTGAGCGACACCCTGAAGGACGAACTCCTGGCCGTGGCCCTCGAGGCCGCGGAGCGGGCCGGCGCCCTGCTCAGGGACGGCCGCCCGGCCGACCTGGGCGTCGCCGCGACCAAGACCAGCCCCATCGACGTCGTCACCGAGATGGACATCGCCGCCGAGAAGCTGATCACCGGCTTCCTCGCCGAGCGGCGCCCCGCCGACGGGGTGCTCGGCGAGGAGGGCGCCAGCAGCGCGGGCACCAGCGGGGTGCGCTGGGTCGTCGACCCGGTCGACGGCACGGTCAACTACCTCTACGGACTGCCCTCCTGGGCCGTCTCGATAGCGGCCGAGACCGACGGCGAGACGGTCGTCGGCGTGGTCGCGGCGCCCGTGCGGGGCGAGACCTACAGCGCGGTGCGCGGCCGCGGCGCGTTCCTGGGCGGCCGACGGCTCGCCGTCCGCCCCGCGCCGCCCCTGGACCAGGCCCTCATCGGCACCGGCTTCGGCTATCTCACCGCCCGCCGGGCCGCCCAGGCCGAGGTCCTGCGCGGCCTGCTCCCGGAGGTCCGTGACATCCGCCGCGGCGGGTCCGCCGCCATCGACCTGTGCGACGTGGCCTGCGGCCGGCTGGACGGCTACTACGAGCGCGGGCTCAACCCCTGGGACTACGCGGCCGGGGCCCTGATCGCCCGCGAGGCGGGCGCGCTCACGGGCGGCAGGCCCGGCGAGGCGGAGTCCACGGAGCTGACGGTGGCGGCGCCCCCGGCCCTCTTCGAGCGGCTCCAGGAGCGGCTGGAGACCCTGGGCGCCTGGCACGACTGACGGAGCCCGTACGGGCCCCTCACCGCCCGTGGCGCCGCCCCACAGGAGAGACACAGAGACACCGGAACGCCCCCGCACCGGCAGGTGCGAGGGCGTTCGGTGCGTGGATCGGCCGGTGGCGGCTGCCGTCAGGCGGCGCTCACTTCGACGCCGTGCTCCGCCGCGAGGCGGTGCAGGTCCTCCAGGGCCGACTGCTCCACCTCGGCGAGGAATTCGTCGCCCGACCTGCGGGCCTGGTCCAGGTCGGACCGGGTGCTCTCTATGCGCTGCAGAATGCCAGCGGTGAACGCGTCCATAGTGCTGCGCCCCCTCCAGGGTCGGCTCGGCGGCACGGGGGTGTGCCTGGGGGTCACCCCCGGCGGGGACCGGGGGAGAAACGATCACACCCTGCCCCTTCGGTCGGCGGCCGATCGTGACGTGCCGCTGCTCGGGCGTGATCGCGGGTGTGCAGACGTCTTCCCCACCGCCGTCCGCGGGGAAACCTGCGGCCGCCCGGCAATCCGGAATCACACCGGAACCACACAGGGACCACACGCCCTGCCACGGCCGCCCCCGGTGCCCCTTACAGCCGGTTTACCGGCGTAGGAGGCAGGATGGATACACCCACCGGGGAACCGACATGCCTGCCCAGACCAAGGGCTCCAAGGGAAGGACCAACGCCGTGCGCGTACTCGTCGTCGAGGACGAGCAGCTGCTCGCCGATGCCGTCGCCACCGGATTGCGCCGGGAGGCCATGGCCGTCGACGTCGTGTACGACGGCGCGGCCGCGCTCGAGCGTGTCGCCGTCAACGACTACGACGTCATCGTCCTCGACCGCGACCTTCCCCTCGTCCACGGCGACGACGTGTGCCGCAAGGTCGTCGAGCTCGGCATGCCCACCCGCGTCCTGATGCTGACCGCCTCCGGCGACGTCAGCGACCGCGTGGAGGGCCTGGAGATCGGCGCCGACGACTATCTGCCCAAGCCCTTCGCCTTCAGCGAGCTCACCGCGCGCGTCCGCGCCCTCGGCCGCCGTACGACCGTGGCGCTGCCGCCCGTCCTGGAGCGGGCCGGCATCAAGCTGGACCCCAACCGCCGCGAGGTCTTCCGCGAGGGCCGGGAGGTGCAGCTGGCGCCGAAGGAGTTCGCGGTGCTGGAGGTGCTCATGCGCAGCGAGGGCGCGGTCGTCTCGGCCGAGCAGCTCCTGGAGAAGGCCTGGGACGAGAACACCGACCCCTTCACCAACGTCGTCCGCGTCACGGTCATGACGCTGCGCCGCAAGCTCGGGGAGCCCGCGGTGATCGTCACCGTGCCCGGCTCCGGATACCGGATCTGACGCCCGATGCCCGCCACCCCCACACCGCAGGCAGCCCCGCCCACCCCGCCGAAGCCCAGCTGGGACCCCCGCCAGCCCGTCGTACGGCCGTTCCCCTGGCTGCGCCCGACCATCCGCATACGGCTCACCCTGCTCTACGGCGGGATGTTCCTGATGGCGGGTGTCCTGCTGCTCACGATCATCTATCTGCTGGCGGCGAACGCCCTGGACCAGGGCAACGCCCTGCCCTTCCGGATCCTCAACGCCCAGGTGCAGTTCACCAGCGACACCTGCTCGAACCTGAGCGGCACCACCGACAGCCAGGTCTTCATGCGGGGCCTGGAGCAGTGCATGCAGCACCAGCGTGCCCTCGCCCTCGACAGCCTCCTCAAGCGCTCGCTGCTGGCCCTCCTCGGCCTCGCCGTGATCGCCTTCGCCTTCGGTTACGCCATGGCGGGCCGGGTCCTCTCGCCGCTCGGCAGGATGACCCGCACGGCCCGCCGGGTCGCCGCCACGGACCTCTCGCGGCGGATCGAACTGGGCGGCCCGGAGGACGAGTTGAAGGAGCTCTCCGACACCTTCGACGAGATGCTCGACCGGCTGGAGCGGGCGTTCACCGCGCAGCAGCGCTTCGTGGCCAACGCCTCGCACGAGCTGCGCACCCCGCTCGCGATCAACCGCACCCTGCTGGAGGTGCACCTCTCCGACCCGGGCGCGTCCCCCGAGCTCCAGCAGCTGGGCAAGACCCTGCTGGCCACCAACGAGCGCAGCGAGCAGCTCGTGGAGGGCCTGCTGCTGCTCGCGCGCAGCGACAACGAGATCGTGGACCGCAAGCCCGTGGACCTCGCGGAGGTGGCCTCCCAGGCCATCGACCAGACGCGCGCGGAGGCCCAGGCCAAGGGGGTCGAGCTGCGCGGCACCCGGCAGCCCGCGGTCGTGCAGGGCAACGGCGTGCTCCTGGAGCGCATCGCGCTCAACCTCGTGCAGAACGCCGTCCGCTACAACACGGCCGACGGCTGGGTCGAGGTCACCACCGAGGCCCAGCCGGGCCAGGCGGTGCTGGTCGTGGAGAACACCGGCCCCATCGTCCCGGCCTACGAGCTGGACAACATCTTCGAACCGTTCCGCCGCCTGCGCACCGAGCGCACCGGCAGCGACAAGGGCGTGGGCCTCGGACTGTCGATCGTCCGCTCCGTCGCCCGCGCGCACGGAGGCAGGATCACCGCCGAACCCCGTGACGGGGGTGGACTGATCATGAGAGTGGTACTTCCGACCTGAGAATCTCTGCGAGAATGGGGCGGCCGAAGGTTCGCTTTGGGCGGAATTCTCATGGTCCGCCCCTCGCCGGGGGCATGTGTGATCGCTCACATGCGCAAACTTCCGGCCATCCACTCTCCGTGATCATCGGGGCCGACGGAACGCCGGGAAAATGGGGGTTTCCGGGGGTCCTGATCACGGGAAGTACACGTGATGGCGTATCCACATGCGGCATCCGGACCGTGTACGGTCCCGTTCGCCATCCATCCCCATCACCTCTTCAGGTGTGCGGTTGGGTGTCGATTGAGTAACAGACCTTGATGTGAGGCAAAATCTCCGCCTCGGGTCGGGCACAAGTCCGGCCTCTCACGCGTTACGTGCGCTGGAGACACCGCAGACACCCAGAGGGGGAGAGCGACATGGCAACGGATTACGACACCCCACGCAAGACCGACGATGACGTCAATGAGGACAGCATCGAGGAGCTGAAGGCCCGGCGGAACGACAAGTCCGCTTCAACGGTCGACGTCGACGACTTCGAGGCCGCCGAGGGCCTGGAGCTGCCCGGCGCGGACCTCTCCAACGAGGAGCTGTCCGTCCGGGTCCTGCCGCGGCAGGCCGACGAGTTCACCTGCATGAGCTGCTTCCTCGTGCACCACCGCAGCCAGCTGGCCCGCGAGAAGAACGGTCAGCCCATCTGCCGCGACTGCGAGTGAGGAGCGGGTCTGCATGGCAGGCTCGATCCCGTTTCGCAAGCGGCGCTCCCAGCGGTCCGAACTGACCACCGGACCCGAGGGCGACGCCGCGCGGCAGGAGGGTGCCGATGACGCCGACGTCACCGTCGGCGCCGTGGACACCACCCCTGCCGCCGGGGCCGGCACAGACGTCGAGCGGGGCCGTGCGGCCTCGCTCGCCGCGGCTGTCGGCCGGGGTGCCAGGAAGGGCGGCCGGGGGGCGAGGGTGGGGCTGTCCGCCATGGCCGACCTGATCATCGCGAACGCCCCGCGCGTCCCGGTGCGCGATCTCGCGACCCTGCGCGAGCAGTTCCCGGGCCTCGGCCCGGAGGAGCTCGCGGACAAGCTGGTCGCGGGCGCCGCGCACGGCACGTCCACCGTGGGCGCCGGCGTCGGCGCCGCGGCCATGCTGCCGGTTCCGCCGGCCATGCCCGCCGAGCTGGCGGCCGAGATCATCGGCGTCGCCGCGGTGGAGTTCAAGCTCATCGCCGAGCTGCACGAGGTCTACGGCCTGCGGGCCCCCGGCACCGTGCGCCAGCGCTCGTTCGCCTATCTCGGTGCGTGGGCCGACGAGCGCGGCATCGACGTCACCTCGCCCGTGACCGTCAACGCGGCCCTCGGCGGCCAGCTGCGGCGCGAGCTGCGCCAGCAGGTCCTCAAGCGCACCTTCCGCAATCTGCCCAACCTCACGCCGTTCATGATCGGCGCGACCGTGGGCGCGGTCATGAACCGCCGCGACACCAAGAGGCTCGCCGAGAAGGTCCGCAAGGACCTGCGCACCCGCCAGGTCTCCTGGGACGCCCTGCCGCCGGGGCCCGGCGCCCTCTGAACCCCCTGCGAGCCCCTAGGCCCGTACGGCCGCCAGGGCCGCGGCCAGGCGCTCGGGGGAGCGGGTGGAGAGGTAGACGTACGGCGTGGGGTCCGCCGGGTCGGTGATCTCGACGCGCACGGCCGTGGGGATGTAGCCGCGCAGCAGCATGAAGGCGCGGGTGTCGGCCTTGTGCGTGCGCCAGGCGCGGGCCTCCTCCGCGCCCAGCACCTCCGCCGGTCCCAGCGCCGCCACCGGGATCTTCGCGTCACCGGCGACGAGGTCGCCGCCCACGACCCGGATGCGCACCGAGCCGTACGAGCTGACCGCGATCGAGGCGAGGGCCGCGCCGCCCACGAGCCCGCCCAGCATCGGGACGGTGCCCAGCGGCAGCAGGATCAGCGCCATGGCGACCCCGATGAGCACCGCGATGAACCACCAGGATCGGGGCGCGGTCAGGCGTTCTTCGTAAGGCTGCATGGGCCAAGCCTGCCACGGACGGGACCGGGCCCCGCTCCCGCGGGTAAGGTCAGCCCCTGTGAGTGGACGAACGACAACGCCGACGCTGCCGCCCGGGGCCGAGCCACCGGTGCGGCACGCGGACGCGCCCGCGCCCGGAGAGATCATCGGGGCGCACTACGAATACTGCTTCGGCTGCGGCGGAGGTGTCCCGCACGGTCTGCACGTCGAGGTGCGCGCCGGCGAGGGTGTGAGCGTCACCGCGGAGTTCCGCGTCAAGGAGGCGCACCAGGGCGCCCCCGGTCTCGCGCACGGCGGTGTGCTGGCCACGGCGCTCGACGAGACGCTGGGCTCGCTGGGCTGGCTGCTGCGGGTGATCGCGGTGACCGGACGGCTGGAGACGGACTACGTACGGCCCGTGCCCGTGGACACCGTGCTGCACCTTCAGGCGGAGGTCCGCGGCGTGCACGGCCGTAAGATCTACGCCACGGCCACCGGCCGGATCGGCGGCCCGGAAGGCCCGGTCGCCGTCCAGGCGGAGGCGGTGTTCATCGAGGTCAACGTCGACCACTTCATCGAGAACGGCCGCGCCACCGAAATCCAGGCCGCCCTGGCCGACCCCGACCAGGTGAAGGTCGCGCGAGCTTTTGAGGTGAACCCGTGAGCCGTATGCCCCTGGATGTGCTGATCCGCAGGGTCGACCCGGAGGTGCCCGTCCCCTCCTACGGCCACCCCGGCGACGCCGGCTGCGACCTGGTCACCACCGAGGCCGCCGAGCTGGCGCCGGGGGAGCGGCTGGTGCTGCCCACCGGGGTCGCCATCGCGCTGCCCGACGGTTACGCCGCCTTCGTGCACCCGCGTTCGGGTCTCGCCGCCAGGTGCGGGGTCTCCATGGTGAATGCCCCGGGGACCATCGATGCCGGGTACCGTGGAGAGATCAAGGTGATTGTGGTCAATCTGGACCCGCGCGAGACCGTGCGGTTCGAGAGGTTCGACCGTATCGCCCAATTGGTTGTCCAGCAGGTCGAGAAGGTCCGCTTCCACGAGGTGGCGGAGCTTCCAGGCTCGGCACGGGCCGAAGGGGGCTTCGGGTCCACCGGTGGCCACGCTGCCGTGGGGAATGGATTCGCTTCGGTCGCAAGCGACCGGGAAGGACAGTGACGTGTTCGGTCGTCGCCGCAAGCGCGGGGAGGACGCCGTCGACCAGGTCGACGACGTGACCTCCGAGGAGTTGGCTGAGGACTCCCTCTCCAACGCGTCCGCAGAGGACATCGCGGCCGAGAGCCGGGTCCGGCTGGAGCCGGAGCCGCGCCCCGACGGGCCGTGGGACCTCTCCGAGGTCCGCGACCCCCAGGAGGGCCGCGTGGACCTGGGCGGACTGTTCGTGCCCGGGGTCGAGGGCATGGAGCTGAGGGTCGAGGTCGCCGGTGACGCCATCGTCGCCGCGACGGTGGTGCTGCGCGACAGTGCCGTGCAGCTGCAGGCGTTCGCCGCCCCCAAGCGCGAGGGCATCTGGCACGAGGTGCGCGAGGAGATCGCCTCCGGCATCACCCAGCAGGGCGGTGTCGTGGACGAGGTCCAGGGCCCGCTGGGCTGGGAGCTGCGGGCCCAGGTGCCGGTCGCGCTGCCGGACGGCACCCAGGGCGTCCAGCTCGTCCGTTTCGTGGGCTGTGACGGCCCGCGCTGGTTCCTGCGCGGCGTCATCTCGGGCCAGGGCGCGGTGCAGCCGCAGACCGCCGGGCTGCTGGAGCAGATCTTCCAGGACACCGTCGTCGTGCGCGGCGAGTCCCCGATGGCGCCCCGCGACCCGATCGTGCTGAAGCTGCCGGACGACGCGCAGATGGTCGCCGAGGGCCTCCAGCAGCCGGAGGAGGACGGCGGCTCGCGCTTCGCCGGCGGTGTGGACCGCCTGGAGCGGGGTCCGGAGATCTCCGAGGTGCGCTGAAAACCGCTCGTCAAACGGCTGGATCAGGCCGTTCCGCTGGGCCGCAACCCCGATCCGGGGTTGCGGCCCAGCGGCGTTTTCGCAGGTCAGAGGGGTGCGCGTATGGAATCCGTCAAGGGGGCGCTAATGGCCGTATGAGAGGCGTCAACGGAGCGCTCGCACCGTGACAACAGGGGTTTGCTTTGGGAGTCCGTTCATATCCGAACTCTCTAGGAGCACACGATGGCCGACGTGGCCTTCGTCGTCACCACGATCGCGGTCTTCGCGCTGGTGGCTCTCGTCGCCAAGGGGGTGACGAAGCTGTGACCGCCGAGAACGTCGTCGGCCTGGTCGTGGCCGTCGCCCTGCTGGGCTACCTGATCCTCGCCCTCGTTTTCCCGGAGAGGTTCTAGCAAAGATATGAGCCCCGTCCTTTCCGGAGTGCTCCAGCTGACCGCGCTCGTCGCGGCGCTGGCGCTGGTCCACCGCCCCCTCGGCGACTACATGGCCCGCGCCTACAGCTCCGAGAAGCACCTGCGCGTCGAGAAGTGGATCTACCGCTCGATCGGCGCCAACCCCGACGCCGAGATGCGCTGGCCCGCCTATCTGCGCGGCATCCTCGCCTTCTCGGCGGCGAGTCTGCTCTTCCTGTACCTGCTCCAGCGGATCCAGGGCGTCCTGCCGCACTCGCTCTCCCTCGGCTTCACCGCGATCGGCCCGGACCAGGCGTTCAACACCGCCGCCTCGTTCGTCGCCAACACCAACTGGCAGTCGTACTCGGGCGAGCAGGCCATGGGTCACGCCGTCCAGACCCTCGGCCTCGCCGTGCAGAACTTCGTCTCCGCCGCCGTCGGCATGGCCGTGGCCGTCGCGCTCGTACGGGGCTTCGCCCGCTCGCGCACCGGCGACCTGGGCAACTTCTGGTCGGACCTGGTGCGCGGCACGGTCCGCATCCTGATACCGATCTCCGTGATCGCCGCGGTCGTGCTCGTCGCCTGCGGCGCCATCCAGAACTTCGCGGGCATCCACGGCATCGGGCAGCTCACCGGCGGCACCCAGCAGGTCAACGGCGGTGCCGTGGCCTCGCAGGAGGCCATCAAGGAGCTCGGCACCAACGGCGGCGGCTACTTCAACGCCAACTCCGCCCACCCCTTCGAGAACCCCAACGCCTTCACCAACCTCTTCGAGATCTTCCTGATCCTCGTCATCCCCTTCTCGCTGACGCGGACCTTCGGCAAGCTCGTGGGCAACGTCAAGCAGGGCTACGCGATCCTCGCCACCATGGGCCTGATCTGGCTCGGCTTCACCGCGCTGATGATGTGGACCGAGTTCCACCACGGCGGGCCCGCGCTCCAGGCGGCGGGCGGCGCGCTGGAGGGCAAGGAGCAGCGCTTCGGCATCGGCGGCACGTCGATCTTCGCGACCTCCACCACCCTGACCTCGACCGGCGCGGTGGACGGCTTCCACTCCTCCTTCACCGGCTTCGGCGGCGGCATCGCGCTGCTGGGCATGATGCTCGGCGAGATCGCGCCCGGCGGCGTCGGCTCCGGCCTCTACGGCATGCTCGTCATGGCGGTCATCGCGGTCTTCATCGCGGGCCTGATGGTCGGCCGTACGCCCGAGTACCTCGGGAAGAAGATCGGCACCCGCGAGATCAAGCTCGCCGCGTGCTACATCCTCATCACCCCGACCCTGGTCCTCGGCTTCACCGCGCTGTCCATGGCGCTGGCGACCCCGCCGCACTCGATGCTCAACGTCGCGGGCAACTCCGTGGACGGCAGCGGCGCGCACGGCTTCTCCGAGGTGCTCTACGCCTTCACCTCCGGCGCCAACAACAACGGCTCCGCCTTCGGCGGCCTGAACGCCAACACGCAGTGGTACAACACCACGATCGGCCTCGCGATGCTCCTCGGGCGCTTCCTGCCGATGGTCTTCGTCCTGGCGCTGGCCGGCTCGCTGGCCGAGCAGACGCCCGTGCCCGAGACCGCGGGCACCCTGCGCACCGAGAAGCCGCTCTTCGCCGGCCTCCTCGTGGGCGCGATCCTGATCATCACCGGCTTGACCTACTTCCCGGCACTGGCCCTTGGCCCGATGGCGGAGGGACTCTCATGAGCACGACCACCCCTGTCCGTACCGCCCCCGAAGGGCCCGAGGAGGAGCGTCCGCACGGCTCCGAGGAGCCCGGCCGGGTCTCCGGCGGGCTGTTCGACCCGGCGCAGCTGCTGAAGTCGCTGCCGGAGGCGTTCCGCAAGCTCGATCCGCGGGTGATGGTGAAGTCGCCGGTGATGTTCGTGGTCGAGGTCGGTTCGGTGGTCACCACCGGGCTGGCGCTGGGGGACCCCGGTGCCTGGTTCGGCTGGGCGATCACCGTGTGGCTGTGGCTGACCGTCATCTTCGCCAACCTCGCCGAGGCCGTCGCCGAGGGGCGTGGCAAGGCGCAGGCGGACACGCTGCGCAAGGCCAAGACCGATACCGTCGCGCGCCGTCTGAGCGGTGGCACGGAGGAGTCGGTGCCGGGCACCGAGCTGCGCGTGGGCGACCTGGTCGTCTGCGAGGCCGGGGACATCATCCCCGGTGACGGCGATGTCGTCGAAGGCGTCGCGTCGGTCGACGAGTCGGCGATCACGGGTGAGTCGGCGCCGGTCATCCGCGAGTCCGGCGGTGACCGCTCGGCGGTCACCGGTGGCACCAAGGTCCTCTCCGACCGCATCGTCGTGAAGATCATGACGAAGCCCGGCGAGACGTTCATCGACCGGATGATCAACCTCGTCGAGGGCGCGGCCCGGCAGAAGACGCCGAACGAGATCGCGCTGAACATCCTGCTGGCCTCGCTGACCATCGTCTTCCTGCTGGCCGTGGTCACGCTCCAGCCGTTCGCGATCTACGCCCACGCCGAGCAGTCGATGATCGTGCTGGCGGCCCTGGTGGTCTGCCTGATCCCGACCACCATCGGCGCGCTGCTCTCCGCGATCGGCATCGCGGGCATGGACCGGCTCGTGCAGCGCAACGTCCTCGCCATGTCCGGGCGCGCGGTCGAGGCGGCCGGTGACATCTCCACGCTGCTGCTCGACAAGACCGGCACCATCACCTACGGCAACCGTCAGGCCGCCGAGTTCGTCCCGGTCAAGGGCACCATGGCCGCCGAGGTGGCGGACGCCGCCCAGCTGTCGTCCCTGGCGGACGAGACGCCCGAGGGCCGCTCGATCGTCGTCCTGGCGAAGGAGAAGTACGGGCTGCGCGAGCGCCACGAGGGCGAGCTCGTCGGCGCCGAGTGGATTCCCTTCACCGCTCAGACCCGCATGTCGGGTGTGGATGTCGAGGGCCGGAAGGTCCGCAAGGGCGCGACGGGTTCGGTCGTCGCCTGGGTGAAGGAGCAGGGCGGCACGGTCGCCGAGGACGCCACGAAGCTGACCGACGACATCTCGCAGGCCGGCGGCACGCCGCTGCTGGTCGCGGTGGAGGACGAGAAGGGTGCCCGCGTCCTCGGCGTCATCCACCTCAAGGACGTCGTCAAGGAGGGCATGCGCGAGCGGTTCGACGAGCTGCGCCGCATGGGCATCAAGACCGTCATGATCACGGGTGACAACCCGCTGACGGCCAAGGCCATCGCCGAGGAAGCGGGTGTCGACGACTTCCTCGCGGAGGCCACCCCCGAGGACAAGATGGCGCTCATCAAGCGCGAGCAGGCCGGCGGCAAGCTCGTCGCGATGACGGGCGACGGCACCAACGACGCCCCGGCGCTGGCCCAGGCGGACGTGGGCGTGGCCATGAACACCGGCACCTCGGCCGCCAAGGAGGCCGGGAACATGGTGGACCTGGACTCCAACCCCACCAAGCTCATCGAGATCGTCGAGATCGGCAAGCAGCTCCTGATCACCCGCGGCGCGCTGACCACCTTCTCGATCGCCAACGACGTCGCAAAATACTTCGCGATCATCCCGGCGATGTTCGCGGTCGCCTACCCGGGCCTGGACAAGCTCAACGTCATGAGCCTGCACAGCCCGCAGACCGCGATCCTCTCGGCCGTCATCTTCAACGCGCTGGTCATCGTGGCCCTGGTGCCGCTCGCCCTCAAGGGTGTGCGCTACCGCCCGATGAGCGCGGACAGCATGCTCCGGCGCAACCTCACCGTCTATGGCCTGGGCGGCCTCGTCGCCCCGTTCATCGGCATCAAGATCATCGACCTGCTCATCTCCCTCATCCCTGGCATCGGGTGACCTCCATGAACAACTCCGTACGCGGCACGGCCCGCCTCGCCGGCGCGGGCCTGCGGGCCCTGCTCGTCCTCACGGTCATCTGCGGGGTGATCTACCCCCTCGTCGTCACCGGCATCGCCCAGGCCGCCTTCCACGGCAACGCCAACGGCTCCGAGATCAAGGCGGGTGGCACGTCGGTGGGCTCCGAGCGGCTCGGTCAGTCCTACACCCTCGACGAGAAGGACAAGGCCGGAAACCCACTGCCCGACCCGAAGTTCTTCCAGGGCCGCCCCTCGGCCGCCGGGCCCAACACCGAGAACACGCAGTACAAGCTCGTGGTGTCCGGCGCCTCCAACCTCGCCGCGGACAGCAAGGTCCTGCTCGACAGCGTCCAGCAGCGCCGCGCCGACGTCGCCGCCTTCAACGGCGTCTCCCCGGCGGCGGTCCCCCCCGACGCCCTCACCGCCTCCGGCTCCGGCCTCGACCCCGACATCTCCCCGGCCTACGCACGCCTCCAGGCCGACCGGGTCGCCAAGGCCAACCACCTCCCCGCCGACGAGGTACGCAAGCTGGTCGACGAGCATGTCGACGGCCGCATCCTCGGCTTCATGGGCGAGGAGCGCGTCAACGTCCTGAAGCTCAACGTCGCGCTCCGCGAGCTCGCCCGGGGCTGACGCGAGGGCAGTGGCGGTAACGGCGGACGGCCAGGGTGGTGAACCCCGGCCGTCCGCCGATGCCTTGAGTCCCGGAAACACGCCGAATCAGCTGAACGTTCGACCCGCGGCAGGGCACTCTGGGGAGCGTGGCCTCCCTCTCACCGCAGCCCCAAGTCGTCCCGCCCGCACCACACATGGTGGTCTGCGGTGACGACGCCCTCGCCCACCGGCTCGCCGCCGAACTCTCCGGCGTCTACGGCGAGCGCGTCACTCTCGTCGTGCCGCCCGCCCGCGACGGCCGCCCCCGGCAGGCCGCCGTGCCCGGCCGCGCCGTCACCCTCCTCGGGCGGGTGACCGGCGTGGTGGGCCGCGCGGCGGGGGCGGGCGGCAGCGCCGGTGCCGCAAGCCCGCAGGGCGCCCCCGTACGCGTCGTGCAGGCGCCCGAACCCGACGACGAGGCGCTCGCCGAGGCCGGGGTGGCCGGTGCCACCGCGCTCGCTCTCGTCTATGACGACGACGAGACCAACATCCACGCCGCGCTGCGCGCCCGCCGGGCCAACCCCCAGTTGCGGCTCGTCATCCGGATGTACAACCGCCGGCTCGGCCAGCGCCTGGAGGAACTCCTCGACCAGGCGGCCCGGATGGGCAACGGCGACCCGGCCGGCCCCGGCGCCGCCGAAGCGACCACCACCGTCCTCTCGGACGCCGACACCGCGGCCCCCGCGCTCGTCGCGGCCGCCGTCTCCGGCCACTTCAAGGTCATCGAGGCGGGCGGGCTGCTGCTGAGGGCCGCCGAGAGGCCCCCGCTCGCCCCCGGCGAGCGGGACCGCCCCGGCACCAGGACCGTGGCCCTGCTCTCCCCGGCACGCCCGGACGGCACCGACGGGGAGGGCCCCGCGATGCTGCCGGACGCGGAGTCGGTGGCGGCGTCGGGCGGGCGCGGCCGCATCGTCCTGGAGCGCGTCCACTATCCGGGAGCACCGCAGCGCCCGGCGCGGCTGACGGACCGCAGCCTGCCGCTCGGGTCGTTCTTCTCGCCCCGGCTGCGCTGGGCCCTGGGCTGCCTGGCGGCCGCCGTCCTCGGGCTGGCCGTCGCCTCCTGGCTGGTCACCGACACCAACCCCACGCACGCCGCCTACCTCTCCCTCCTCGACCTCTTCGCGATCAACGACCCGGCGATCGGCCAGCCGCTCGGCCGGCAGATCCTCCAGCTCCTCTCCGGCCTCACCGGGCTGCTGCTGCTCCCGCTGCTGGTGGCCGCCGCCCTCGAAGGGCTCGGCACCTTCCGCTCGGCCTCCGCGCTGCGCCGCCCGCCGCGCGGGCTGTCCGGCCACGTGGTGCTGCTCGGCCTCGGCAAGATCGGCTCCCGGGTGCTCGCCCGGCTGCGCGAACTGGACATCCCCGTGGTCTGCGTGGAGCGCGACCCGCAGGCCCGCGGGGTGGCGCTGGCGCGCTCGCTGCGGGTGCCGACCGTCATCGGCGACGTCACGGAGGAGGGCGTGCTGGAAGCCGCCAAGATCGGCGAGAGCCGCACGCTGCTCGCGCTCACCAGCAGCGACACCACCAACCTCGAAGCCGTGCTGTACGCCCGCGCGATCAGGCCCGAAGTCGGCGTGGTCATGCGGCTCTACGAGGACCGGTTCTCCAAAGCCGTCTACCGCACGCTGCGCGTCTCCCACCCCCGCGCGCGGACCCGCACCCGCAGCGTCTCCTATCTGGTCGCCCCGGCCTTCGCCGGAGCGATGATGGGCCGCCAGATACTGGGGGCCGTGCCCGTGGAGCGGCGGGTGCTCCTCATCGCCGCCGTGGAGGCCGGAGGCCACCCGGGGCTGGCGGGCCGCACGGTCGCCCAGGCGTTCGAGCCGGGCGCCTGGTGCGTCCTCGCCCCGGTCACGGAGACCAACGGCGAGACACCCCGCTCACAGGCCGACCACGCCGACGACTACGTCCTGCGCCCCGACGACCGCGTCGTGGTCGCCGCCACCCGCCAGGGCCTCGCCGGACTGCTGGGCCGCCGGCCCGTGCCGCAGCCGCGTACGGACGCGTGACAGGACAGGACCTCAACTCCCCCGGGGCAGGGGCGCGTACGTCACCAGACGTCCCCCGGGCGCCAGTCGCACACCAGGTCGCCGTCGAGGTCGAGAGCGGCGCCCAGGGGGAGGACGTGGATGCAGCCGTCCTCCTCCGCCGTGCGTGCGATGCCCGTGGGGGCGAGGACCGAGGACGGGCCGCGCCAGAGCCGCCAGCCGCGGCCCACGTAGAGGGGTGCCGCCCCGTCGGCGGCGCCGAGCGCGCCCAGCTCGTACGCGCCGTGCCGCAGGACGTGCTCCAGCGCCTCCATCACGGCCGAGGCCACACCCTGGCGGCGGCGGTCCGCGCGGACCGCCACGGCCTCCACGTATCCGGCGCGCAGGGCGCGGCCGCCGTGCAGCAGGCGGCGCTGCACCACGGAGCCGTGGCCGATCAGCTCGCCGTCCCCGTACGCGAGGGCGTGCATGCCGCCGACGGTGTGGTCCCAGTCGTCGTCGCTGAAGTTCCCCTCGAAGGCGTCGTCCACCAGGGCGCGGACCGCCGTGAGTTCCGCCGTGCTCAGCTGTGAGGTGTGCGCGGTGCGTACGTCAGTCATACCGGCATGGTGCCATCCCGGACCCCGCCGGAGGCGGCCCGGCCGACCGGGCCCGGGGTCACGGGGGCACGCGTCAGGACCGCGTCAATACCTGGTGAGCGGCCGCCCCGTGCGCCAAATGTCCCCAACCATGGCCGTAAGGTCGAACATGCGTGACAGTGCTGCACCTCGGGACGGACAACCGTTTCGAACACTGTCGCGCTTCGTGAAAGACAATGGGGCCATGGGACGCGGCAAGCTTCGGATCTACCTCGGCGCGGCACCGGGCGTCGGCAAGACGTACGCGATGCTCTCCGAGGCGCACCGCCGGGTCGAGCGTGGCACCGACGCCGCCGTCGGCTTCGTGGAACACCACGGCCGGCCGCGCACCGAGGTCCTGCTGCACGGCCTGGAGGAGGTGCCCCGGCGCGAGATCGTCTACCGCGGGACCGTCTTCAGCGAAATGGACGTCGACGCGGTGCTGGCCCGCCGCCCCGCCGTCGCCTTCGTCGACGAGCTGGCCCACACCAATGTGCCGGGCTCCCGCAACACCAAGCGGTGGCAGGACGTCGAGGAGCTCCTCCAGGCGGGCATCGACGTCGTCTCGGCCGTCAACATCCAGCACCTCGAATCACTCGGTGACGTCGTCGAGTCGATAACGGGCGTCCGGCAGCAGGAGACCGTCCCCGACGAGGTCGTCCGCCGCGCCGACCAGATCGAGCTCGTCGACATGTCGCCGCAGGCCCTGCGCCGCCGCATGGCGCACGGCAACATCTACAAGCCGGACAAGGTCGACGCCGCCCTCTCCAACTACTTCCGGCCCGGCAACCTGACCGCGCTGCGCGAGCTGGCGCTGCTGTGGACGGCCGACCGGGTCGACGAATACCTCCGGCAGTACCGCACCGAGCACAGCGTCTCCACGATCTGGCAGGCCCGCGAGCGCATCGTCGTCGGCCTCACCGGCGGACCCGAGGGCCGCACCCTGATCCGCCGCGCCTCGCGCATGGCCGCCAAGGGCTCCGGCAGCGAGATCCTCGCCGTCTACATCGCCCGCAGCGACGGCCTCACCTCGGCCTCGCCCAAGGAGCTGGCCGTCCAGCGCACCCTGGTGGAGGACCTCGGCGGCACCTTCCACCACGTGATCGGCGACGACGTCCCCGCCTCGCTGCTGGAATTCGCCCGCGGGGTCAACGCCACCCAGATCGTGCTCGGCTCCAGCCGCCGCAAGACCTGGCAGTACATCTTCGGCCCCGGCGTCGGCCAGACCGTCGCCCGGGACTCCGGGCCCGACCTCGACGTCCACATCGTCACCCACGAGGAGGTCGCCAAGGGGCGCGGCCTGCCCGTCGCCCGCGGCGCCCGCCTCGGCCGGGGCCGCATCGTGGGCGGCTGGCTCGCCGGCATCGTCGCCCCCGCGCTGCTCAGCCTGCTGCTCACGCACATCGACCCGGACCTCGGTCTGGCCAACGACATGCTGCTGTTCCTGTGCCTGACGGTCGCGGCCGCGCTGCTCGGCGGCCTCCTCCCGGCACTGGCCTCGGCGGCCTTCGGCTCGCTGCTGCTGAACTACTACTTCGTCCAGCCGCTGCACCGGCTGACGATCACCGACCCCAAGAACATCGTCGCCATCACGATCTTCGTGTTCGTCGCGGTGTCCGTGGCCTCCGTGGTGGACCTCGCCGCCCGCCGCACCCACCAGGCCGCCCGGCTGCGCGCCGAGTCGGAGGTCCTGTCCTTCCTCGCCGGCAGCGTCCTGCGCGGCGACACCAGCCTGGACGCCCTCCTGGAGCGGGTCCGGGAGACCTTCGCGATGGAGTCCGTCGCCCTGTTGGAACGCGCCAGCGAGGTCGACCCCTGGACCTGCGCGAGCAGCGTCGTCACCCCCACCGGCAAGCCCCTGCTGCGCCCCGAGGACGCCGACGTGGACATGCCGGTGGGCGACAACATGGCGCTCGCCCTCTCCGGCCGGGTGCTGCCCGCCGAGGACCGTCGCGTGCTCGCCGCCTTCGCCGCCCAGGCCGCCGTCTTCCTGGACAGGCAGCGGCTCGTCGGCGAGGCCGAGCGGGCCCAGGAGCTCGCCGAGGGCAACCGGATCCGGACCGCCCTGCTGGCCGCCGTCAGCCACGACCTGCGCACGCCGCTCGCCGCGATCAAGGCGGCCGTGACCTCCCTGCGCTCCGAGGACATCGCCTGGTCCGAGGAGGACGAGGCCGAGCTGCTCGCGGGCATCGAGGACGGCGCGGACCGCCTCGACCACCTCGTCGGCAACCTCCTCGACATGTCCCGGCTCCAGACCGGCACCGTCACCCCGCTGATCCGCGAGATCGACCTCGACGAGGTCGTCCCGATGGCCCTGGGCGGGGTCCCCGAGGGCAGCGTCACCCTGGACATCCCCGAGACGCTGCCCATGGTGGCCGTCGACCCGGGGCTGCTGGAGCGCAGCGTCGCCAACGTCGTCGAGAACGCCGTGAAGTACAGCCCCGACGGCACCCCCGTCCTCGTCGCCGCCAGCGCGCTCGGCGAGCGCGTCGAGGTCCGCGTGGCCGACCGCGGCCCCGGTGTCCCCGACAGCGCCAAGGACCGCATCTTCGAGCCCTTCCAGCGCTACGGCGACGCCCCGCGCGGAGCCGGCGTCGGCCTCGGTCTCGCCGTCGCCCGGGGCTTCGCGGAGGCCATGGGCGGCACGCTCACCGCCGAGGACACCCCCGGCGGCGGGATGACCATGGTCCTCACGCTGCGTGCCGCCGCGGGCCACCCGCCCGTACGCCCGGAACTGCCGGCCCATGCCACCTCCTGACCGCCGGCGACACCCCGGCGGCGCACCGTACAGACAGCTCACCGACCAAGACCCCGGGCCCAGCGGATGGGCCCGAACGAACAGCAGAGGTGGTTCCGAATGAACCGGGTGCTCGTGGTGGATGACGAGCCGCAGATCGTCCGCGCTCTCGTGATCAACCTCAAGGCGCGGAAGTACGAGGTCGACGCCGCCCCCGACGGCGCCACGGCACTCCAGCTCGCCGCCGCCCGCCACCCCGACGTGGTCATCCTCGACCTCGGCCTGCCCGACATGGACGGCGTCGAGGTGATCAAGGGGCTGCGCGGCTGGACCCGGGTGCCGATCCTCGTCCTCTCCGCCCGGCAGACCTCCGACGAGAAGGTGGAGGCGCTCGACGCGGGCGCGGACGACTACGTCACCAAGCCCTTCGGCATGGACGAGCTGCTCGCCCGGCTGCGCGCCGCCGTCCGGCGGGCGGAGCCGACGGGGCCGTCCGCGGCCGGTGACGACGCGATCGTCGAGACCGAGGTCTTCACCGTCGACCTCGCGGCGAAGAAGGTCAACCGCGGGGGTCGCGACGTCCGCCTCACGCCGACCGAGTGGCACCTGCTGGAGGTCCTGGTCCGCAATACGGGCCGTCTCGTCAGCCAGAAGCAGCTCCTCCAGGAGGTCTGGGGCCCGTCCTACGGCACCGAGACCAACTACCTGCGGGTCTACATGGCCCAGCTCCGCCGCAAGCTCGAACTGGACCCGTCCCACCCGAAGCACTTCATCACTGAGCCGGGGATGGGGTACCGCTTCGAGGTGTGAGGGGGCCTGGCACGGGCCGGGGGTCCGGGGGTGGTCCCCGGGGGATGCGGCATCACTGAGCCGGGGATGGGGTACCGCTTCGAGGTGTGAGGGGGCCCGGTACGGGGTTGGGGGTCCGGGGGTGGTCCCCCGGGGGATGCGGCATCACTGAGCCGGGGATGGGGTACCGCTTCGAGGTGTGAGGGGGCCTGGCACGGGCCGGGGGTCCGGGGGTGGTCCCCCGGGGGATGCGGCATCACTGAGCCGGGGGCGGGGTACCGCTTCGGGTCCGGGGCGGAGCCCCGGGGGGCCTTTCCCGGGGTGGGCGAGCCCTGTGACGCGGGTCCCGGCCCGGAGGGCGCCCGGTACGCTTGATTCATGAGTGCCGTACCCCGTTCCGAGAAGCCGACCGGCCGTTTCCGCCGGATGCTCGACCGGCTGTCCACCTCGCAGGAGGACCTGCACTCCGCGGAGCTGCAACAGGACGCGGAGGCCACCGGCTGCACGCGCATCTGCGACTGCGACGACCGTCAGATAGTCAAGGTCACCGGCACCCTGCGGACCGTCACGCTCCGCCCCCGTGCCGGGGTGCCCGCGCTGGAGGCGGAGCTGTTCGACGGCTCGGCGGCGCTCGATGTGGTGTGGCTCGGCCGCCGCTCCATCGTCGGCATCGAACCCGGCCGTAAGCTGATCGCCTCCGGCCGGGTCTCCATGAGCCGCGGACGCCGGGTGCTGTTCAATCCCAAGTACGAACTCCGACCGCTCGGACAGGAGTAGCGGGTGACGTCTCTCGACAAGCCGACGGACCAGCAGGAGCAGGGCGCCGACGGCGCCGACGCGAGATCGGCCACCGAGGCGGCCCTCTTCGAGGCGTTCGGCGGAGTGCGGGGCATGGTCGAGACGACCGTGCCGGGCCTGGTCTTCGTGGCGATCTACACCGTCAAGCGGGACCTCCACGTCGCGGCCATCGCGGCGCTCGGCCTGTCCCTGGTGCTGGGCATCGCGCGACTGGTCGGCAAGGACACCCTCAAGCACGCCTTCAGCGGTGTCTTCGGGGTCGCCTTCGGCGCGGTCTTCGCGATGATGTCCGGCGACGCCAAGAACTTCTATCTGCCGGGCATGCTCTACAGCCTCGGGCTGGCCGTGGCGTACATCGTCACCTCGATCGCCGGCTATCCGCTGCTCGGCCTGATCCTCGGCCCGGTGTTCAAGGAGAACCTCTCCTGGCGCACCCGCAACCCCGGCCGCAAGGTCGCCTACACCAAGGCCAGCTGGGCCTGGGGCCTGATCCTGCTCGCCAAGTCGGCGATCCTCTTCCCGCTCTACTGGTGGGGCGACGCGACGTCCCTGGGCTGGGTCAAGGTGGCCCTCGGCATCCCGCCGATGCTGCTGTCCGTCTACCTGACCTGGATCTTCCTGGCGAAGGCCCCGGCGCCCATCGACGTCTTCGCGGAGATGGAAGCGGCCGAGCGCGCGGAGCGCGCTTCCGCTGAGCCGGAGTCCGTGGTGCGGGACGTCTCGTAAGGCTGAGGTCCGTTGCGCGGGGCTCCGCCCCGGACCCCGCAACACGCTTCGCGCGTTGTCCTCAAACGCCGGACGGGCTGGAGCTCGTGGACCACGGGTCCGCGAACTTCAGCCCGTCCGGCGTTTCTACCGCTTGCCTCAGCCCGTGGCGTCCTCGCGGCGCACCGACAGGAGGTCCTCCAGCTGTTCCTCGCGCGCGGGAGCCGCCACGAAGAGGAGCTCGTCGCCCGCCTCCAGCGCGTCCTCCTTGTTCGGGGTCAGCACGCGGTTGCCGCGGATGATGGTCACCAGCGAGGTGTCCTCCGGCCAGTCCACGTCACCGACGCGCGTGCCCGCCAGGGCGGACTCCGGCGGCAGCGTCAGCTCGACGAGGTTGGCGTCACCCTGGCTGAAGCGCATCAGGCGCACCAGGTCACCGACGCTCACGGCCTCCTCGACCAGGGCCGACATCAGACGCGGGGTGGAGACGGCGACGTCCACGCCCCAGGACTCGTTGAAGAGCCACTCGTTCTTGGGGTTGTTCACCCGGGCCACGACCCGCGGCACCCCGTACTCCGTCTTGGCGAGCAGCGAGACGACCAGGTTGACCTTGTCGTCACCCGTCGCGGCGATCACCACGTTGCAGCGCTGGAGCGCCGCCTCGTCGAGCGAGGTGATCTCGCACGCGTCGGCCAGCAGCCACTCCGCGAGCGGCACGCGCTCCACCGAGATGGCGGTGGGCGCCTTGTCGACGAGCAGCACCTCGTGCCCGTTCTCCAGCAGCTCACCCGCGATCGAACGCCCGACGGCACCCGCACCCGCAATGGCAACCCTCATCGGTGCGCCTCCTCAGGGCCTTCCGCACACGCGGCCTCGACCTTCTCGACCTCGTCCGTGCGCATCATGACGTGCACCAGGTCACCCTCCTGCAGGACGGTCTGCGACGTCGGCAGCATCGCTTCACCCAGCCGGGTGAGGAACGCCACGCGCACGCCCGTCTCGTCCTGGAGCTGGCTGATCTTGTGGCCCACCCAGGCATCCGCGATGGGCACCTCCGCGAGCTGCACACCGCCGCTCGGGTCGCGCCACAGGGGCTCCGCGCCGGACGGCAGCAGCCGTCGCAGCATCTGGTCCGCCGTCCAGCGCACGGTGGCCACCGTGGGGATGCCCAGGCGCTGGTAGACCTCGGCGCGCCGCGGGTCGTAGATGCGGGCCGCGACATTCTCGACGCCGAACATCTCCCGGGCCACCCGGGCCGCGATGATGTTGGAGTTGTCGCCGCTGCTGACCGCGGCGAACGCCCCGGCCTCCTCGATGCCCGCCTCGCGCAGGGTGTCCTGGTCGAAGCCGACGCCGGTCACCCGCCGTCCGCCGAAGCCGGAGCCCAGGCGCCGGAAGGCGGTGGGGTCCTGGTCGATCACGGCGACCGTATGACCCTGCTGCTCAAGGGTCTGCGCGAGGGCCGAGCCCACTCGGCCGCAGCCCATGATCACAATGTGCATGACGTTACCCCGTGCTCCGGACTACCGCGCTGACCTGCACCAACAACCTGCTCACATCTTCCCTTGTTGTTTTCTGTTCGGCGCCTGGGCTTCGCCCGGGTCCACACATGGGTCCACCGTAGCTGTTGTGGTGGTGTCGGCCACGCAGTGGTCGGGGTCGCCCGCCGGGCGCGGACGGCCGTCGGGGGTCCTACCCGGAGCGCCCGCGGGACACGCGCGGAGCGTGCTCCAGAGATCCGGGGGCGCGGCCTCCGCGTCGACGCGTGCCCCGGTCCGCGGCCGGGAGCGCGGGGGCCGGCCGCCCGGCGCGAGGGCGCCCCGGCCGGTGACTGATCGTCAACGATAGGATGGGCGGGCCCAGTTGCGGTCCAGGGGGAGGCCTGTGCGCACGCTGCTCGTCGACAACCACGACTCCTTCACCTACAACCTCTTCCACTATCTGGCCGAGATCAACGGCCGGGAGCCCGAGGTCGTCGTCAACGACGACCCGGCCTGGCGGCCGGCCCACCTCGCCGCCTTCGACAACGTGGTGCTCTCGCCCGGCCCCGGTCACCCCGGCCGCCCCGCCGACTTCGGCATCTGCCGGGAGATCGTGACGGAGGGCGGCCTGCCCACGCTGGGGGTGTGCCTGGGCCACCAGGGCATGGCGCTGCTGCACGGGGGCGAGGTCCGCCGGGCCCCGGAGCCGTACCACGGGCGTGTCTCGTCCCTGCTGCACACGGGGACCGGGCTCTTCGAAGGGCTGCCGTCGCCCCTGCGGGCCGTGCGCTACCACTCGCTCGTCGTCGGCGGGCTCCCCGCCGTCATGGAGGCGACCGCCTGGACCGCCGACGGCCTGGTCATGGCGCTCCGCCACCGTGAACGCCCGCTCTGGGGCGTGCAGTTCCACCCGGAGTCGGTCGGCAGCGCCCACGGCCACCATCTCCTGCGCAACTTCCGCCGCCTGAGCGAGGAGAGCGGCCGGGGCAGACGCACCGTCCTGCCGCTGTCCCCGCCCGCCCCGGCGGCCCCGCCCGTACGTCCGCGCCGCCGGCTGCGCGTCCTGGCCGCCGCCCTGCCCACCCGGTGGGACGGCGAGACCGTGTTCGACCGGCTCTTCCGGGAGGACCCCTACGCCTATTGGCTCGACGCCGGCCGCCGCGACGCCGGCACCGGCCGCTTCTCCGTCATGGGTGACGCCTCCGGGCCGCTCGCCCGGGTCGCCACCGCCGACGTCTGGAGCGGCACCGTGACCGTGCGTTCCGCGACGGGCGCCGAGATGGTCACGGGTCAGTTCCTCGACTGGCTCGACCAGGACCTGCGGGCCACGCGCACCGATCCGCCCGAGGGGCCGGAGCTGCCCTTCGACTTCGCGCTGGGCTGGGTCGGCTACCTCGGCTACGGCCTGAAGGCCGAGTGCGGGGGCGAGCGGGTCCACCGGTCCGAGGAGCCCGACGCCACCATGGTGTTCGCCGACCGGGCGCTCGTCCTCGACCACCACACGGGCACCACCCACCTCCTCGTGCTCGCCGAGGACGGTGCCGAGGGCGCCGCCCGCGCCTGGCTGGATGTCACCGTCCGGCGGCTCGCGGCGCTCGCCGGCGTGCGGCTGCCCGCACCGGCCCGGCCCGCCGGGTCCACCGGCGCGCTGCGGCTGCGCCACGACCGCGAGGCGTACCTGCGGCTGATCGGCGACTGCGCGGAACAGCTCGCGGCGGGGGAGACCTACGAGATCTGCCTCACCAACATGGCAGAGGCCGAGAGCGCCCTGGACCCCTGGCAGGGCTACCGCTTCCTGCGCCGCGCCAGCGCGTCCCCCTTCGGCGCGCTGCTGCTCTTCGGCGAGCTGTCGGTGCTCAGCACCTCGCCGGAGAGGTTCCTGCGCGTCGGCCGGGACGGGCTCGCCGAGTCCCGGCCCATCAAGGGCACCCGGCCGCGCGGCGCGACCCCCGAGGAGGACGCCGGGCTGCTGGCCGGCCTGCGCGCCAGCGAGAAGGACCGTGCCGAGAACCTGATGATCGTGGACCTGGTCCGCAACGACCTCGGCCGCTGCGCGCGCACCGGCACGGTCGAGGCCGACGACATCTTCCGCGTCGAGAGCTACGCCAAGGCCCACCAGCTGGTCAGCACGGTCCGGGCCCGGCTGCGCGCGGACCGTACGGCGGTGGACTGCGTACGCGCCTGCTTCCCGCCCGGCTCGATGACCGGGGCTCCCAAGGTCCGGACCATGCGGATCCTCGACCGGCTGGAGGGCGGGCCCCGCGGCGTCTACTCCGGCGCCATCGGCTATTTCTCGCTCAACGGCGCGGCCGACCTCAGCGTCGTCATCCGCACCGCGGTGATCACTCCCGGCCGGGTGCGCTACGGCGCGGGTGGCGCGATCATCGCGCTGTCCGACGCCGAGGAGGAGTTCGAGGAGACGGCGGTGAAGGCCGCCCCGCTGACCGCCCTGACCGGCGCGGAGTTCCCCGGCCGGCGACGGGACGCCGTCACCGCCCGGGTCACCGGCCGAGTCACCGCCTGAGTCACCGTCTGAGCCCACCCTCTGCGCGGACCGACGGGTTCAGGTCGCCGTGTTCATGACGCATCTTCACCGAGCCGCCGGGCAGCCGTCGTACGGTTGACTCGTACGAGGGAAGGGTTCGGATGCCTGTTCGGTAAAGCGTGGGCGAAGATCGGCCACGCGGCCGTTCGCGTGGTTAGGATGATCGGCGTATTCCGCTTCTGCGCGGGACGTTCAGGACACCGACCCCGTACAGCCGACCGTATGCCCCCTTCGCCCGCGAGGAATTGATGTCACATCACATACCGGAGGTGGTGAGCTGGTGCCTGGCCGTCGCGCTGGTCGCCGTGGCGGTGCTGCTGGTGCGCCAGCGAGGTATCACCGCCGCCGTGCGCAGGCGTGTCGCCGCACTGGAAGACAGCCTCCAGTCACGTGACACCGAAGTCAGGCACCTGGTCACCGTCCGGCTCCCCGCCGTCACGGCGTCCATGCACCAGCCGGTGCCCCTGCCCGGACTGCTCGACGAGCGGCTCGGCGGCACCGTCTTCGCCCAGGGCCTCCAGGCCGTGATGGACACCTTCACCCAGGCCGTCGACAAGGCCCAGGCCCGCGCCGACCAGTCCGCGAAGGCCGCGCTCAAGGCGTCCATGCGCGCCCTCCAGGGCCTCGCGCACGAACAGCAGCTGGCCATCTCCGACATGCAGGAGCGGCACGACAACCCCGACGTGCTGCGCGACCTGCTCCAGATCGACCACGCCAACTCCCAGTTCGGCCGCCGTGCCCAGGCCATCGCCGTGCTCTGCGGATCCTGGCCCGGCAGGCAGCGCGCCGCCTCCCCGCTCACCGACGTCGTCCGCGGCGCCACCTCCCGCATCCGCGACTACCGGCGCGTCAAGGTGCACAACCACGCCGACGTCGCCGTGGTCAGCCGGGCCGTGGAACCCGTCGTCCTCGCCGTCGCCGAACTCCTCGACAACGCCGCCCGCCACTCCCAGCCCAACACCACCGTCGAGGTCGGCCTCCAGCCCGTGCACAACGGCGCCTGCGTGGTCATCGACGACGCGGGCGTCGGCATGAACGCCCAGGAGGTCCAGCGCGCCGCCGCCCTCCTCTCCGGCCAGCGCACCGTTGACGTCTCCCGGCTCGGCGACCCCCCGCAGTTCGGCTTCCCCGTCATCGGGGTGCTCGCCGCCCGCTACGGCTTCAGCGTCTCCGTCGACACCCGCTCGCCCTACGGCGGCGTGCGCGCCGTCCTCTTCCTGCCGAGCGCCCTGCTCAGCCAGATCGACCTCGACGGGCCCGACACCACACCGCTGGCGCCGCCCTCCCGCGAGGGCGGCCCGGCCCGCACGGCCGCCGGCGCCGTCCGCACGCCGGAGCACCGGGCCCCCGCGCCGCGGGAGCACCCCGAGCCCGCGCCCGACGTCTTCCCGCCCTCCGCCATGCCCCCGGCGGACGCCGGAGCCGTCACCGGCTCCACGGCGGGCGGGCTCCCCAAGCGCCGCCGCCGGCAGCCCGCCCCCCAGCAGCCGGCCGCGCCCCTGCCCGCCGAGCGGCCCGCCGCACCGTCCGCCGTACCCGACGCGCCGCCCGCGCCCGGCTCCGCCGCGGCCCCCGAGCGGACCGCGGAGGAGACCGCCCGCCGCATGGGCGCCTTCGCCCGCGGCACCCGCTCCGGCCGCTCCGGGGGCAGCACAGGCCCCGCCGGTCACCCCGACCCGGCACCCGCAGACGACGAAGGGAACCCGTACGCGTGAACGACCACCTCACCAACGAGCTCGGCTGGATGCTCGACGAGGTCGTGAAGATGCCGGAGGCCCGGCACGCGATCCTCCTCTCCGCCGACGGCATGCTGCGCGCCCGTTCCGGGGGCATCGACCGCGACGAGGCCGAGCGGCAGGCCGCGGCGCTCTCCGGGCTCCAGTCGATCAGCCGCTCCACCTCGGAGTTCTGCACCCACCAGAACCACCAGGACACCCCCTGGCGGCAGACGCTCGTGGAATTCGCCCACGGCTACGTCTTCCTGATCGCCGCGGGCCCCGGCGCCTACCTCGCCGTCTCCACCACCGCGGACGTCGACATGGAAGCCGTCACCTACCGCATGCAGAAGCTGGTCGACCGGCTGGGGAAGGAGCTCACCAGCCCGCCCCGGCAGGCCGCCTGGCACGGCACGGGCACCCCATGACACCCCCGGCGCCGAGGCGCGGACAGGGATTAGTACGACCGTACGTCGTCACCGACGGCCGAGCCCACCCCACGCGCAACACCTTCGACCTGGTCACGTTGGTCATCGCCCAGTACGACCGGCCGCTCGGCGGGCTCAGTCCCGAAAAACGCCGGCTCATGGAACTCTGCCTCGGCGGCGCGCTGTCGGTCGCCGAGATCGCCGGACACCTGATGCTGCCCGTCAGCGTCACCAAGGTGCTGCTCGGCGACCTCGTGGACAGCGGCCACCTCATCACCCGGGCCCCCATCCCCTCGGCACAACTCCCCGAGGCCCAGATCCTTCAGGAGGTACTGGATGGACTCCGCGCTCGCCTCTGAGGGAGCGGTCTATCTGCGGCAGAGCGTGCGCACCGCCGCGAAACTCCTCGTCGTGGGCCACTTCGCGGTCGGCAAGACCACCTTCGTCGGCTCCCTCTCGGAGATCCGGCCGCTGCGCACCGAAGAGACCATGACCCAGGCCGGCGCCCTCGTCGACGACCTCGCCGGCATCGAGGGCAAGAGCACCACCACGGTCGCCATGGACTTCGGCCGCGTCACCCTCAGCGACAGCCTCGTCCTCTATCTCTTCGGCGCCCCCGGCCAGCAGCGCTTCACCCGGCTCTGGCAGGACATGACCCGCGGCGCGCTCGGCGCCCTCGTCCTCGCCGACACCCGGCGCCTTGAGCAGTCCTTCGACGTCATGGGGCTGCTGGAGGAGCACGGCCTGCCGTACGCCGTCGCCGTCAATCACTTCGACGGCGCGCCCGCCCACCCCGAGGAGGAGATCCGCGAGGCCCTCGACCTCCTCCCCGAGACCCCGCTGATCACCTGCGACGCCAGGGACCGGGTCTCCTCCACCCGCGCCCTGATCTCCCTCGTGGAATACCTCCGCGACCGGCAGAGCCCGCAGCCCCGCACCGCCCAGGAGCCCGTGTGACCCACCGCCCCGACGCGGGCACCGCCGCACCGCCCGTCCCCCCGCCGGGCTGCCCCGCCCACCAGGCGGCGCCCACCCCGCTGCACGGGCCGGACTTCGCCGCCGACCCGCACGCCGTCTACCGACGGCTGCGCGCCCAGGGCCCCGCCGCCCCCGTCGAGCTGGCACCCGGCGCCCACGCCGTCCTCGTCACCGACTACCGCGCGGCGCTCGACGTCCTGCGGAGCACCGACAGCTTCGGCAAGGACGCCCGCCGCTGGCGGGCCCTCGCCGACGGCCGCGTCTCCGCGGACAACCCCGTCGTCCCGATGATGGCCTACCGCCCCAACTGCCTCTTCTCCGACGGCGAGGCCCACCGACGGCTGCGCGCCGCCGTCACCGACAGCCTCTCCCGCATCGACCCCAACGCCCTGCGCGGCTACGTCGAGCGCAGCGCCGACACCCTCATCGACCGGTTCGCGACCCTCGGCGAGGCCGACCTCCTCGGCGCGTACGCCAAGATGCTGCCGCTGCTGGTCTTCCAGCAGCTCTTCGGCTGCCCGCCCGAGATCGGCGACCGGCTCGTCGAGGGCTTCTCCGGGATCTTCGACGGCGTCGACCACGAGCGCGCCGACGCCCTCATCACCCAGAGCCTCGTCGAGCTCGTCGGCCTCAAGCACGTCAAGCCCGGCGCGGACATGACCTCCTGGCTGATGGCCCACCCCGCCCGGCTCACCGACGAGGAGATGCTCCACCAGCTCGTCGTCCTCATCGGCGCCGGCACCGAGCCCCAGCAGAACCTCATCGCCAACGCCCTGCGGCTGCTGCTCTCCGACGACCGCTTCGCGGGCGACCTCGCGGGCGGCAGCATGCCCGTGGAGGACGCCCTGGACGAGGTCCTCTGGCTCGACCCGCCGATGGCCAACTACGGCGTCCACTACCCCTTCCACGACCTCGAACTCGGCGGCGTGCCGCTGCGCGCCGGGGAGCCCGTCGTGGTGAGCTTCGCCGCCGCCAACACCGACCCCTCCCTCCTGTCCGACCAGCGGGCGGGCAACCGCGCCCACCTCGCCTGGAGCGCGGGCCCGCACACCTGCCCCGCCAAGGACGCCGCCCGGCTCATCGCCGCCGTGGCCGTCGAGAAGCTCCTCGACCGGCTGCCCGACCTCGAACTGGCCGTCCCCGCCGACCGCCTGGTCTGGCGGCCCGGCCCCTTCCACCGCGCCCTGACCGCGCTGCCCGTGCGCTTCCCGCCCGTGCACCCCACCCGGCCCGCACCCGCCCCCGCGGGCCCCCACGCTCCGTCGCCCCACCAGCCCTCCCACCAGCCCCCTCACCAGCCGGCCGACACCCCTGGAGACAGTCGATGGAAAGCCAGCTCGCCCCCCTCCGTATCGACCCCACAGGCCGCGACATCCACGGAGAGGGAGCCCGCGTCCGGGCCCGGGGCGCCGCGACGCCCATCGAACTTCCTGGCCAGGTGGTGGCGTGGGCAATAACCACCCAGCCCCTCCTCAAGCAGCTGCTCAACGACCCCCGCGTCTCCAAGGACCCGCGCCGGCACTGGCCCGCCTGGATCAACGGTGAGATCTCCCCGGAGTGGCCGCTGTTCACCTGGGTCGCCGTGCGGAACATGTTCACCGCCTACGGCAGCGACCACAAACGGCTGCGCACCCTCGTCTCCAAGGCGTTCACCGCCCGCCGCACCGCCGCCCTGCGCCCCCGCATCGAGCAGCTGACCGCGGGCCTCCTCGACGACCTCGCCGCCCGCCCGCACGGCACCCCCGTCGACCTCCGCGAGGACTACGCCTACCCCATCCCCATCCAGGTCATCTGCGAGCTCTTCGGCGTCACCGACGAGGCCACCCGCGAGGGCCTGCGCGCCTGCGTCGACAGCATCTTCCACACCTCCGCCGACCCCGACGAGGTCACCGCGACCTACGCCCGCGTCTACGAGGTCCTCGGCGGCCTGCTCGCACAGAAGCGGGCCACCCCGGGCGACGACATGACCAGCGTCCTGATCTCCGCCCGCGAGGAGGACGGCTCCCGCCTCAGCGAGGAGGAGCTCGTCGACACCCTCCTGCTCGTCATCAGCGCCGGGCACGAGACCACCGTCAACCTCCTCGACAACGCCGTCCACGCCCTCCTCACCCACCCCGGCCAGCTCGCCCTCGTGCGCGAGGGCAAGGCCGGCTGGGACGACGTGATCGAGGAGACTCTCCGCGTCCAGGCCCCCGTCGCCAACCTCCCGCTGCGCTACGCCGTCGAGGACATCGAGCTGCCCGACGGCCTCACCCTCCGCAAGGGCGACGCCATCGTCGCCGCCTACGCCGCGGCCGGACGCGACCCCGCCCTGCACGGCGCCGACGCCGACGACTTCGACGTCACCCGCGCCGTCAAGGACCACCTCGCCTTCGGCCACGGCGTCCACTACTGCCTCGGCGCGCCGCTGGCGAAGCTCGAAGCGGCCGTCGCCCTGCCCGCCCTTTTCGAACGCTTCCCCCGCCTGAGGCTCGCCACCGACGCCGGCGAACTGCCGCACGTCGAGTCGTTCATCTCCAACGGACACCGCTCCCTGCCCGCCCTCCTGCACGGCTGACCAGGCACTTATCAGGCCCTGACAAGATCGTCCAGCTTCCGGGGCGGGAATGCGGCGTGCGCCACATTCCCGCCCCGGAGGGTGGCGGGTGGGCGTACAAGAGACCGAACCCTTACGATCCTCTGCGTGTCCAAATTGACCGACCTGCCGAAACGGATCCTCATCGGCCGGGCGCTGCACAGCAACAAGCTGGGCGAGACCCTTCTCCCCAAACGCATCGCGCTCCCCGTCTTTGCTTCCGACCCGCTCTCCTCCGTGGCATACGCGCCGGGCGAAGTGCTGCTCGTCCTGTCCGTGGCAGGTGTGTCCGCCTACCACTTCAGCCCCTGGATCGCCGTCGCGGTCGTGGTGCTGATGTTCACGGTGGTCGCCTCGTACCGCCAGAACGTGCACGCCTACCCCAGCGGTGGCGGTGACTACGAGGTCGCCAACGTCAACCTCGGCCCCAAGGCGGGCCTCACCGTCGCCAGCGCCCTGCTCGTCGACTACGTCCTGACCGTCGCGGTCTCCATCGCCTCCGGCATCGAGAACCTCGGCTCCGCCATCCCCTTCGTCGTCCAGCACAAGACGGCCTGCGCCATCGGCGTGATCATCCTGCTCACGCTGATGAACCTGCGCGGCGTGCGGGAGTCGGGCAAGCTCTTCGCCATCCCGACCTACGTCTTCGTCGGCGGCGTCTTCATCATGATCGCCTGGGGCGCCTTCCGCGGCCTGGTCATGGGCGACACCATGAAGGCTCCCACCGCCGACTACACCATCCACGCCCCGCACCAGGGCCTCGCCGGCTTCGCCCTCGTCTTCCTGCTGCTGCGTGCCTTCTCCTCCGGCTGCGCCGCCCTCACCGGCGTCGAGGCCATCAGCAACGGCGTCCCCGCCTTCCGCAAGCCCAAGAGCAAGAACGCGGCCACCACGCTCGCCCTCATGGGCGGCCTCGCGGTCACCATGTTCTGCGGCATCATCGCGCTGGCCATGGTCACCAAGGTGCGGATGGCCGAGAACCCGGCCACCGACCTGCTCAAGGCCGGGGTGCCCGTCGGCGACGGCTACACCCAGAACCCGGTGATCTCCCAGGTCGCCGAGGCGGTCTTCGGCAACGGCTCGTTCCTCTTCATCGTGCTCGCCGCCGCCACCGCCCTCGTCCTCTTCCTGGCCGCCAACACCGCGTACAACGGCTTCCCGCTGCTCGGCTCGATCCTCGCGCAGGACCGCTACCTGCCGCGCCAGCTGCACACCCGTGGCGACCGGCTCGCCTTCTCCAACGGCATCGTGCTGCTCGCGGGTGCCGCCGCCGTCCTCACCTACATCTACGGCGCGGACTCCACCAAGCTGATCCAGCTGTACATCGTGGGCGTCTTCGTCTCCTTCACGCTCAGCCAGACCGGCATGGTGCGGCACTGGAACCGCCATCTGCGCACCGAGACCGACCCGGCCAAGCGCCGCCACATGATGCGCTCCCGGGCCATCAACAGCTTCGGCGCCTTCCTCACCGGCCTGGTCCTCGTCGTCGTCCTGCTGACGAAGTTCACGCACGGCGCCTGGGTCGCCCTGCTCGGCATGGTGATCTTCTACGCCACCATGACGGCCATCCGGAAGCACTACGACCGGGTCGCCGAGGAGATCGCCATCGACGAGGAGCCGGGCGACGAGGCCGTACGCCCGTCCCGGGTGCACTCCATCGTCCTGGTCTCCAAGGTCCACAAGCCGACCCTGCGCGCCCTCGCCTACGCCAAGCTGATGCGCTCCGACACCCTCGAAGCCCTCAGCATCAGCGTCGACCCGGTCGAGACCAAGGCACTGCGCGAGGAGTGGCAGCGCCGCTCCGTCGACGTCCCGCTGAAGATCCTCGACTCGCCCTACCGCGAGATCACCCGGCCGATCATCGACTACGTCAAGAGCCTCCGTAAGGAGAGCCCCCGCGACGCGGTCAGTGTCTACATCCCGGAGTACGTGGTCGGCCACTGGTACGAGCACCTGCTGCACAACCAGAGCGCCCTCCGCCTCAAGGGCCGGCTGCTCTTCACGCCCGGGGTGATGGTCACCTCGGTGCCGTGGCAGCTCGACTCCTCGGAGGCGGCCAAGAAGCGGGCCCGCAAGCGCGCCGAGTGGAACGCCCCGGGTGCCGTCCGCCGCGGCCCCGTCTCGTCGCCCAAGAAGGACCTCAAGAAGGACCCCAAGAAGGAAAAGACCGCCACGAAAAAGTAGGCGGCATGAGCAGGGGGCGGCGGGACGTAGACTGAACGGCTGTTGTCCCGCAGCCCCCTCTCACCTCTCTGGAGTCGACCCGCCATGCAGCACGAGACCGAAGCATCGCTGGTCGGCCAGGAGTACGAGGTCGAGATCGGCCCGGTCGCCCACGGCGGACACTGCGTCGCCCGCACCGAGGCGGGACGGGTGCTCTTCGTCCGCCACGCGCTGCCCGGCGAGCGGGTCGTCGCCCGCGTCACCGAGGGCGAGTCGACCTCGCGCTTCCTGCGCGCCGACGCCGTGGAGATCCTGGAGGCGTCCAAGGACCGCGTCGAGGCGCCCTGCCCCTTCTCCGGCCCCGGCAAGTGCGGCGGCTGCGACTGGCAGCACGCCAAGCCGGGCGCCCAGCGCCGCCTCAAGGGCGAGGTCGTCGCCGAGCAGCTCCGGCACCTGGCCGGCCTGACCCCCGAGGAAGCCGGCTGGGACGGCACGGTGGTCCCGGCCGAGGGCGACAAGCTTCCCGCGGGCGAGGTCCCGGCCTGGCGCACGCGCGTGCAGTACGCGATCGACGCCGAGGGCCACGCGGGCCTGCGCAAGCACCGCTCGCACGACGTCCAGGTCATCGACCACTGCATGATCGCCGCACCCGGCGTCTCCGAGCTCGGCATCGAGAAGCGGGAATGGCCCCAGATCGCGACCGTCGAGGCGATCGCCGCGTCCGGCTCCGCCGACCGCCAGGTGATCCTCACCCCGAAGCCGGGCGGCCGCCTGCCGATCGTCGAGCTCGACAAGCCGGTGTCGGTGCTGCGGATCGGGGAGTCCCGCGGACAAGGAGGGGACAAGCAGGTCCACCGAGTCCACGGCCGCCCCTTCGTCCGCGAGCGCGCGGACGAGCGCACCTACCGCGTAGGCGAAGGCGGTTTCTGGCAGGTCCACCCCAAGGCCGCCGACACCCTGGTCAAGGCCGTCATGCAGGGCCTGATGCCGCGCAAGGGCGACATGGCCCTCGACCTCTACTGCGGCGTCGGCCTCTTCGCGGGCGCCCTCGGCGAACGCGTCGGCGAGAAGGGCGCGGTCCTCGGCATCGAATCCGGCAAGCGCGCGGTGGAGGACGCCCGCCACAACCTCCAGGACCTCGACCGCGTCCGCATCGAACAGGGCAAGGTCGAGTCGGTCCTCCCGCGCACCGGCATCAAGGAAGCCGACATCATCGTCCTGGACCCGCCCCGCGCGGGCGCGGGCAAGCAGACGGTGCGCCACCTCGCCTCGCTGGGCGCGCGCCGGATCGCCTACGTGGCCTGCGACCCGGCGGCCCTGGCTCGGGACCTCGCCTACTTCGCGGAGGAGGGGTACCGGCCGGTGAAGCTGCGGGCGTTCGATCTCTTCCCGATGACGCATCACGTGGAGTGCGTCGCGATCCTCAAGCCCACGGGAGACCGCGTCTGACCTGCGGTTTTACCTGGTGTGCATGATGTGCGCTATGGGCGTTACAGGCGAAATTCTGACGCTGAAATGACGCTCGTGACGCTCTCCTGACGCTCGTCGGGAGGGCGGCCAGAGGGTGTGAATCCGCCCGCCAGCTGGGCCACTAGGGTCCGCTGGCGGGCGGTTGCGTTGGGCTGGAGTAGACGCTTCACGTCATGCAGTGGGCTCTGTGGTGCGGGTGTGGTGGTGCTGCCCAGTCAGTGGCTGTTGTTGTTCCGATTTTGAGCCGTGTCGCTCGAACGACAGTCTCAGTATCGGGTGACCATGGTGGGTGCCGGGCAGGAGAAGGCGGCGTACATGGCCGTCTCGACGCAGATCGTCGCGCGAGGCTCGCCGTGGTACCCAAGAAGGAGCGTTGCCCCTATTCGGATCGCCGACGCGCGAGATGGGCGATGATGTCGGCGGCGATCTCGACCCTCTCGGGCAGGACCCGCGTGATCGCGTCATACGCCTGCTGTCGCTTCGATTGCGGCAGTTGGAGATACGCCGAGACGGTCGACAGGTAGCCGACGTAATCAGGAGCGCTCATCGTCAAGCGCCGTTTGACGATGGCCTGCTGAACGTCGAGAAACAACGGAGACTGCTCCAGCTCCGTACCCGGCCACTGCATTTCCTCATCAGGAGCAGTCCCGTCGGGAGATGGAACCTCGTCGCTTTCCAGGAACGGCGCCCGCGCCGCACGCACAGACTCCACAACAGCTGGGTCAGCCAGCTGAACCTGGCCACCGAATGAGGCGAACACGCCCTCCGGTTCCAGTAGCGCGGCCGCTCTTGACCACCGACCCTCCGGGCGTGTCCAGTGCAGGGCTGCCGCCGCGTAGACCAACCCATAGGTCTCACATGGCCGCAGGTCCTCGAATGCGGCCCGCACTGTCGTCACGTTCGCTGGCACGGTCTTGTTCAGCTCGGCGAGCATGGCAGCGTCGGGCTCCGTCGCCGTGACCATGACCCCATGGTCAGCGAAGAGGCGGGTTGCTTTGCCTGTCCCCGCACCGATCTCCAGGGCCGTCCGGACCGGCCGGCCCGCGTACGTCATCACCAAGTCGAAGAGCTCCTTGGGATACCCCGGCCGGAACCTTTCGTAGGCTCCCGCGGTTGCGCCGAAGCTCAGTGCACGAGCAGACATACCGAGCATCCTGACACGAGCAATTTCTGTGACTCACCCCGGAGCGGTAAATCTACCCCCGGCAATGGGCGACGCACAGCGAGTGGATCAGACCGGTGCACGCGGCCTCCTGCCGAGGCATCAGCCGGAAGAGCCGATATGAGAGCGCACCGGTTCCGCCAGTACCGCACGCGCCCCCTCGAAATCCGCGAGCCGGGCAGCGGCCGTCGCCACCGCGAGTCGCTGCGGTAATGCGGCCGAGAACTTCAGTCCGCTCACCGCGCGGTGGTCCACGTCCGGGAGGACCAATGCCGCGCCTGCGTCCGTGCTGTCCCATGCCGTGCGCCAGACATCGGGAAAGGTCGCGCTGGTGCCCGCGGCGGAGCGCCGGTTCGCCTGTGCCGTGCGGCGGACGAAGGCCCGGGCCCCCACGGTGAGGACCTGATGCGCGAGGTCGCGCGGCTCTTCGGCTGGACCCGGCTCGGCCCTGACATCAGGGACGAGCTGACAGGGGACATCGACGCGCTGATCACCGATGGGGCTCTGGTGGAAGCCGAGGGCGGGAGCATGTACGCCGGGGACGGCTGAGGGCCCGGGCGCGATCGTGCCCGCCCCGGGTGCATGGGGGTATGGGACGGGGCTGCACAGTGGATCGGGCATTCGCGCTCGGCAGGATCCTCGCCCATGGAGTGGAGGAGCCCGAACCGCCCACAATCGTGAGACTGCCCGGGAATTCCTCACCGCGACCGCGGCGCTTTCCCCTCGCGCATGTCTCAGTGGCCCGAATCACCATGGCGGCCGTTGCACCTTGACATCGTGTCAACGCCTAGCGTTCTGCTTATGAAGCGCACCAGGCGGTGAGGCGCCGTTCTGCCTCTGAGCTCTTGGGCGCGCTCGACCACCTGAATTCCGCTTGCGCGGCCACCTGTTCCGAAGCCCTTGATCCGGAGAACCCACCCTCCATGAAAGTCAGCGTTTCCATCTTCCAGACCACCCGGTCCGCTCCCGTCCACGACCTCGCGCGGGACCTCGAGCAGCGCGGCTACGACGCCCTCTACTTCTGCGAGCACACGCACCAGCCCGCGCGCGTCGCACGCGAGAAGCCGGACCTGGAGCGGCGCTTCAGGGAGACCTTCGACCCGTTCGTCACCGCGCACGCCGCGGCCGCGGTGACCGAGCGGCTGCGGGTGGGCTCCGCCATCTCGCTGCTGGCCCAGCACGAGCCCATCGCCATGGCCAAGCGCCTCGCGACGCTCGACCGGCTCATCGGCGGCAGGCTCGACGTCGGAGTGGGCGCCGGCTGGATCGAGGACGAGATGCTCACCCACGGGGTCGATCCGAAGCGGCGCAACGGGCATCTCGCCGCGCACGCCCGGGCCGTCAAGGCGCTGTGGTCCGGTGAGCCGGTCACCTTCTCCTCGCCGTACGTCTCGTTCGAGGAGATCGTCGTGCAGCCCACCCCGCTGCAGCGGCCGGGGCCCCCGGTCTACGTCGCGGGGGCGGGCCCGCGCGCGCTGGACCGCATCCGGGCCTTCGGGGACGGCTGGATGCCCGACTACGGGTCCGTCGACCCGCGCACGCTCCTCGCCCGGCGTGACCAAGTGCGGGAGCTGGAGCAGGAGACGGGCCGGCGCATCCCGGTCGTCGTGATGGGGGTGCCGCACGACCCGCACGTCATCGAAGCACTCGCCGAGGCGGGAGTCGACCAGGTCGCGACACTCGCGCCGTCGGCCCCGCTGGCCGAGATCCGCGCGTTCCTGGCGCCCTTCGAGGAGAGCATCCGCGTGGCCCTCGGTGGGGAGCCGAGGGCCTAGGCGATCGGGCCGGGGGCGGTCGCGCGGCCTGTGAGCACCGCAATGTACTGGCGTGTCCGGCTGAGTGATTCGATCTCGTGCGAGATCCGCTCGTACTCGTCGTCGAGCATGGCGGCCAGCTCCTGGCATGTCGTCGAGATGTCGATGCCCTCGTGTGCGCAGTCGATGAGCAGGGAGATGTTCTGCGTGCTCACACCGCCGTCCAGCAGGAACCGGATGAGCAGGACCCGGGATACGTCCTCCGGGTCGTAGAGGCGGTGTCCCAGGTCGGTGCGGTGGGGCGTCAGCAGGCCGCGGCTCTCGTAATAGCGCAGGAGCCGTTCGCTGACTCCCGTGGCCTCGGCCATTTCCCCGATGCGCAGGTGCCGCCGGGGCTGTGCCGCAGCCGCACCAGCGGGAACGGTGGTGTGCTCGGCCATCCTGCGCGTGGTGATCGTTTCGTCGAGCCCTACCGACACTGTTGCCCCCTGTTCCGGACGCAATGGATACGTCCCACCACGTTCAACCGGAGTGGCCAGGGAGATCATCCCGCACGCTCAGGAAGCGGCTGGCGGTTCTGCCGGCGGTGCGGCCTCGCCCCGCCCGGCGAGCCTCGGGAAGTGCAGGTCGAAGCGCAGTGCCGCCATGCGGATGGCGAAGACCGTCGCGGCGGCGACGATCGTCGTGGGGGTCGGAGCCGTCCCCAGCCAGTGCAGGAGCAAGTAGACGCCCGCGCCCGCGGCCGCCGCCGTGGCGTAGATGTCCTCGCGCAGCAGCAGGGGCGGGAACTGGCCGCACAGCAGGTCGCGTACGACCTCACCGGTCACGCCCGTGAGCACCGCCAGCATGATCACCGCGAGCGGGGTGGCGCCCGCGTCGGCGGCGGCGCGGGCGCCGATCACCGTGACGACCGACAGGCCCACGGCGTCCACGGTCATCAGGCTGCGGTGGGGGAGCCGCCGGTGGCGCAGGAGGGTCATCGTGGCGACGGCGGTGGCGGCGACGACGGTGAGCAGGATCCAGTCGTGCGTCCAGTACAGCGGGTGCCGGTCCAGGATCAGATCGCGCAGGGTGCCGCCGGAGATGGCGGCGGCGAAGGCGAGGACCAGGCCCCCGAAGGGGTCGAGCCGCGCCTGGTGGGCGGCGAGCACCCCGCTGGCCGCGAAGGCGGCGATGCCTGTCAGGTAGAGCACGTACAGCACCATGTCTGCCTCCCGCCGGATGATGCGTATGACTTCGGCGGGGCACCCTCGACCCAGCGCACAACCACGCCAGCCAACCAGCGCCGCCCCGGTCCCGGCTTCGGTCTTTCGGCCATACGTATACGGCCGAAAGACCATTTCTTGCCCGACTTCTTGCCCGACCGGCTCTGACAGGGCTTGTCCGTCGGCGCTCGGTGGCGTCCGGGGGCCCTGTTCTCCGTTCTCCGGACGAGCACGAGCCCTTCCGTGCCCGCGCTGATCCCGTGGAGACAGGGGCCGTGGACGCGCGCCCACGGCCGACCGGTGGCACGCTGAATCCATGGCCCGGCGCAATGCCGAGATCGAGGCGCTGCTCCAGGAGTACGCCGACCTCGTCGCGATCACCGGTGGCGACGCCTTCAAGGCGCGCGCCTACGAGAAGGCCGCGCGGGCGATCGGCGGCCACCCGGTCGACGTGGCGAAGCTCGACGCCAAGGCCCTGCGCGACATCCCCAATGTCGGGAAGTCGATCGCCGAGAAAGTCGAGGAATACCTGCGCACCGGTCACGTCTCCGCGATCGAGGAGACCAGGACAGCCGTCCCGGCCGGCGTACGCGAACTCATCGGCATCCCGACCCTCGGCCCGAAGAAAGCCCTGGCACTCCACGAGGAACTGGGCGTCTCCTCCGTGGCGCAACTTCTCGACGCGGTCCGCGAAGGTCGCCTGCGTGACCTCAAAGGATTCGGCGAGAAGACCGAGGCCAACATCCTCCACGGCATCGAACTCATGCAGAAGGCGGGTGGCCGCATTCTGCTCGGCGCCGCCATGGATGCCGCCGAGCAGATCGTCGCCGAACTCTCCCGGGTGGAGGGCTGTGAAGGGTGCGCCTACGCGGGGTCGCTGCGTCGCATGCGGGAGACGATCGGGGACATCGACATTCTCGTGGCCGCCGAGCGGTCCGCCCCGTTCATGGAGGCGTTCCGCGAGCTCCCGGATACCGCGGAAACCATTGTGAGCGGCCACAAGAAGACCTCGGTGCGCACGACGAAAGGGCTTCAGATCGATCTGCGTGTGCTGCCACCGTCCTCTTGGGGAGCGGGACTTCTCTATTTCACCGGCTCGAAGGCGCACAACATCCGCGTCCGCGAGATCGCTGTCCATGGCAAGTACAAGCTCTCGGAATACGGCCTCTTCCACGCCAAGAGCGGACGGAAGATCACGTCGGCCACCGAGGAGGAAATCTACGAGAGGCTGGGGCTGCCCTGGATCCCGCCGACGCTCCGCGAGGACCGCGGCGAGATCGCCGCGGCACTGCGAGGAGAGCTCCCCGAGTTGCTGGAGGACGGCGACATCCGTGGTGACCTGCACACCCACACCGACCTCACCGACGGCCTCGCCTCCTTGGCGGACATGGTGGCCGCCGCTGCCCGCCGCGGCTACTCCTACTACGCCGTCACCGACCACGCCCCCGACCTCTACATGCAGCAGATGACCGACGCGAAGATGCTCGCCCAGCGGAAGGCCGTGAGGGAACTCGACGGAAAACACCGCAGGATGAGGGTGCTGCACGGCACCGAACTCAATATCGGGCCCGACGGCGGGGTGGACTGGCCGGACGAGTTCCTGGCGGGCTTCGATCTGTGCGTGGCCTCCGTGCATTCCCACTTCAACCAGAGCCGCGACGACCTGACCCGACGGCTCGTGCGTGCCTGCGAGAATCCTTACGTCGCCGTACTGGGACACCCCACGACCCGGCTGATCGGCAAACGCCCGGGAATCGACGCCGACTTCGACGCGGTCTTCGAAGCGTGCGCGCGTACCGGCACGGCGCTGGAGATCAACGCGCACCCCGAGCGGCTCGACCTTTGCGACGAGGACATCCTGCGTGCGAAGCGGTACGGCGTGAAGTTCGCGGTGAACACCGATGCCCACTCAACCACCCATCTCCCGTACATGCGTTACGGCGTGGGTACGGCGCAACGCGGCTGGCTGACGAAGGACGACGTCATCAACGCCTGGCCGCTGCAACGCCTGCGGCGCTTCCTGCATGCGGGGCGCGGGAGTTGACCCTGGGTCAGGGCAGCTTCGGGGCGGCCTCCTGAAGCCGGGCTGCGCACCCGGGTTCCCGGGCCGGATCGTGCAGAACTGTTTCTCCACAAGCAAACGCATATTCGATTCCATGGGCCCTACTCTCTGTAGTCCACCCGGCACACGGAGGGATCGGAACCATGGACGCTCTGCGGCACATCGCCGCCCACCTGGCACTCGACGTCACCGCGATCTGCCTGCTGACCTTCGCTCTCTACTGGCGGCGGCACCGCCGTCGCGATCTCGTACCCGCTTATCTGGCCCTGAACGTCGGGCTGTTCACCGTCGTCGCCGCGCTCGCCGAAGTGGGCGGCGGAGGCGGGACGGCGCTGGGCTTCGGTCTCTTCGGAGTGCTGTCGATCGTCCGGCTCCGGTCCGACTCCGTGCAGCACGAGGAGGTCGCGTACTACTTCACCACGCTCGTCCTCGGCCTCGTCTGCGGGCTGCCGCAGCTTTCGCTTCCCCTCGCGGCGGGGCTCGCAGCCGTGCTGCTCCTGACCGTCTGGGCCGCGGACAGCCCGCGCCTCCTGGCGCGCTCCCGCCGGGCCGTCGTGACCCTCGACACCGTGCACAACCGCTCCACCACGCTGCGGGCCGACCTTGCCCATCGGCTGGGCGAACCGCTCCACTGGACGGTCATGGAAGTGGACTTCGTCCGCGACCTCATGGTCGTCGACGTGCGCTACCGCGAATCCGGCCCGGAGCCAAGGGCCGTCTCCCGGGAACTGGGCGACGACTTCGCGCGCGAGCCGGCGGACCCGAAAGCGGCTCGGCCGGCCACGGCCGCCGGCGCCACGCCTCGGCCCGTGCCCGCCTGGGGGTCGGCATGACGACCGTACGGACACCGCTCGCCCCACCGCCGACGGCGACCGGAGGCATCGCCGACACCTGCCGGGCCGGCGGGCTGCGGGTCGTCACCGACGCCCGGCACGGCGCGGGGCTCCGGGCCGGCACCGGCGCCCGCCGGGCCGCCGGGGGCCGGGCCGGTACGGACGCCCGACAGGTCGTCACCGACACCGCGTACGCCGTCGCACCGGTCTCCCTCGCCGCGGTCAACGAGCGCTCCGCTCTCCTCGCCCGCTTCGACCGGAGCTATCTGGTGCCGGTCGAGGCCTTCTCGCGGATGGTGGAACGGCTCACCGACCCCCGACACCCCGGTGGGGCCTTCCGGGCGCTGTCCGTCGACGGGCGGCGCGCCTTCCGCTACCACTCCGTCTACTACGACACCCCCGGCCTGCGGTCCTTCGACGACCACCGGCGGGGACGCCGTTGCCGCTTCAAGATCCGTGAGCGTGTCTACGAGGACACCGGCGAGCGGCAGTTCGAGATCAAGCTCAAGGGCGGCCGCGGTGACACGGTGAAGCACCGCCGCCCGCTGACCGGGCGCGACAGCCCGCTCGGCGCGAACTGCCGGGCGTTCCTCGCCGAGGCCCTGCGGCACGCGTACGGCATCGACGTCCCCGACGGGCTTTCCCCCTCCCTCAGTACCGACTACCTGCGGATGACGCTGGTCGCCGACGGGGAGCGTGTCACGTGCGACGCGGGGCTGGTCTGCGCCGACCTGCGGACGGGGCGGGCCGTGCGGTGCGACCAGGCTCTCGTCCTGGTCGAGGTGAAGACGGCCGGTCACCTCGGCGCGGCCGACCGGGTGCTGCACGCCTGCGGGATGCGGCCCGCTGTCTTCACCAAGTACTGCGGAGGGCTCGCGGCCTTGCGCCCCTCCGCCCCCGCCAACCGCTGGCGCCGAGCCGCCACCCGCGCCTTCGGACCGCCGGGAGGGGCGCCCAAGCCCGAGGGGAGGAACTCGTGGTCGCGATAGAGATGCTCGCAATAGAGGGGTGAGGCGGGAGGTGGGCAAGCCTCGGCGGGGATGGGGCTGGGTCTCGGGCCCTGGAGCTGGGCGGCGGAAGTCATGGTGTCGCGGTGCCGCGCCCCGTGAGGAGCGAGGGAGCGGCCAGCCAGCCCCCCCCCGCGAACGCCGAGGCGGGCACCCGGCGTGTGAGAGGGAGGGGAGTCGTCCGGGGGCTCGGCCTACTCGCAGTGGGCTAAGAGGACTTCGCCGGAGCGGGGCCAGGCGGTGGGCGGCGTCGCCTGCCGTGAGGCCGAGGCGGGCAACGTCGTCGACGGCGTCACCGTGGTCCAGGGCCTGGTTCGAAGTCGGTTCGGCCGTGTCCCCCAGCGGCAGGCCGTCCGTGAGGTTGCGGGGCCTTCACTCCGAGGCGGCGCCCCCGCCCACCTCCCGTTCGCGTCCGCCCGGGTGGCGGTGGCGCCAGAGCCAGAAGACGGCGCTGCAGCCCACCGCCCATGCCCCGAGTACCGCGAACGGGAAGGCGTGCTGGTGGCCGCCGAAGTAGACGGCCGTGTGCTGGGCGTTGACCGAGGCGCCCGGCGGCAGCCAGCGGCCGATCGTGCCCAGGAAGGAGGGCAGCAGCGGCCAGGACACCGCGCCGCCGGAGGAGGGGTTGCCGAGCAGGATCAGCAGGCTCCACGTCGGCAGCATCGCCCAGCGTCCGATCAGCGTGTTGAACATCGTGAAGACCATCCCCGACGCGAACATCGTCAGCGTCAGGATCAGCCACGACTCCGTGAACGGCAGCCGCAGCGCGCCCAGGCCCCAGTCGACCACGGCGGCGATCGCGAAGCCGCCGAGCGCCGACTGGAGCAGGGTGAAGGCGATGCGCTCGCCCGGGTTCAGCCGGGCCGCGTGCACGCTCAGCTGGATCGCGCCGATGAAGCCGACGACCGACGCGGCGAGCGAGATGTAGAACAGCGCGAGCCCACGCGGGTCGCCCTTCTGCAGCGGCTTGATGTCCGTGACCGTCACGGGCACGCCGATGGCCGCGCCCACCCGGGGCGCCGTCTCCGTCAGCAACTGCGCGACCGAGGCACCCGACGCGCCCGCCACGGACAGCGCGGCGCGCCCGTCCCCGCGCTGCTCCAGGATCGCGAACACCCGCTGCTCCTCCACCGCCCCCAGGGCCTGCCGGTACGTGGCGTAGTGGTGCAGCTTGAGCGTGGCCCCGAGGGCCTTCTCCATTCCCTGCACGAACTGGGCCCGCTTCACCTCGGAGGCGGGCACCCCGGTCACGGCGGTGGGGATGCTGCGGGGCGTGGGGTTGGCCATGCAGTAGGTGTACGACCCGGCGAAGAGCCCGGCGGCCGCGGCGACCAGCACCACGAGCACGGTGGCCGGGAAGAACGGCGACCGCCGGAACGCCGTCCAGTGCCCACCGGGAGCGGGCCCGCCCGCCGGTCCGATGCTGTTTCCCGCCGTGTCTTCCTCGCTCACGCCCCTACCATAGGCGTGCAAAGAGGGCTATACGGGCATCTGTGCCTCACCGCTCGCGGCGGCCGTGGCTCAGGTGACCGTCGTGCGCTGCTGGAAGCGCTCCGCGTGGTGTTCTCCGGAGGCCACGACCTCGCTCAGCTGCCGCACCGCCGACAGCACGTCCCCATGGGTGACATAGAGCGCGTTGACGCCGAAGCGCAGCATGTCCGGGGCGCGCATGTCACCGATGACGCCGCGCGCCGAGAGGGCCTGCACCAGCGCGTAGGCGTCCGGGTGGCGGAGGGTCACCTGGCTGCCCCGGCGCTCCGGGGCGCGTGGGGTGACCACGGTGAAACCGTCCAGCAGGGCGTCCGCGCAGTCCAGGAAGAAGGACGTCAGGGACAGGCTCTTGGCCCGTACGTCCGCCATGGCCACGCCGTCGAACGCCGTCAGCGCGGCCTCCAGGGCCAGCATCGACAGGATCGGCGGCGTGCCGATGCGGCCCCGTCCGACGCCCGCCGCCGGTGCGTAGTCACCGCTCAGCCCGAACGGTTCGGCGTGCCCGTTCCAGCCCGTGAGCGGCTGGTCGAACGCCGCCTGGTGGCGCTCCGCGACGTACAGGAACGCCGGGGCACCGGGCCCGCCGGACAGGAACTTGTAGCCACAGCCCACGGCCAGGTCCGCGCCCAGCTCGTCCAGCCGGACGGGAAGCGCGCCCGCGGCGTGACACAGGTCCCACAGCATCAGCGCGCCCGCCCGCCGCACGGCCTCGGTCGTCGCGGCCATGTCGTACAGCTCGCCCGTGCGGTAGTCCACCGGGGAGTAGCCGGCGACCGCGACCCGTCCGCCCTCCCGCGCCAGGAAGTCCGGCAGTTCGGCCGGCGGCACCCGGAGCACCTCCAGGCCGAACAGGCGGGCCACCGAATCGGCGATGTACTGGTCGGTGGGGAAGTGCCCCGGGTCCGTCAGCATCAGCTCGCGGCCGGGCCGCAACCGGACCGCCGCCGACAGGGCGTTGAACAGCTGGACGCTCGTGGAGTCACCGGCCAGCGTCTGCCCCGGCGCCGCGCCGATCAGCCGCCCGACCGCGTCCCCGACCCGCAGGGGCGCCTCCCACCACGCGTTGTCGTTCCACGACCGGATCAGGTCCGTGCCCCACTGCCGGTGCACGGCGTCCGCCATGACGGGAGGCACCGCCGCGGGCAGCGCCCCGAGGGAGTTGCCGTCCAGATAGACGACCCCCTCCGGCAGCAGGAACCGTTCCCGCACGGCGGCCAGCGGGTCGGCGGCGTCGAGCGCGCCCGCGCGGGCCGTCAGGGCGTCGAGGTCGTGGGTGATGGCGGTGGTCACCGCGAGGTCCTTTTCTTGTCGGGAACGGCCGCCGCGGGTCCGGGTCGAAAGCGGCGGCCGGAGGGGGAGGGGCGGCCTACGAACAGTGCGTGCGGGCCAGCCGGGCCAGCGTCTCGATCACCGACCGGCTCGCCGGCGACCCCGGCTCGATGAGCGTGTAGTGCCCGGTCCCCGGCAGCATCACGAGTTCCGCGTCCGTGTGCACGGACATGTAGCCGGTGAACTGCTCGTGCGGCAGCTCCTCGTCCACCTCGCCGTGCAGCACGACCGTCGGCACACCGGTCGTACCCGGCCCGCGGAGCATCGTCAGCGGGTCCACGGACGGCAGCAGCGACTCCACCCGGTCGGCGGGGCCGAGCAGTTCGAGCCCGGCGCCGTTGCTGAGGTCCTCACGGATCGTCGCGGCCAGGTCGGTGATCGGGGCCAGCGCCAGCACCGCCGTCGGCAGCTCGGTGGTGTGCCACGGCGAGTCCTCGGGCAGCAGCCCGCGCGCACCCGCCCACAGCGCGAGGTGGCCGCCCGAGCAGTGACCGGCCAGCACGTACGGCCGCCCCGCCGGGATCGTGTCCAGCAGCAGCGCGATGTCGTCGAAGGTGGCGGGGTACCCGCCCGCACCACCGGCCCGGCGGAAGCCGGGCAGCACCGTGGTGAAGCCGTTCTTCGCCAGATGCGCGGCGAACGGCGTCAGGTGCATCCGGTCGTACCGCCAGTAACCACCGTGCAGCAGGATCACCAGCGGCGCGTCCGGGTCCTCCGCGGGCCACAGGTCGTACGCCTGGTGCGGATGCTCGCCGTACTTGTGATGGGAGGGCGCGAGGACCGGCCGGAGGCTCAGCACCCGGCGCTCCTCCTCGGCCGCGAAATCGGAGATCGTCCTAGACATAGCTGCGGGCCGTCCATACCTCGGGGAACACGGAACGGGCGGCGCGCTTCTCCAGGAAGGCCACGCCCGGGGAGCCGCCACTGCCGGTCTTGGCGCCCATCGCCCGCCGGGTGGCCAGCAGATGGTCGCTGCGCCAGCGCAGCACCAGCTCGGCGATGTCGGTGAGCGCCTCGCCCAGCGCCACCAGCGGGTCGCTCTGCGGGCCCGCGTAGATCTGCCGCCAGACCTCCTCGACGCCGACGTCCGCCTGGTACGCCACCGTCCGGTCCCGCTCCAGCACCCGCTCCGGGACGGGCAGTCCGCGCCGGTGCAGATACGCCAGCACCTCGTCGTACAGCGACGGCTGGGTGAGGGCGTCCTCCAGCTCCGCGTGCACCCGGGGATGACCGCGGTGCGGCTGGACCATCGAGCGGGACTTGTCGCCCAGCAGGAACTCCATGTGCCGGTACATCGCCGACTGGAAGCCGGACGCCTCGCCGAACGCCGAGCGGAAGCCGTTGAACTGCGCCGGGGTCAGCGAAGCGATCGGCCGCCACGAGTCGTTGAGCGCCTGGAGCGAGCCGAGGCTCCGGCGCAGGGCCTCCATGGCCCGCTCGGGGTCGTCCTTCATCAGGGAGTCACGCGCGGTGCGCCACTCGTGCACTATCAGCGTGAACCACAGCTCCATCACCTGGGTCGTGACCAGGAAGGCCATCTCACCGGGGTCGTTGGAGAGCGGCTGCTGGAGGTTGGTGAGCACCGAGGCGTGGACGTAGTCCTCGTACGGGGTCGTCCCCTCGAACTCCAGCAGGGAGTCGTCCTCTTCGGCCGCCGCGGGGGCGGGTGTGCGTGTGCTGTCAGTCATGGGTCTCCTCGGACAAGGGCCCCGCCGGCCGTCAGGCGCAGGGCGGAGGGCTGAGGGAAGGTGCTCGGGCCGCGGCGAGCGGTGCGGTCCGCTCGCCGCGCGGTGTCCCGGGCAGGCGGCGGCGGTCGCGTCCCGGCGCCGCGCCCCGGCCCGTGCTTTCGGGCGACCGGTGGGTCACAGGCCCAGGTGGGCGCCTCCGGTGGCGTCCAGATACTGACCGGTGACCCAGCGGGCGTCGTCGCTCGCGACGAAGGCCACCACGTCGGCGATGTCGGAGGGCTCGCCGACCCGGTTGAAGGTGGAGACGGCCGCGTACACCGCCCGCACCTCGGGGTTCTTCAGGGTGGGGTTGATCTCGGTGTCGACGAAGCCGGGCGCCACCGAGTTCACGGTGATCCCGCGCGGGCCGAGCTCCTTGGCGAGGGCGAGGGTGAGCGTGTCGATCGCGCCCTTGGTCATCGCGTAGGCGGAGATGTGCGGGATGGCGATCCGGGTGACGGCGGAGGAGATGTTGATGATCCGGCCGCCGTCGCGCAGCCTGCCGAGACCCTGCTGGATCACGAAGAACGGCGCCTTGACGTTGACGGCGAAGACCTGGTCGTAGTCCTCCTCCGTCACGGCGGCGATCGGCTTGGGGAGTGTGACGCCCGCGTTGTTGACCAGGATGTCCAGGCCGGGCTCCGCACCGTACCGCGCGAGGCCCTCGTCGAACGCCTCCCACAGCGCGACGGCGTCGCCGCTCACGCCCAGTTCGGCCTGGAAGGCGAACGCCTTGCCGCCGGCCGCCTCGATCAGGCCGACGGTCTCCTTCGCGGCCGTGGCGTCGTGCCCGTAGTGGACGGCCACCAGCGCGCCGTCCCGGGCCAGCCGCAGCGAGATGCTCCTGCCGATGCCCCGGCTGCCACCGGTCACCAGCGCGGTCCTGTCGGCAAGACTGCCCATGGTTGCTGTCCTTACGTGTCGCTGTGCGTCGATGTCGTCGTACGGTGCGCGGTGGCGCCAGGAGGGCCCGCGCGGGGCCGCTCAGGCGTCGAAGTCGAGCCCGACCTCGTCCGAGTCCGGCCGCGCCCGGCAGGCGAGGGTGTAGCCGCCCGCCAACTCGGCCTCGCCGAGGGCGTACTGCCGGTCCATGCGCACCGAACCGGAGACCACCTTGGCCCGGCAGGTCCCGCACAGGCCGTCGCGGCAGGAGTACGGGGTCTCGGGCCGGGCCCGGAGCACGGCGTCCAGCACCACCCGGTCCGCGGGCCCCATGGTGGCCACGGTCGTCCGCCCCGCGAGCCGCGCGGTGATCCGCCCCTGCCGCCCCGGTACGTCACCGGCGTCGGCCTCCCGCGGCCCGTCGGCGGTCGAGAAGAGCTCGAAGCGCACCCGGGCCGGGTCGGCCCCCCAGCAGGCGAGCGCCTCACGCACCGACTCCACCAGCCCCCAGGGGCCGCACAGGTAGAAGAACCCGCGGTCGTCGGGCTCGGCGCCCAGCAGGGCCAGCAGCTTCGTCAGCCGCCCGCTGTCGACCCGCCCGGAGAGCAGCTCCGCCTCGCGCGTCTCCTGGGAGAGCACATGGAGCACGAAGAACCGGTCGACATAAGCGTCCTTGAGGTCGGCGAGCTCGTCCGCCAGCAGCACCGACGCCGCCGTCCGGTTCGCGTAGACCAGCGAGACCCGGCACGTGGGGTCGTCCCGCAGCGCGGCCGCCGCCATGCTCAGCAGCGGCGTGATGCCACTGCCGCCCGCGACCAGCACATGGTGCGCGCCCGGACGGTCCACCAGCCCGAAACCCCCCGTCGGCGGGGAGAGTTCGAGCGCGTCGCCCACGGCCAGCCGCTCCGTGGCGTACTCCGCGAAGCCACCGGGCCCCAGGCGCTTGACCACCAGGCGCAGCCCGGAGCGCTCCCCGGGCGGCAGGCAGACGGAATAGCTGCGGCGCAGCTCCGGCCCGCCGTCGCCGTCCGGGAGGTGCCGGACGGCCACGTGCTGCCCGGCGCGGTGGGCGAAGGCCCCCGTCAGGTGGTCCGGTACGGCCAGGCGGATCGCGACCGCCTCGTCGGACGCCCGCTCCACCTCCGTCACCCGCAGCCGGTGCCACACTCCCGCGTGCGGCGCGGCCGCAGGGCCGGTCGTCACCGATGTCGTCGTCATGGCGGTCGTCACATCGCCTTCAGATGAGCGAAGGTCTCCTGGCACGCGGTGCACACCAGGACGGCTTGGCAGCGGGTCGCCCCGAACGCGCTCTGCGGACGCGTCGCCACGGAGCCGCAGTTGGGGCAGGGCAGACCCAGCCCGAGCCGGACCGGCAGCGGCGCCCCGGCGGCGCCCGGCGGGGCGATGCCGTTCTCGGAGAGCTTGCGGCGGCCCTCGGCGCTGATCCAGTCGGTCGTCCACGCGGGCGAGAGCAACTGCCGTACGCGCCCGTCCGGATGCCCGCACTCCGCCAGTGCCTCCCCGATCCCCGCCTCGATCGCGGGCATCGCCGGACAGCCCATGTACGTCGGCGTGATGGAGACCTCCAGCGTGCCGTCCGCCGCCACCTCCACCGCACGGATCACCCCGAGGTCGTCCAGGGTGACCATGGGGAGCTCCGGGTCCGGCACGGTGTTCACCCGCGCCCGGACCTCCTCGGCGGACAGCCGGGTCACGGCGCTCACCAGGTGCCCCCCGGATACTGCCGGCGCACCGACTGCAGCTCGGCGAGCAGCGGGCCGAACGCCTCCGTGTGCAGCCCGGACCGGCCGCCGCTCGCCTGCCAGGACGGCTTGGGCACGGTCAGCCCGGCCTCCGCCAGGACACCGGCCACCGCATGCTCCCAGTCGGCCCGCAGCCGCGCGGGAGCCACCGCCGTGCCGTCCGCGTCGAGCCGCTCCACCAGCTCGTCCGTCTCGAACAGCTCGCCGGCGTAAGGCCAGACGCGGTCCAGCCCCGCCTGCATCCGGCGGTGACTCTCGGCCGTGCCCCGGCCCAGCCGTACGGTCCACTGGGAAGCGTGCATCCAGTGGTACTCGACCTCCTTGGCCGCCCGCGCGCCGAAACCCGCCAGCGTCGCGTCACCGGCCTCCGCCAGCGCCGTGCACAGCAGCATGCTGTACCGCGCGTAGACCAGCTGCCGGGCGATGGTCACCGCGAAGTCGCCGTTGTCCAGCTCCACCAGCAGGGCGTTGCGGAAGTGGCGCTCGGTCCTGCCGTAGGCCAGGTCGTCGTCACTGCGGCCGGTGCCGTCCCGCTCACCGCTGCACGCGAGCAGCGTCCGGGCGTGCCCGAGCAGGTCCAGCGCGATGTTCGACAGCGCCAGGTCCTCCTCGATGGTGGGCGCCTTCGTCACCCACGCGCACAGCCGCTGGCTGAGGATCAGCGCGTCGTCACCGAGCCGCAGGGCGTACGCGGCGACGTCCCGGGTGCGGGCCTCTGTGGGGCTAACCGTCATGGCTGCCACCCTCGTTCAGCGCCACATAGTGCTCCGGATACCGGTACGGCTTGTCGGCGGCGTTGCTGAACAGCGGGTCCTTCTCGCTCGGCGAGGACGCGCGCACCGCGTCGGAGCGCACCACCCAGATGGACACCGACTCGCCCCTGCGGGTGTACAGATCCCGGGCGTTGGCCAGCGCCATGTCCGCGTCGGCACCGTGCACCGACCCCACATGCTGGTGGGACAGGCCGCGGCGCGGCCGGATGAACACCTCCCACGGAGTCTGCACCCGTGCGGTCCGCTCGCTCATGCGCTCTGCCCTTCCTCGTACCCGCCCGCCGCGTAGGCGTCGACGGCCTCCCGCACCCAGGCACCGTCCTCGTGAGCCGCGACCCGGTGCGCCAGCCGCTGCCGGGCGCACTGCGAGTTGTCCGCCAGTGACTCCCGGAACAGCCGCCAGTCGATCGGGCTGAAGTCGTAGTGACCGCGTTCCTCGTTCCACCGGATCGCCGGGTCCGGCAGCGTCACGCCCAGCCGCTCGGCCTGCGGCACCACGTTGTCGACGAACCGCTGCCGCAGCTCGTCGTTGGTGTGCCGCTTGATGCCCCACGCCATGGAACGCCGGCTGACCGCAGCGCCCATCGCCGCCGTACGGTCGTCCGCGCCGCCCGCCGTCGTGTCCGGAGGGCCGAACATCAGCGCCACCGCGGGCAGCCACCAGCGGTTCACCGCGTCCTGCGCCATCTCCTTCTGCTCCGCCGTCCCCCGGCACAGCGACCACAGCACGTCGTAGCCCTGCCGGACGTGGAACGCCTCCTCCTGGCACACCCGCCGCATGGCCCGCGCGTACGGCCCGTACGAGGTGTGGCACAGCGGCACCTGGTTGACCACGGCCGCACCGTCCGTCAGCCAGGCGATCGCCCCGGTGTCCGCCCACGTCAGCGCCGGGTGGTTGAAGGTGGCCGCGTAGCGCTGGGTCCCGCTGTGCAGGGCGTCCAGCAGCTCGGCACGCGACACCCCCAGGGTCTCCGCCGCCGAGTACAGATAGAGCCCGTGCCCCGCCTCGTCCTGCACCTTGGCCAGCAGGCTCGCCTTGCGGTGCAGCGACGGCGCCCGCGTCAGCCAGGCACCCTCCGGCTGCATGCCGATGATCTCGGAGTGCGCGTGCTGGGCGAGCTGCCGGAGCACCATCCGCCGGTAACCGTCCGGCATCCAGTCCCGAGGCTCGATCCGCTCGTCGGCGGCCAGCAGCGCCTCGAAGTGCTCGGTGAAGCCCTCTTCGCCGCTCGCGTCGGTGGTCGTCACCCTGAGAGCACCTCGCTCACTCCTTCGTCCTCGACTGCCGGAGGCGACAGTGCCTCCAGACATAAGGAGTACGGAGCGGGGGAGTTCCATCCCTGCGCATCCGTTCCGGACCCGTGACGAAGATCACGAAAGGTGCATGGAGTGTGAGGCCGCGCGGGCAACTCTTCATCATCGGGCAGACCGCTCGCGAAGCAGCGGCGGCACCGCGACGAAAGGAACAAGCATGAGCACCGTACGGGAGATGCTCGTCGAGCTGACCGGCACGCCGGAGTTCGCCGACAGCATCAGCGACGACGCCGACCTCAGCGCCAGCGGCATCGACTCCGGTGACCTGGTGCGCCTGGTCCTCCTCATCGAGCAGCGCACCGGCGCCGAGGTCACCGCCGAGGACATGGACCAGCTCACCACCATCGCGGACTACGAGCGCTTCGTCGCCACCCGCGGCGGGGCCGCCGCGCAGCCGAACGGCTCGTGATGTGGCTGACCCAGCTGGCGGAGCGCAACCGCCAGTGCTTCCCCGACCGGACGGCCCTGGTGGACGAGCACCGCTCCGTCACCTGGGCCGAGTTCGACGACCGGACCGGCCGGCTCGCCCGCGGGCTGGCCGGCCTCGGCATCCAGCGGGGTGACCGCGTCGCGGTGCTCTCCCTGGACCGCATCGAGGTCATGGAGACGTACTTCGCGCTCGGCCGCCTCGGCGCGCTCTTCGTCCCCCTCAACCACAGCCTGACCCCCGCCGAGGTGACCGGCATCGCCGAGCGCACCGGGGCCGTCGCCGTCATCGGCGAGGCCGCGCTCCTCGACCGCCACCCCGACCTGCCCGTCCGGCTGCGGATCGCCATGGAGAGCGAGGAGTTCGCCGCCCTGGGCACAGCCGGCGGACCGGACCTGCCCGACCTGCCCGACGACACCCCGGCCGCGATCCTGCACACCTCGGCCACCACCGGACAGGCCAAGGGCGTCACCGTCGACCACGCCTCCTTCCGGGCCATCGCGCTCGGCTGGCTCGCCGTCGCCCGGCCCGCCGACGACATGGTCCTCGTCAACTGCTGCCCGCTCTACCACGGCAGCATGGTCGTCTCCCTGACCTACATGGCCGCGGGCGCCACCGTCGTCCTCATGCCGGGCTTCAAGCCCCAGACCGCGCTCGCCGCCGTCGAGAACCACCGCGCCACCCACATCTGGCTCGTCCCGCAGATGCTCCGCTTCCTCCTCCAGGCGAAGGCCGTGGAGAGCACCGACCTGTCGACCCTGCGCGAGATCCTCTACGGCGCCTCGCCCATGCCCGTCGACATCTACGCCGAAGCCGCCGCCCGCCTCGGCTGCGGCTTCCGCCAGGTCTACGGCATGACCGAGGTCGGCGGCCCGTTCGTCACCCTCGGCCCCGACGAGCACCCCGCGCCGGACGCCGTGCCCGACCTGATCCCCGCCGGACGGGTCGTCCCCGGCATGTCCGCGCGCGCCCTCGACGACCGGGGCGAGGAAGCGGCGCCCGGCACCATCGGCGAGATCGTCGTCCGCGGCCCCGGCGTCATGCGCGGCTACTGGGGCAACGACGCGGCCACCGCCGAGATCACCGTCGACGGCTGGATCCGCACCGGCGACCTCGGCTACATCGACCGCACCGGACTGATCCACCTCGTCGACCGCAGCAAGGACCTCATCATCCGCGCCGGGCAGAACGTCTACCCGACCGAGATCGAACGGGCCCTGCGCACCCACCCGGCCGTCCAGGACGCCGCCGTCGTCGGCACACCGGACCCCGACTACGGCGAGGTCCCCCTCGCCTACGTCGTCGCCGACGAGGGCACCGGCACCGCCGAACTGCTGCGCCACGTCGCCGGACAGCTCGCGCCGTACAAGCGGCCCCGGCGCATCGAATTCATCGACCAGGTGCCCAGGAACCCGGCCGGGAAGATCCTCAAGAAGCTGCTGCACACCTGACCATGGCGACCCTGACGGACCGGGCCGGGGCCGAGCACGCGCTGCTCGCCCTCCGCCCGGTCCTCGCCGCCTCCGGCATCGCACTGGGCGTCGCCACCGACGGCGGGGAGCCTTTCGGGCCGGGAGAGGCGGAGCTGGCGTCCGCCATGCCGGGGCTCCGGCGGCGGGACTTCCTCGCCGGACGCCGTGCCGCCCGCCGGGCGCTCGCCCTGGCCGGCCTGCCGGTGGCGGAGATCCTCGCCGACGGCCGCCGTCCCGTCTTCCCGGACGGCTGCGTCGGCACGATCAGCCACTCCGGTGGCCTCGCCGTCGCCCTGGCCGCCCCGGCCTCCCGCTTCCGTGCACTGGGATGCGATCTGGAGACCCGCGGACTGCCGCTGGAAGCGGCCCACTTGGTGCTCTCCGAGGACGAACGGGCCTGGGTGGCCGACTCGGAGCGACGGCTGCTGTTCGCGTTCTCCGCGAAGGAGACGGCGTTCAAGGCGCTCTCGGACCCCACGCCGTCGCGGTTGCTCGACGTCGGGCTGCGGGCGGGGCGGGGCGGCGGCTTCCGGGCTTGGCGGGGTGGGGTGCCGGAGCGGGGGCTGGATGTACGGGCTCATGATGTGGCCGGCAGTGCGTTCACTTGGACTGCGCGCTAGGCCCCTGGTGCCGCCTGCGGCGGGGGCGCCCTGCGGGCGCGTCCTCAAACGCCGGACGGGCTGATTGTGCGGACCGTGGCCTTGATTCTGCGGCCGGGTGCGCATTTCAGCCCGTCCGGCGTTTGAGGACAGCGCGCGAAGCGTGCTTCGGGGGTCTGGGGGCTTGCCCCCAGTTTCGGGAAGGGGCGGGTAGGGGAAAAGCCCGCCGCAGGCGCCGAGGCGCGCGCGGCGGGCCCGCCCCGAGGATCACGCCGTCGCGTTCACCAGGACCGCCATGTTGCCCGCAGGGTGCTCGTTGTCGTGGATCAGCTGATGCGCCTTGCCGATCTCGTCGAAGCCGAGCGTCAGCGACAGGCAGGGGTCGACGAGCCCCTGCCCGATCAGCTCGGTGACCTCCCGTGCCTCACGCGCGTTGGAGACGTGCGACCCCTGGAGCCGCTTCTGCCGCATCCACAGGAACCGCAGGTCCACATCGCCGTTGTAGCCGGTCGTGCCGCCGCAGATGACGACCATGCCCGCGTTGTCGCACAGGTACATGGACGTGGGGATCGTGTCCGCACCGGAGTGCTCCAGGACGATCCGGGGCGCCCGGCGCTCGCCGAGCACCTCCCAGAAGCGGCGGCCGAACGCGCGCGCCCCCTTGAGCCACTCCGCCATGGCGGCCTCGTCGGACGTGTCCGGCAGCCGGCCCCAGTGGTCGAAGTCCCGCCGGTTGATGTAGCCCTTGGCGCCCAGTTCGACGCAGTACTCGCCGCGTTCGTCGCTGGAGACGACCGCGATGGGTATGCCGCCCGCCCGCCGGACCAGCTGGATGGCCATGCAGCCGAGCCCGCCCGCACCGCCCCAGATCAGCACCGGGTCGCCGGGCCGCACGGTGTGCGGGTCCCAGCCGAACAGCTGGCGGTACGCGGTCGCGGCGGTCGCCATGTAGCAGGCCGCCTCCGCCCAGGACAGCCGCTTCGGCTTCGGGTGGCACATGTACTCGTCCACGACCGTGAACTGCGCGAAGGAACCGTAGTTCTCCTCGTAGCCGTACACGCTCTGCGTCGAGGACGTGGAGGGGTCGGCGCCCAGCCGGATGTCCTCGGCGGTCTCGTCCCACTGGTTGGCCAGGATGACCACCTCGTCGCCGAGGGCCACGTGGCGCACGTCCTCGCCGACGGCCCACACGATGCCCGACGCGTCGGAGCCGCCGATGTGGAAGTCCTCCGTCGCACCGCGCCGCTGCCGGGTGGCGACGACGTCGACCGGGTCGCCGAGCGCGGCCCAGACGTTGTTGTAGTTCACCCCGGCGGCCATCACCTTGATGAGCACCTGGCCGCGCCCGACCTCCGGCACGTCCACGACCTCCGTGCGGAAGGCGTCGATGGGCATGCCGTAGCGCTCGGGGCGGATGAGGGACGCGTACATGCGCTTGGGCGCCTGCCCCAACGGGGGCGCGTCGCCGAGCTCGTAGAGGTCCTGGGTCACTGGGTGGCTCCTGACGGTTCGGGACGGAGACCGGCGGTGTGCTCGGTCGTGCTGGTGGAAGCGGAGCGGGCGGCGGCCCGCTCCAGGTGGTCGAGACAGGCACGGTGACCGGTCGCCGGCAAGGTGACCGTCCAGCCTTCCGGTACGTCGGCGAAAGCGGGCCACAGGGAGAGCTCCCCGGCCGCGTTCGTGAGCACCAGATGCGACTCCTCACCCTGGCCGGGGTCCTCGAACGGACTGCGCACGGTTCTACCTTTCCTTGCTGTACGTCGGTGCTGTGGTGCGGTGGTGCGTGCGGGGGGTCAGTCCGCGGCGGGCCGGAGCGCCTCCGCGAGGACCGCGCCGATCCCGGCGAGCGGCTCCGGCTCGGTCATCTCGTAGTGGCCGCACGGGACGGGGTGGTCCTCGACGGTGCCGTCGACGTACGCCCGCCACTCCTCGACCTTGGCCATGGCGTCCGACGACCCGGCCGGGGCCGCCGGGTCGCCCGCGGCGCTGAAGAACAGCACGTCGCCGGTGAACACCTCCGGCTCGAAGCCGGGCGCGATACGCAGGTTGTTCCGCATGACCCGCGCGAGCGCCGTCGCCTCCTCCAGCGAGACGGCGGCCGTCCCGGCGTCACCGAGGAGGGCGAGCGCCCGGGAGACGTCCAGGGTCCCGTCCTCCGGCAGTTCCAGACCGGCGACCCGGAGCAGCAGGGACGCCACCTGGCGCTCCGTCTCCTCCTCGGTGAGCGGCCGGCCGTGGGTCAGCGGGGCGTCCATCATGGCCAGCAGCTCGACCTGTTCACCCGCGCGCTGGAGCGCGGTGGCCATCACATGCGCCACGGTGCCGCCGTAGGACCAGCCCAGCAGCCGGTACGGACCCTCGGGCTGCACCTCGCGCAGATGCCCGAGATAGGACTCGACCATCTCCTTGGCGTCGGCGGCGGGGGCGCTGACGCCGTCCAGACCGTGCGCCTGGATGCCGTACACCGGCTGCCGTCCGCCGAGGTGCGTCAGCAGGCCGGAGTAGCGCCAGCCGATGCCACCGCCGGGGTGCACGCAGAACAGCGGGCGCTGGTCGCCGTCGGCGCGCAGCGGCAGCACCGGCGCGAACGCGTCGTTGCCCGCCCCCGTGCGGCCCATCCCGTCGAGGACCCCGGCGATCGTGGGGGACGACAGCAGCGCGGCGGCCGGGATGTCCAGTCGCGAGGCGCTGCGCATGCGGCCGGCCAGCATGACGGCCCGCATGGAATCGCCGCCCAGGTCGAAGAAGTTGTCGTGGACCCCGATGCCCTCGATGCCCAGCGCCTCCTCCCAGTGCCCGGCCACGACCTGCTCCATGGGGGTGCGGGGGGCGACGTACTCGGTCGCGAGGTGCGGCGGCCGCGGCGCGCGCCCGGAAGCCTGCTCCTGGGCCGGTGCCGCCTCGTCGTCCGCACCCGTACGGGGCCGGGCGGTGGGCGCGTCGATCCAGTGGCGCCGCCGGTCGAAGGCGTAACCCGGCAGCGGCACCCGCCGCGGCTCCTCCGGGTCGCCCGGCGCGGCCAGGCCGGCTTCGGCGCCGGCCGCCCACAGCCGGCCGATCGCCTCGGCCAGCACCTGGCCGTCCGGGCGCTCCGCCTTGGCGTGCCGCATCGTCGCCACCGTCACCAGCGGCTCGTCCCCGAGCCGGGCCGTGGCCAGCTTGGCCAGCACGTCGCCCGGCCCGATCTCCACGAGCAGCGGGTTGCCGCGCTCCCACACGGAGGCGATGCCGTCGGCGAACCGCACGGTCCGCCGGGTGTGGTCGATCCAGTGCTTGCGGCTGGTCGCCTGCTCGTCGGTGATCCATGTGCCCGTCACATTGGTGACGAACGGGATCCGCGGCGGCCGGAGCGTGACCGTGCCCAGCGCGTCCTCGAACGCGCCCAGCACGGGGTCGAGCACATGGGAGTGCGCGGCGGCCGGCATCCGCAGCCGGCGGAAGGTCACCTCGTCGGCCAGCAGCCGCTGTTCGAGCGCGTCCACCGCCTCCTGGCGCCCGGCGACCGTGCACGCCGCCGGGCCGTTCACGGCGGCCAGCGACAGGTCGTCGGTGAGATAGGGCCGCAGTTCCTCCTCGCCCAGTGCCACCCCTACGGTGGCGCCGCCCGCGGAGGCGATCAGCCGGATCCGCTCGGCGACCAGCGGCAGCATCTCCTCCAGGGTCATCACGCCCGCCAGGGTGGCCGCGGTGTACTCGCCCAGCGAGTGCCCGATCAGCGCGTCCGGGCGCACCCCCTGCTCCATGAGCGTCACGGCGAGGGCGTACTCGGTGACGACCAGCGCCAGGAAAGCGTCCACACTGCCGGGATCCGCGTGCTCGAACAGGGCCGTCCGCAGATCACGGCCCAGGACGGGCCGGAGGATCGCGGCGCAGCGGTCGACCGTGTCCCGGTAGACGGGGTGGTCGCGGTAGAGCTCCGCGCCCATCCCCACGTACTGCGTGCCGCCGCCCGGCAGCAGGAACGCGACCGGCGGCGCGCCGCCGTCCCGCACCTCCGGGTACGCGGGCAGCGGGTGGCCCAGGGCCCGTACCGCGTCCGCCGTGGTCCGCGCGACGACGGCGGCCCGATGCGGCATGGCGGGCAGGAAGGTGGCCAGCGAGTGGGCGACGTCGGCGAGATCCAGGTCCGGGTGGTCCGCCAGGTGCCGCCCGAGGTTGTCGGCCTGGCCGCGCAGGGCGGCCGGTGTACGGGCCGACAACGGCAGCACCCGCCACCGCGGTTGGCTCGCCTTCCGGGGCGCCTCCTGGGCGGCCGGCGGGGCCTCCTCCAGGATGACGTGGGCGTTGGTGCCGCCGACGCCGAAGGCGCTGACGGCGGCCCGGCGCGGCTCCGCGCCGGCCTCCCAGTCCTCCAGCGCCGTGGGCACCCGGAAGGGGCCCGCCGCGAAGTCGATCAGCGGGTTGGGCGCGTCGAAGTGCAGGCTCGGCGGGATCTGCCGGTGCTCCAGGGCCAGTACGGACTTGATGAACCCGGCGATCCCGGCGGCCGCGCCGAGGTGGCCGATGTTCGTCTTCACCGATCCCAGGGCGCAGAACTGCCGCTCGTCCGTGCTCTCCCGGAACGCCTGGGTCAGGGCGGTCACCTCGATCGGGTCACCGATCTTGGTGGCTGTGCCGTGCGCCTCCACGAGGCCGATCGTCTCGGCACCGATCCCCGCGGCCGCCTGCGCCGCGAGGATCGCCTCGGACTGGCCCTCCGGGCTCGGCGCGGTGAAACCCACCTTGCGGCGGCCGTCGTTGTTGATCGCCGAGCCCTTGATGACGGCCCGGATCCGGTCGCCGTCGGCCAGCGCGTCCTCCAGCCGCTTGAGCACGACCGCGCCCACGCCGTCACCCGACGACGTGCCCGCGGCGTCCGCCGCGAAGGCCCGGCAGCGGCCGTCCGGCGAGAACGGCCCGTCCGGCACGTGCCGGTAGCCGAGCATCGCCGACGGATTGAGCGACACGGCCCCCGCCAGCGCCACGTCGCACTTGTAGTCGATGAGGTCCTGGCAGGCCGTGTGGATGGCGACCAGGGCCGTGGAACACGCCGTCTGAAGGGACAGGCTCGGCCCCGTCAGACCCAGCTCGTAGGAGATCCGGGTGGCCAGCGCGCCCAGCGAGTTGCTCGTCGCCGCGTGCACCAGGGCCACCGACGCGCTCTGCCCCGCGAACCGCGGGTGGATGTTCGCCGGGTAGTAACGGCTGTCCCCTGCGCCTGCGTACACCCCGACCTGCTGCTCGCCGTGGCCGTTCGCGTAACCGGCGTCCTCCATCGCGTGGTAGGCGCTCTCCAGCAGCAGCCGCTGCTGCGGGTCGACGAGTTCGGCCTCGGCGGGGCTGTAGCCGAAGAACGCCGAGTCGAAGCGGTCGATGCCCTCGATGACGGACGCCATCCGCACGAGGTCGGGGTCGTCCAGGTGCGCCGGGTCGCCGCCCGCCGCCAGGAACTCCTCGTCGGTGACGGGCCGGATCGACTCCCGCCCGGCGGCCAGGTTCTCCCAGAACTCCTCGACCGTGTCCGCGCCGGGGAAGCGCCCCGCCATGCCGATGACCGCGATGGCCGGATCGGCCTCGTAGCCGGTCTCTGCTGTCTCATCCATCGTTGCGGGGCCCCTTGTTCTTGGTGTTCTTGGTGGTACGGCGGGCGCGCGCGGCCCGCTGGCGCTCCGCCTGCTGCCGGGCCCGGTCCAGACCGGACGCGGGCGCGGCCTCGGCCGGCGCCTGGGGAGCGCCGGCCCCTTCCGCGGCACCGACGCCCGTGCGGGCCAGGTGCTTCGCCAGCGCCCTGACGGTGGGGTGGCTGAAGAGGTCCACGACCGTCAGGTCGCAGCCCAGTTCCTGGTTGACCGTCGTCTGGGCGCGCACCAGCAGCAGCGAATGGCCGCCGAGGTCGAAGAAGTTCTCCTCCGCCCCCACGTGGTCGCGGCCCAGGACCCGGCACCAGATCGCCGTCAGCGACTCCTCCAGACGGCGCACCCCGTCGAAGCCACCGTCCGCCGGACCCCCGGCGGAGTCCGCCGACGTACCGGCCGCCCGCAGCACCCACGCGCCGTCCGCACCACAGGCACGGGCCGCGGCCCCGGCCGCCTCGTACAGCGCACCCAGATCGGCACCGTCCTCCAGCGCCACCCGGCCCGCGAGCCGGTGCACCGGACGCGCCGTCGCCACCACATGGGAGCGCACCCACGGCGCGCTCCGGTCGGCACCGATCAGCACGTGCGGCTCGTCGAGCCTGCGCACCAGATCGAAGGAGCGCAGCCCCGCGGCCGGGTCCAGGACGCGGTAACCACGCGCCTGTGTCAGGGCCTTGAGGCCGTAGCCCTCGCTCATGCCGAGCTCGTCCCACATGCTCCACGCCAGGCTGTGCGCGTCGAGCCCGGCACGCCGCTGGTGCACCGCCAGCGCGTCGAGGAAGGCGTTCGCAGCCGAGTAGGCACCGCTCATGGCCCCGCCGAAGAAACCGTTGACCGAGGAGAACGACGCGAACGACGTCACCCCCAGCTCCAGCGCCAGCCGGTGCAGCACCCAGCCACCGGTGACCTTCGCCGCCAGCGCCGCACGCCACTGCCCGGTGCCGTAGTCGGTCACCGCCCGCTGGTCGAAGTCGCCCGCGAGGTGCAGCACCCCGGCCAGCGGCACCGACCACTCAGCGGCCGCCTTGTCCACCGCCGCGCGCACCTGGCCCGGGTCGGTGATGTCGGCCGCCTCGTACCGGACGTCACCCAGCTCCCGCAGGCTCCGGAACGCCGCGAGACGGCGGCCCAGAGCGCCGCCCTCGGCGACATGCGCGTCCCAGGTGTGCTCGTCCGGCAGCTCGGTGCGCCCGACGAGCAGCAGCCGTGTGCCCGGCGTCCTCAGCAGGTGCTCCGCGAGACGCACCGCCACTCCGCCGAGGCCGCCGCTGATCAGCTGGAAGCCCTCGGCCGCGGCCGGTGTGGCACGCGGCAGCGGGGTGGGCAGCGGAGCCAGACGGCGCACCCAGCGGGCACCGTCACGGTAGGCCACCTCGGCGTCGGCCGACGGCACCGCGATCTCGTCGAGCAGCAGCCCGGCCGTCGCCGGCACGTCACCGGCGGGCAGGTCCAGGTGGGCCGTCCGCAGCCACGGCAGCTCCTCCCGCAGGCTCTTGAGCAGACCACCGGCCGCGGCGTGCGCGTATGAGGCGTCCTCGCCCTCCACGACCGCCTGACCGCCCCTGCCGACGAGGTACAGCGCGACCTGCCGGCCCTCGGTGTGCCGTGCCGTCAGCGCCTGTGCCAGGCACAGCAGGCTGTCGGCGCTGTCCCGCTGCGCGTCCAGGAGCTCCTCGACACTGCCGGGCTCGCCCTCGGGCGCACCGAAGGCACCCAGGTGCACGACCGTGTCCACCGGCCGCCCGTCGGCCTCCAGGGCGTCGAGCAGGAGCCCGTGGTCCTCGACGGCGTCGATCCGGACCTCGTACCGCGCGGCGTCCACCCGGGCGAACTCCTCGCCCGCGGTGACCACCGTGCACAGGGAACCCGCCGCGCGCAGCCGACCGGCCACCGCCCGCGCGAACTCCGCGGCCGCGGAGTGCCGCCCGGCGAGCACCAAGGTGTGACCCGGCACACCGGACGGACGGTGCTGGTGCGCGGCCCGCTGCCACACCGGCCGCAGGAACCAGTCCGGCACGGTCGCGGAAGTGGCCAGCAGGATCTCCGACGCCTGCACCGTCTCGTCGAACTCGCCCGCCTCGAAACGCTTCCGCAGCTGCGTCCGCTGGATCTTGCCGATCTCCGTCTTGGGGATCGTCGCGGCCTCGACCGGCACCAGATAGGCGGGGCTGACCCCGATCTCCCGGGTCACCTTGCCGCGGATCGCCCGCAGCGCCCGCGCCACGTCCTGACCGGGCTCCAGGTGGAAGAACAGCGCGAGCTCGTCCGTGCTCGCCGACGCGTCACCGCGCACCGCGACGGCGGCGGTGAAGCTGCGCACCACGGAGGGCAGTTCCTCGACGCAGGTCTCTATCTCGTGGCTGTAGTGGTTGACGCCGTTGACGATGATGACGTCCTTGGCGCGGCCGGTGATGTACATCTCCCCGGCGCGCAGGAACGCCAGGTCCCCGGTCTCGAACCAGCCGTCCGGGGTGAAGGACTCCGCGTTCGCCTTGTCGTTGTCGTGGTAGCCGCCGGTCACCGTCGTGCCGCGCACCTGGAGCCGGCCCACGGTGCCCTCCGCCACGACCTGGTCCTGGTCGTCGACGACCCGCATCGCGAAGCCCGGGTAGGGCAGTCCGCAGCTGACGAACAGCTCCTCCCCGTCCGGCGCCTCGGCGGGCAGCACGGTGTCCGTCACCACCGACGAGGTCTCCGACATGCCCCAGCAGGGGTGCATGACGTCCTGCGGCATCCCGAACGGCTTGAGGGTCTTCAGGAACCCGCGCGCCGTCGCCGCGACGACCACCTCGCCCGCGTTCATCACCAGCCGCACCGGCGACAGGTCCCACCGGCGGTCACCCATCCGGTGCGCCTGCTCCGTCACGAGACCGAACGCGAAGTTGGGCGCCCAGATGATGCTGGCACGGTGCCGGTCGGCGACGTCCATCCAGCGCAGCGGGTCCTCCAGGACCCAGGAGGTGAGCGCGTGGACCTGACGGCAGCCGAGATAGACGTCCCGCAGGTGGAACATCACCACACCGGTGACATGGTCCAGCGGGATCCAGTTGAAGGAGACGTCGTGCTCCGACAGCGAGTTCATCGCGGCCGTGGCCGCCGCCCGCGTCAGCACGTTGCGGTGGGTGAGCCGCACCGCCTTCGGCAGACCCGTGCTGCCGGACGTCAGCAGCATGAGGATCACGTCCTCCGGGCGGGCCGGATGCCAGTCGGCGTCCGAGGGGCCCTCGCGCAGCGCGTCCACCGTCGTCAGCCGCAGCCCCGGCCAGTCCCGTCGCTCCGCCAGATCGCGCAGCCCCGCCTCACCGGACGCGGTCGTGACGATCCACGGGCGGTGCAGCATCTGCCACACGCCCTCCAGCTTCGCCAGCGGCGCGGACTCCGCCGCATACGAGGACGGCACCGTCAGCGGGACCGTCACGAAACCACCGAGGATGCAGCCCCACAGGGCCGCCAGGAAGTCCTCAGTGTCCTCGCACTGGAGGATCACCTGGTCGCCCGGGCGCAGCCCCAGCGCACGCAGGCCGCCGAGCACCCGGGACGCCTCCTCGATCAGCGAGGCGTAACTGCGCCGCGTCTCGCTGCCGTCGGCGCGCACATGGACGACCTCCGCGTGCTCCCCGCCCCCGGCGGCCCGCCGCAGCGCCTCCGCCCAGGTCTGCGCGCTCAGTTCCGGCAGCGGCGGACCCTCGCTGAGCGCGGGCACGGCACCCACGGCCCCGCCCGCCGCCGGGGCACCCGACGCGGCGGCCTGCCGCGCGGCACCCGTACCGACGTACAGCCGGCCGATCTCCTCCGGCACGTCCTCCAGCCCGACCGTCGCCGAACGGACACCGGGCAGCGCGGCCAGCGCGCCCTCCCACGTGCCGGCCGCCTCCGCGTCGATCACCGGCAGCCCGCTCAGAGCGGCGATGTCCAGCGTGCCGTCCGCGTTCCGGGGCAGGTCCGACACCGCGGCCACCCGCGGCGCCCGCGCCGGGTCCCCGGCCGTACGCAGCAGCTCCTTCGCCGCCTGCTCGACCGCACCGGCCCGGGTGGGCACGGCCAGCACCACCGGACGGTCACCGCCCGACGGCAGCGTCACCGCCTCCCGGATCCCGCCGCCCGCCGGCAGCGACGCCGCGTCGAACGGCTCATCCGCCACCGCCGCGCCGCGCGCGCCACGGGCCTCGACGGACGGCAGCGCACCGATCCGCAGCCCCGGGTCCGCGGCCACGGCCGCCAGCAGCGCGCGCAGCGCACCGCCCAGCCGCTGGGCCGTCTCCCGGTCGAACAGGTCCTCGCTGTACTCGACATGGCACGCCAGACCCTCCGGCGCACCGTCGGCCCCACGCCGCTCCAGCACGTCGACGAACAGGTCGAACTTGGCCGTACCCGTCGAACGGGGCTCCAGCGGCGCCCGGTTGTCACCCAGCACCAGCACGGCCTCGGTGTTGTTCTGCAGCGCCAGCATCACCTGGAACAGCGGGTGCCGGGCCGGCGTACGGGCCGGGTTCAGCTCGTCGACCAGCCGGTCGAACGGCAGGTCCTGGTGGTCGTACGCGGCCAGGTCGAACTTCCGCACCCGGGCCAGCAGCTCACGGAACTCCGGATCACCGGAGGTGTCCGCGCGCAGCACCAGCGTGTTGGCGAGCAGCCCCACCACGTCGTTGAGAGCCTCGTCCACGCGCCCGGCCACCGGCGTGCCGACGGGAATGTCCGTCCCGGCACCGCAGCGCGTCAGCAGCGCCGCCAGGGCGCTCTGGAGCACCATGAACAGGCTCGCGCCGCTGTCGTCGGCGAGCCGCAGCAGATCCCGGTGCACAGCGGCGTCCACCTCGACGGCCAGACCGCCACCACGCCGGCTGGGCACCTGCGGGCGCTCCCGGTCGGCCGGCAGCTCCAGCTCCTCCGGCAGCCCCGCCAGAGCCTCCTTCCAGAACGCCGCCTGACGCCCCAGCGCACTCGCCGGATCCGTGGCCGCGGCGAGCAGATCCCGCTGCCACAGCGCGTAGTCGACGTACTGGACCGGCAGCGCCTCCCACTTCGGCGCCGCGCCCGCGGCACGGGCCGCGTACGCGGCCGACAGATCCTCCGCCAGCGGACGCAGCGACCAGCCGTCCGCCGCACTGTGGTGCAGCACGAGCACCAGCGTCCGGGACGCACCCGTGCCGTACAGGCCCGCCCACAGCGGGGTGTCCCGCGTCAGGTCGAACGAATGCCGCAGCGCGCCCGCCACATGGGCCTCGACCTCCTCCTCGGGGCAGTCGACGACCTGGAGCACCGGACGCACACTGCCGGGCGCGCACACCTCCTGACGCGGCGCGCCGTCGGTCTGCGGCAGCAGCGTGCGCAGGCTCTCGTGCCGGTCGGTGACGTCCGCCAGCGCCGCCCGCAGCGCCTCGGCGTCGACCTCCCGGTCCAGCCGTACGACCAGCGGGATGTTGTACGTCGCGGCGGAGGTGTCCAGCTGGTTCAGGAACCACATGCTCTGCTGCGCCGAGGACAGCGGGATCACCGCGGGCCGCTCGGCGGGCACCAGGCCCGGCCGGGCCGGTGCCGCCGCCGCGTCCTCGGGGAGGTACGCGGCGATGCCCGCCGGGGTGGGCGTGGTGAACACCGCGGCCATCGGCACCTCGGCACCCGTCGCGGCACGCAGCCGCGTCAGCAGCCGGGTCGCCAGCAGCGACTGGCCGCCCAGGTCGAAGAAGTTGTCGTCCGCCCCGACGGTGCCCTCCGGCAGGCGCAGCAGCTCCTCGTACAGCTGGCACACCAGCGCCTGCGCCGCGCTCACGGGGGCACGGCCGCCGGCCGCCGCCGCGAAGTCCGGCGCGGGCAGGGCCTTCGCGTCCAGCTTGCCGTTGGCGGTCAGCGGCAGCTCGTCCAGGACGACGCACGCGCTGGGCACCATGTGCTCGGGCAGCAGCTCCGCCAGGTGGGCGCGCAGCCGCGCCGGGTCCGGGGTGTGCCCCGGGGCGGGCACGGCGTAGCCCACGAGCATCCGGTCGGCGGCGCCGTCCGTCTGCCGGGCGACGACGGCGGCCTGCGCGACCGAGGGGTGCGCGGCGAGCGCCGCCTCGATCTCGCCGGGCTCGATGCGGAAGCCGCGGATCTTCACCTGCTGATCGGAGCGCCCGGCGTATTCCAGGGTGCCGTCCGCCGACCGGCGGGCCAGGTCGCCGGTGCGGTACATCCGCTCGCCCGCCCGCCCGAAGGGGTCGGCGACGAACCGCTCCGCGGTCAGCGCCGGACGGCCGAGGTAGCCGCGCGCCAGACCCGGGCCGGCGACGTACATCTCGCCCACCCAGCCCGGCGGCACCGGCTGGAGGCAGTGGTCGAGGACGTACACCCGGAGGTCCGGCAGCGCGGTGCCGATGACGCTCCGCGCCCGGCCGTCCTCGATGATCCGGCGCGTGATCCGCTGGTACGTCACGTGCACGGTCGTCTCGGTGATGCCGTACATGTTGATCAGCTCGGGCGCCTCGTCGCCGTGCCGCTCCAGCCACGGGCGCAGGTGCGCGGGCTCCAGGGCCTCGCCGCCGAAGACCACGTAGCGCAGCGCGAGCGGGCCGCCGCCGTCGCCCGCCGCCAGGTCCGCCTGGATCAGCTGCTGGAACGCCGACGGCGTCTGGTTGAGGACGGTGACGCCCTCGCTGCGCAGCAGTTCGAGGAACTCCCCGGGCGAACGGGTCGTCGTGTGCGGCACGACGACGAGCCGGCCGCCGTGCAGCAGCGGGCCCCAGAACTCCCAGACGGAGAAGTCGAAGGCGTAGGAGTGGAACAGCGTCCACACGTCGTCCGGGCCGAAGGCGAAGTGCGCCGCGGAGGTCTCGAACAGCCGGATGACGTTGGAGTGCGGGATCACCACACCCTTGGGGCGGCCGGTCGAGCCGGAGGTGTGGATGATGTACGCGGTGTCCGCCGGGGTGAGCGGAGCGGTCCGGTCGGCGTCCGTGAGGTCCGTGGACGCGAGCGCGGCCAGCTCACGGTCGGTGGCCTCGTCACCGAGGACCACGGCGCCGGCGCCGGTCTCCGGCAGCCCCGCCGCCACCTGGGCGTCCGTCACCAGCAGGGCCGGCGAGGCGTCCTCGGCCACGGCACGGATGCGCTCGGCGGGATAGCCGGGGTCCAGCGGCAGATACGCGGCACCGGACTTCAGCACGGCCAGCAGGCCGACGGCCAGCTCCAGGGAACGGGGCAGCGCCAGTGCCACGATCCGGCCCGGCCCGGCACCCCGCTCGACGAGGAAACGGGCCAGCCGGTTGGCGCGCGCGTTCAGCTCCGCGTAGCTCAGCGCGGATCCCTCGTACGTGACGGCCGTCGCCTCGGGCGTACGCGCGGCCTGGGCCTCGAAGCGCGCCGGGAGCGTCGCATCGGCGGGGGCCTGCGCGTCACCGGCGGAGACGTACGCCGGGTGCTCACCGTCGCGCAGCAGCGTCGTGCGCGCGAGCGGCAGATCGGCGTCCGCGTCGGCGAGCCGGTCGAGCAGCAGCAGGAACCGCTCCTGGTGGTCGGCCAGTTCGGCCTCGGTGTAGAGCGCGGGGTTGGCGTCGAAGGAGAGCCACAGACCGGTGTCGTCGGCACCCGGCCGCACATTGATCTGGAGGTCCTCGACCGGGCCGCCCGTCAGGTGGTGCGAGGTCGTCGGGTGACCGGCGAACGTGAGCTCGTTGGTGAACGGGATGAGGTTGACGACCGGCCCGTACAGCCGTCGCCCGCCGCCCAGCAGCTTCAGGTCGCGGCGCAGGTCCTCGCCGCGGTACTGCTGGTGCTTGCGTACGGCGCGCTGCTCGTCGGCCACCGCGCGGACGAGCTCGGAGACGGTGGTGCCGGGCCGCACGGCCACCCGCAGCGGCAGGATGTTGGAGACCGTCCCGGCCGTCCGCATGGCGGTGGAGCCGAGCCGGCTCCAGGTGGTGAGCCCGAGGATCACGTCGTGGCTGCCGGTGACCCGGTGGAGGTAGGCCGCGGTGGCCGCGAGGAGCAGGTCGCCGCGCGCACCGCCGAGCCGCGCCGCGGCCCGGGAGAGCCGGTCGGCGTCGGCGGCGGACAGGAGGGTGGTGCGGCGCAGGAAGGGCGCGGAAGGGGCCGCGGTGCCCTCGGTGAGACCGACGGCAACCGGGGCGTCGGCGAAGCGCCCGGTCCAGTGGGCGCGGTCGCGTGCGAAGCGCTCCGAGGCGCGGTACGCGACGTCGTCGTCCAGGAGCGCCCCGGCGGGCGCGAACGGGGTGCCGGAGGGCTCGTCACCGGCCACCAGAGCGGTGTACGTTTCGGCCAGCCGGCGGGCGACGAGCTTGAAGCCGTAGCCGTCCAGGAGGACGTGGTGCGCCCGCAGATACCACAACCAGCGGTCGGGCGCCGCCTTGAAGAGGGCCTGGGTGAACAGCGGTCCCTCGGTCAGCTCGACGGCCGTCGCGAGGTCGGAGGCTATCCAGGCCTCGGCCGCGGCGCGCGGGTCGGGCTCGGTGCTGACGTCCATCAGACGCAGGGGCCAGTCGGCGGCGGGTGCCAGGGTGCCACGGGGGCCGTCGGGGGACTCGGCGATCCGCAGGCCGAAGACCTCCGCCTCGGCGACTGTGCGGCGCAGCGCGGCCTCGAAGAGCTCCGTGTCGACCGGTCCGTGGATCTCCACGTACTCACCGGTGTTGTAGGCCGCGTTCGCGGGGTCGAGTCGCTGGGCGAACCAGATGCCCTCTTGGGCGCCCGACAGCGGGCGACCGGCGTCCTCGTGAACAGACATGGCACCAACCCTCAGTAGGTGTATGGAATTTTCTGCCGGAGAAAGCCCTGCGGGACTCCCTCGCAGGGCTACGTTGGGCGGGCGCTTGCGATCGGCTCCACGACCGGGAAACGGTATGTGCGGGGGCGCTCAAGGAATCGCAAAACACGGCAGGATGCGGCGCATTGGGTCGGCCTTGAGAGCGCCACGGCGAGGCGGCCCTTCCACCGGGATTAACCCTGCATGAGGGGAACTCGGGCAGTCAAGGGAAGATCGTTCCAAGTTCCGTTTGACTTTCCGGCGGGGAGCCAACTCGCTTTGATTTCACCCTGAACCAGGGGCTCCGGTCTGGTGCCCGACCATGCATAAAGAGCTGACTCGCGATATCCGGGAGGCATACGGAAGGCGTCAAGGAAACGTTTCGAGGCGACGCCGGCGCGCCTTCCGCGGCGGTCCGGACCAAGGGGAAGGTGCCCTGGGCAACCCCTGTACCGCGCCCGCGTGCAAACAGTGCACCGACCTGACTGGCCATCAGGTGAATGCCCCAACCTAGCGGCTCCGTACGGGAAAGAATAGCGACACCCCACCGGACCGTCGTGAGAGGTAAGCCACGCACCGGTCCCGCACGACGCCTCTTGAAAGACGACGGAAATCCCGCTTCACTGAAACCGCGATTCCGCTTCAGCGGGCGAGACGATCCGAGGGCAAGCCGCACCGCACACCATCGATTTTCGGCCAACGCCTGGCCGAACCCCTCCGCCGGACCGGCGATTTCCACCCCGCTGAAGTCTGAAACATGAAAGGCAAGTGGTATGCACCGCAAGTTGTGCCCGGCGGAGACGCTCTACGTCGCCCAGCGGAGCCGCGCCGTGCTCTCGTGCACCGTCCACGGCGACCTCGACGAGAAACTCCTCGCCGCCGCCTTCGACGCCAAGGTCGCCGAACACCCCTCCCTGCGCTCCCGGATCGGCCAGGAAGACGACGACACCTACGTCCTCCGGCCACTGGACGACGCCGACCTGCCCCGCCTCATCGTGCGCCCCGGCGGCCCCACCGCCCTCATGGACGAGCACAACACCCCACTGCCCGACGGCGGCCCCCTCGTACGCGCCGTCCTCCTGCGCGGCGAGAGCGATCACACCGTCGTGCTCAGCGTCGACCACACCATCACCGACGGCCACAGCGCCATAGCCCTCTACGACGCGATGTGGCGCACCTACGCGGCGCTCGCCGACGGCGCCACCACCGCCCCGGCGGCCCCGGCGTACGACTGGCCCGCGCCCGCCACCGACCTGCTGCCGCCCAGCCCGCCCGAAGAGACCGAGCGCTACCTCGCCCGCCGCGTCGAGCGCACCAGGAGCCACCCCGTCACCGCCCTGCCCTACGAAGCCGCGGGCACCCAACGCCCCGCAGGGGAACACAAGGTCGCCGTCCAGCGCGTACTCCTGAAGCCCGAGGAGACCACCACCCTCCTCCGCCACTCGAAGACCACCGGCGTCTCCGTCCACGGACTGGTCAGCGCCGCCCTGCTCAAGGCCGTCCGCGCACGCCTGGGCGGCGACGGAACCAAGGCGCTGGGCTGCATGTCACCCGTGGACCTCCGCTCCCGCGTGACCCCGCCCCTGCACCGGGAGGTCATGGTGCCCGCCGTCACCTCCTGCCTGGACGTCGTGGACGTCACCCCCGGCACCGACCCGCTGGAGCTCGGCCGCCGGATCACCGACAACCTGCACACAGCCATCGAGCGCCGCGAGTTCATCCACGAGACACGCATCCTCGCGCAGGTCGTCCGCAACCCCGCCCTGCTGGCCACCAGCGTCATCGTGACCAACATGGGCCGCGTCCCCGCCCCACCCGCCCCCCGCGGCCTGGAGCTCACCGACGTACGCCTCATCCCCGTCCGCGACAACTACTACCCCCAGGCCGGCCGGGGCCCCGTCATGGGCTGCGTCGTCTCCTTCGACGGCCGCCTCGCCATCGAACTGCCCTACAGCACCGAATGCTTCGCCCACGAGCAGATCCGCGAGATCCGCGACGGCGTGCACACGGCCCTGCTCGCATTCGCCGACGAGCACAGCGAAACGGCCGTCACGAACTGACGCCCCGCCACCCGCACGCACCGCACCCCCGTCATCAGGCTGAGTCAGGAGCGCGCCTGAAGTGAGAACACTGAACGACCCGTGCGCCTTCACCGTCACGCCCCTGCTGCGCCGCGCGCAGGCCGGTGACCGGCAGGCCATGAACGACCTCCTCCTGCACATAGCCCCCTACGTGGGACGGCTCTGCCTGCCGATCGCCCACGGGCACAGCTCCGACGCCGCGCAGGAGGCGATGCTCGCGATCTACCGCGGCATCCGCGGCCTGCGCGAGCCGGCGGCCTTCTACGGCTGGGTCCGGGCCGTGACGGTGCGGGAGGCGATCCGCACCTCCAAGCGGCTCAGCCAGGGCTCGGCCGACGACCTGCCCGATGTCGCCCAGGACGCCAATCCGCTGGACACCGTCCACATCTCCGACGTCATGGACCGGCTGCCCGACCAGCACCGCCAGATCCTCACCCTCCGCGCCGTCTACGGCATGAACGAACAGGAGATGGCGGCGACCCTCTCCCTGCCGGTCGGCACCGTGCGCTCGCGGCTGCACCGCGCCCGGCGGAACTTCCAGGACGCCTGGCACCAGCGCGCCGCCTGACGGTCCGTGTGGTCAGTGTACCGACTGTCCCGAACCACCGTCACCGCATTTGACCTGCTGGTATTCTGAAGGGATGTACATCCGACCCCTCCGCGGCCACCTGGGCGGCGACGCATCGTCCGCACGCGCGGCGACCCACGGGCCCGTGCCGGCATGACCGAGGCCCCCACGCGTGTCATTCGGAGCAACGCCGCGTCCCAGTCCCTAGGATTGCGGGATGTACATAGCCAGCACGTTCCCCGGAGGGGTGATCCGGTGAACAGGTCCGAGGCCACCGATGAGCAATGGGAGGGCCTTGCGGAGGTCGTCCCCTTGCGTGGACACCATTCATGGCCGTCCTGGCCCAACCATCGGGCACTGCCCGAGGAGGAGCCGGAGCCGAACCGCCGTCAGCTCGTCGTCCTGCGCGTCCAGATCTTCGCCGACGCCCGCGAGGTCGCCGAGCACCTGATGGCCCGCATCCCGGTGCTGCTGGACCTCACCAGCGCCGACACCGACGTCGCGAAGCGGATCCTCGACTTCTCCAGCGGCGTCGTCTTCGGCCTGGGCAGCGGCATGCACCGGGTCGACACCAATGTCTTCCTCTTCGCGCCGGAGGGCACCGAGGTGGCCTCCGGGTACCCCGATCGTAGGAAGAATGATCAGCTGAAACGGTTTGGCTGAGCGGCCGCCCCGTACGGTCCGGGCATGGACACTCACCGTGCCCGACCGGCCGCCGCCCCCCACTCCCAGCGCCCCGCGGTGACCGAACTCCGGCTCTCCGCCTTCAAGTCCCACCGCAACGCCGTCTTCCCTCTCGGCCCGCTGACCCTCTTCCGGGGCGCGAGCGGCAGTGGCAAGTCCAGCGCACTCCAGGCATACGAGGCGTTAGCCCGTCTCGCGGGCGGTGACAGCCTCGACGAGGCCCTCGCCCCGGTCGCGGGCGGCGCCCCCGCCTGCGTCCCCCACCAGGCGAGACCCGACGCCCAGGGACGGCGCGGCTTCCGCATCGGCTGCACGGTCGACGGACCCGCGGGCACGGTCCTGCTCGACGTGGCCATCCAGGCCGAACCCGAACTCCGCGTCGTCGGCGAACGGCTGACCGGCTCCGGCCGCACCCTCCTCTCCACCGCCCTGCGCGACCCCGGGCTGCGTACGGTCGAGGCCGCCTGGCACACCGCGGGCAGCGTGCCCGTCACCCGGGCACCCCTGCCCGACGACCGACTGGGCACCGCGCTGCTGCCGCTCCGCGTCGCGGGCAAGACCGCGGGCCAGCGCCTGGTCCTCGACGCCGCCGAGCAGGTCGTGGTGGCCCTGCGCTCCGTCTTCGCCTGTGACCCCAGGCCCGAGCTGATGCGCACGCCGGTCGCCGCGCGCGACGGCCTGCTCCGCAGGGCCTGCGACAACCTGGCCGCCGTGCTCGGCCGCACCCGCCACGAATGCTCCACCCGCCACGCCGCCCTGGTCGCCGCCGTGGGCGCGGGCTGCCGGGGCCCGGTGGAGGGCCTGTCCGTGCAGGGCCTGGACGGCGGATTCGTACGGGGCGTGCTGGCCCGCGACGTGGGCCCGGACACGCCCCTGGAGCGGCTGGGCGACGGCGAACTGCGCTACCTCGCCCTGAGCCTGGTGCTGATGACGGGCCCCGGCGTGCTGGACATGGACCCGGTCGCCGAGGTGCTGCCCGCCCGGCAGGCCCTGACCGTGCTCGCCGACGGCTTCGACCGCTGCCTGGACCCCCGGCAGGCCCGCTCCCTGCTGGCCCTGGCGGCGCGGATGTGCGAGCGGGGGCATGTGCGCCTGGTGGGAACCGTCAGGGGAGACGTGCTCCAGGGGCCCCATGAGCCCCAGGAGGCGGGGGAGGGGACAGTGGTGGCGTCGATGGTAGACCTGGGCGTGTGACCGAAGAACATCATCAGGAATCAGGGCGTACCGGCGCACCGTCGCGCGGCCAGGACGACGGACCGCCGCGGACGGCCCGGCCGGACGGCGAACTCGACGTGCTCCAGAGCCGGCTCGCGGACTTCGCGGCGGCCCGCCGCTGGCAGCCCTTCCACACCCCCAAGAACCTGGCCGCGGCCCTGAGCGTCGAGGCATCCGAACTGGTCGAGATCTTCCAGTGGCTGACACCGGAGGAATCGGCGCGGGTGATGGACAACCCCGCCACGGCGGGGCGGGTCGAGGACGAGGTCGCGGACGTCCTGGCCTACCTGCTCCAGTTCTGCCAAGTCCTGGGCATCGACGCCGCCGCGGCGCTCTCCGCGAAGATCGAGCGCAACGAACACCGCTTCCCCGCACCGGAAGAACCCACTCCGGATTCGCCCGGCCGTCACTCTCCGGAGTGATTGAGTTATCCACACCGCATCTGGTATCCACAGATTTCTGAATTCCCCTGGCTTTTCCGGCGGTTACTCATCACTCTGGGTAGTGACAAAGTGACAGGCGCACAGCCGGAAAACCGGCAGTCGGAATGTGTCGGAATGTGGGGGACCAGGCATGGAGGCAACGCGGCTCATCGGAGCCACGCGAACGGCCCTGGCGCAGGCCAGGGCCGTCCAGGACATCGTCATCGAGGCCTGGCAGACACAGGCCCTGGCCGGAGCGATCGGCAGTCACCTCGCCGTCCACGGCCCCTTCGAGGCCCGCGCCGCGGCGGGCGGCCTCAGCGAAGCAGGCACCCGCGCCTCCGGCGCGCTGCGCCAGGCCCTGCGCACCGGCCCCATAAGGGCCGCGCAGCTCACCGAAGTGCGCGACCACTGGAGCGCGTTGACCGGGCTCTGCGCCCTCCTCGGAGAGGTCGGCATAGCCCTGGTGGGCGTCGCCTGCTCCTCCGACGAGGACGCTCTCTACTGGCAGTGCATCGAGGCCATCGACGCCGCGGACGAGACGAGCGACCGCGTGCGCTGGTTACAGAGACGGCTCGCGCTCCGCGAGCGGGAAGGAGGCGCCGCGTGAAGCGCCGACGATCAGCCCGCACCGCCTTCGCCGGAAGAGGGCCGCTCGCCGGACGGCTGCGCGGGCGACTGCAGATCGGCGTCGAGCTGCGACAGGTCCGCGTTCAGCGCGGCCATCAGCTCCTCCATCTGCTGAAGCAGTCCCTTGGGCGCGCCCTGCTGCGGGGGAGCGGACTGTGCGGGCACCGATCCGTCGGGCACGGCTTCCTGGGTCATCGCGGCCTCCTCGGCCCTGGCCCTCCCGGTGCGGGCGGGCGGCGTCGCGGTCGTCGCCTCCGGCAGCGGACACCGGTGCGCGGGCCGGGCGGTCCGGCTCCGCCCGAGCCAACGATCACCGGGCCCGGCGGACACTTCCCGCCCGGTGCCGACGACCGAATTTCACCCGACCGGGGTGGGTGGGGCGAAGGAGGGTACGGACGGTTGACGCACGTGCGGCAGTGCAGGATGGGGGCATGGATCTGCGTATCTTCACCGAGCCCCAGCAAGGGGCGAGCTATGACACCTTGCTCACCGTCGCCAAGGCCACCGAGGAGCTGGGCTTCGACGCCTTCTTCCGGTCCGACCACTATCTCGCGATGGGCTCCGCCGACGGACTGCCGGGCCCCACCGACGCCTGGATCACGCTGGCCGGGCTCGCCCGGGAGACCCGCCGTATCCGTCTCGGCACCCTGATGACCGCCGGCACGTTCCGGCTGCCCGGCGTCCTCGCCATCCAGGTGGCGCAGGTCGACCAGATGTCGGGCGGACGGATCGAGCTGGGGCTGGGGGCGGGCTGGTTCGAGGAGGAGCACCGGGCCTACGGCATCCCCTTCCCCAAGGAGAAGTTCGGGCGCCTGGAGGAGCAGCTGGAGATCGTCACGGGACTGTGGGAGACGGAGGCCGGCAAGACGTTCACCTTCCACGGCACGCACTATCAGCTCATCGACTCCCCGGCACTGCCCAAGCCCGCGCAGGACAAGCTGCCGGTCCTCATCGGCGGGCACGGTGCCAAGCGGACCCCTAGGCTCGCCGCGAAGTTCGCGGACGAGTTCAACATCCCCTTCGCCTCCATCGAGGACAGCGAGCGGCAGTTCGGCCGGGTCCGCGCAGCCGCCGAGGAGGTCGGCCGCAAGAGCGGCGACCTGGTGTACTCCAACGCCCTGGTCGCCTGCGTGGGCAAGGACGACGCGGAGGTGGCACGGAGGGCGGCGGTCATCGGCCGTGATGTGGCCGAGCTGAAGGCCAATGGTCTGGCGGGCTCGCCGGACGAGGTCGTCGACAAGATCGGGCGGTATGCGGAGATCGGCTCGTCCCGGATCTACTTCCAGATCCTGGACCTCGACGACCTCGACCACTTGGAGCTGATTTCCTCGAAGGTCCAGTCCCAGCTGACCTGACGGCGGCGACAGCCGACGTGGCCTGAGGAGCATCTATGATGCCTGCCCCCACTGTCCCCCTTGCCGACGCGCTCGCGAGCGGTCCGCTCGTCCTCGACGGTGGTCTGTCCAACCAACTGGCGGCGCAGGGCTGTGACCTGTCGGATGCCCTGTGGTCGGCCCGGCTGCTTGCCGACGGGCCGGAACAGATCGAGCGGGCACACGCGGCCTATGTGCGGGCAGGCGCACGGGTGCTCATCACGGCGAGCTACCAGGCCACGTTCGAGGGTTTCGCCGCCCGTGGCATCGGCCGGGCGAAGGCGGCGGAGCTGCTGCGCAGCAGTGTGGGGCTGGCGAGAGGGGCGGGGGAGGGAGGGGAGGGGGGAGGGCCCCCACCCCCCTGGGTCGCCGCCTCCGTCGGTCCCTACGGCGCCATGCTCGCCGACGGCAGTGAGTACCGCGGTCGGTACGGCCTCAGCGTCGCGGAGTTGGCGCGTTTCCACCGGCCGCGGGTCGAGGCGCTGGCAGAGGCTGCCCCCGATGTCCTCGCCCTGGAGACGGTGCCGGATGTGGACGAGGCCGAGGCGCTGCTGCGGGCTGTCGAGGGGTGCGGGGTGCCCGTGTGGCTGTCGTACAGCGTGAGTGGTGAACGCACCCGTGCTGGGCAGCCCCTGCGGGAGGCGTTCGCCCTCGCCGCCGGCAACGACCAGGTCCTCGCGGTCGGCGTCAACTGCTGTGAGCCGGCTGATGCCTACGGGGCTGTCCGGCTGGCGGCGGAGGTCACCGGTAAGCCTGTCGTGGTCTATCCCAACAGCGGTGAGCGGTGGGACGCGCGGGAGCGGGCCTGGCGGGGCAGCCCGACGTTCGGCCCGGAGCGGGTGGCGGCGTGGCGTCAGGCGGGTGCCCGCCTGATCGGCGGCTGTTGCCGCGTCGGTCCGCAGGACATCGCGCGACTGGCACGCGCCCTGGAGCCGTAGTCGGCGGCCGCGCTCCCGCCGCAGCGCGTGCCCGGACCGTCAGGGCGGCCGGGGGCCCGGCGGCGTGAGTCCCGTACGGGAAGGGCCCGTTGCCACGGGGGCGGCCCCCGGCGTACGCATGACAGTGGCGTACACCGAGGGCCGCCGGGCCGCAGGGGTTCAAGGCCGGGTCAGGCGGACGGCGCTCCGGCCGCCCGCTCCGGTGAGGCGTCCCCGGGCTCCGTGTCCTTGGCCGGCTCGGAGGGGCCTCCGCGCAGCGGGGTCTCCTTGAGGAACCAGGCCAGGGCGAAGCCGAGGATGCTGATGACCGCGCCCCAGGTGAAGACCAGGTGCGTACCGCTGGAGACCGCGTGCAGGTAGGCGTCCTTGATCACGGCCGGCAGTTTGGCCAGGCTCTTGGGGTCGAGCTGGGCGCCGCCGATCGCGGCGCCACCGCTGCCGGCCCGCTGCTGCATCACGTCCTGGACCTTGTTGGTGAAGAGGGCGCCGAAGACCGCGACGCCGACGGAGCCGCCGATCGTGCGGAAGAGGGTGGCGGACGAGGAGCCGACGCCGATGTCCTTCATCTCGACACTGTTCTGGGCGATCAGCATGCTGGTCTGCATCAGGCAGCCCATGCCGGTGCCGAGCACCGCCATGTAGACACCGGAGGTGAAGCGGGTGGTGTCCGTGCCCATCAGGGACAGCAGCCCGAGTCCGGCCGTCATCAGCGCGGAGCCGGCGACCACGAAGATCTTGTACTTGCCGGTCGCGGTGGTGTAGCGGCCGGCGATCAGCGAGACCGCCATCATCGCGAGGAGCATCGGCAGGAGCAGCAGCCCGGAGTTGGTGGCCGAGGCGCCCTGCACGATCTGCTGGTACAGCGGCAGGAAGGTCATCGACCCGAACATCACGAAACCGACCAGGAAGCCGATGACGGTGATCAGGGAGAAGTTGCCGTCGCGGAAGATGCGCAGCGGCAGCACCGGCTCGCTGACCTTGCGCTCGACGAGGACGAAGGCCGCGATGGCGGCGACGGTCAGCACGCCGAGCCCGATGATCTGGCCCGACAGCCAGGCGTATTCGGTCCCGCCCCACGTGGTCAGCAGGACCAGCGAGGTGATGCCGATGGTCAGCAGGGCCGCGCCCACGTAGTCGATGCGGGCCTGTGACCGCTTCTTCGGCAGGTGCAGTACGGCGGTGATCGCGATCAGCGCGATCGCGCCGAGCGGCAGGTTGATGTAGAAGCTCCAGCGCCAGCCCATGTGGTCGGTGATCGCGCCGCCGACCAGCGGCCCGCCGATCATCGCGACGGCCATGACGCCGGCCATCATGCCCTGGTACTTGCCGCGTTCACGCGGCGGGATGAGGTCGCCGATGATCGCCATGACGCCGACCATCAGGCCGCCCGCGCCCAGGCCCTGCACGGCGCGGAAGCCGATGAGCTGGCCCATGTCCTGGGCCGTGCCGGACAGTCCGGACCCGATCAGGAAGATCACGATGGACGTCAGGAAGACGCCCTTGCGGCCGTACAGGTCTCCGAGCTTGCCCCAGATCGGCGTCGAGGCCGCGGTGGCCAGCGTGTACGACGTCACCACCCAGGACAGGTGGTTCATTCCCCCCAGTTCACTGACGATCGTGGGCATCGCGGTGCCCACGATCATGTTGTCGAGCATGGCGAGCAGCATGGCCAGCATGAGCGCGCCCAGCACCGTGTGTACGCTGGCCGGCTTCTTGTCGCTCTGCTCTGTCGTCCCCGGTATGCCAAGTGGTGTCGCTTGCTTCTGCGACATCCCCATCTTCGAATCTCCCATTTACGTGACGCCTGACCGAACGCCCAGGCGCGGTACCCGTTGAACTTCGGTTACGTACTGTCGAGTTGTCCGCGATGCGCGGTTCAACGCTGTGTGTCAGTGGTTGCAGGTGGTCCGGAGCCGCGGGCCCGCGTGGGCCGGCATGCCGGTTTCCGTGGTCGGGCCGGCCATCTGGGGGTCCATCATGGTCGGTGCGTTCGATGCAGGGGCCACATTCAACAGTTGCACTCATTGCACTCTCGCGTTTGACTGTAACCTTGACGGTGCAATGAGTGCAACAAGATGGTCTTGAGGGCAGCGTGCGCTGCGCAGGTCTACTGGTGACGGGCGGCAATGCGCAGGGAGCGAGGACGCGGCAGTGAGTGAGTGGCACGACCAGCAGCTGGGCCGGCGCGAACAGCGGAAGCTGGTGACCAGGGCGCGCCTGCGGGATGCCGCCAACGAGCTGGCCCGCTCCCACGGGTCGGCCCAGGTCACCGTCGACGCGATCTGCGCCGAGGCCGGGGTGTCCCGGCGCACCTTCTTCAACCACTTCGCGACCAAGGACGAGGTGTTCCTGGCGTGGGACGAGACGGACGACGCCCGTTTCGTCGAAATGATCGTCGCCAGGCCGCAGTCCGAGAGCGCCGTGTGTGCCGCCCTCCGGGCCCTGTCGTCGGTCGTGTTCGACGCCGCCGAGGGCGGCTTCGCCGAGATCGTCCGCGAGGTCACCGAGCGCAATCCCGTCCTCTATCCGCAGGCCACCCAGATGTCCGCCCGGTTCGTCCACGCCGTCGCCCTGGGCATCGCACAGCGCCGTCGCCTGCCCGAGGACTCCTACACCGTGCGGCTCGGCGCGGCCGCTGTGGTCGCTTCGCTCAGGGTGATGGCATGCGTCACCGTCGACGCGGACAAGGCGGAGCGCGAACGGCACGTGGAGGAGGCCTGTCGCGTCCTGGACCAGGGCTTCCTCGCTGTGGAGCGCGACGGGCGGTGAGTGCACCGGTCCCTGGGAAGCGGCAGTCGCCGCCTCCTTCACCCTGCCCCCAACGGTAACTCCCTCAGCACCAGCCCCAGTTACGCCGACGCCCGCCCCAGGCCACGAGTTCACCGATAGCGTGGGAGGCTCCGGAAACAGAGTGCGGAACGGGGAGCCTGGGTCTTCTTCGGCCCAGGAGTCCGGACGATCGGGTGGTATGCATGACTACTCAGGGCACCGATGACGCGATCTCCAGGAAACGGCCGGCGGAGCTGGCGCCGGGGGCGGTGATCGCGCAGTCGCTGGACAACGAGTGGGTCAGCGCGCGACTGACCAAGGAGATGATCGAGAAGGGGAAGTCGCTCCGGGACGTCGAGGACATCCGGAGCAAGGAGGCGCGCGCCGAGTTCTTCCGCAGCCTCATCAACACCCGGCAGGTGGTGGTCAACCGGGTCTTCTTCTACAACAACCGGGCCGTGAGCTGCGACCTCGTGGAGGGCGGCGCCGCCCGGCGCGCCCACCAGAAGCTGCTGGGCGACGGCTCGCTGGTGCCCTATCTCGTCAACGAGCGCGAGCCGGCCGCCCGCCCGCCGAACGTGAGCGTCGACGAGGAGGCGTTCACCGCCTGGCAGGAGACCGTCGACAGCATGCCCGCGAGCTCGCGCATCACCTGCGTACGGCTGTCCTGGGAGGACCAGGAGAACCGGGACGCCACCAGGAACGCCCTCTTCAACCCCTTCGCGGGCCAGGTGCAGCGGCTCACCGCGACGGACATCCCGCTGCTCGCCTCCCAGGTCGGCGTCCCGCCGGAGCGCGCCCCGCAGTTCGGCGCCCGGCTCCACCGGCTCGTCGGCTTCAGCAGCGACCGGCGCACGCGCGACCAGCTTGTCTCCCGCAGGGTGCTCTACGACGAGTTCGTGTCCGTGCCCGGCCTGCCTGTGTCGGACGTGCGCTACGACCGGACCAAGCCGTTCGCCGGGGAGATCAAGCAACTGCTGGACCTCATCTACAACGTCAACCTCGCCGACGCCCTGGGCATGCATCCGCTCACCCCCTCCGGCAGCCTCCGGCGGATCGCCCTCCAGGAGTGGCGGGACGTACGGACGGCCCCCAGCGGTGTGGTCACCGACCCCGAACAACTGCTGCTGTTCCTGCGGCGGCAGGCGTTCTCCACCGTCCAGGACCGGCTGACACCGGCGGCCGTCGACACCCTGACCCTGGAGGACGTCTGGAGCCTGCGGCAGAGCGACGCCTGGCACGACCGGGTGGGCCGCGTCTTCGACCGCTACGTCAAGCTCAACTCCGAGATCGTCCGGATCGCCGCGGGCCGCCGCGTGAGCCGCACGATGGCCCGCCAGTGGACCCCCGTCATCGAAGTGGTCGTCGTCGTGGGCGGTGCCGTCTTCAGCGCGATCACCGGCAACGACACCTGGGGCGTCGTCGGGGACATCGGAGCGGTGTCCGCCAAGGCCGGCGGCTCCGTGCAACTGGTCCTACGCAACAGGCGGGAGGGGCGGCGCGAGCAGAAGTTCGCCCGGGAGATCGCGTCCGTCCGGTTCGACAGCGCGCGTGAGTGGGAACAGTTCCACGGCATGGTGCGCCAGTTGCCGGGATACCGGGAGCAGCGCGGTTCCAGGATGGCCACCAGCTCCGCCACCGTCCAGGACGACATCCCGGAGTACTGACACCTGTGCGAGAAGAAGCCGCGTCCGCGTACGACCGCCTGCGTGCCGCCCGCCCCGAGCTGTTCGGCAACGACCCGGAGGGCATCGACATCCTCCTCGACCCGGACGCCGTCGAGGAGGCGCGCCGGAGCGCCGGCTGTGGTGAGGACGAGCAGGTCGGCGTGGTGTACGCCGACCGGTTCGTCACGCTCGTACGCGACGCGGTCCGCTTCCCCGGCGGCTCGCTGGGGCTGTACGTACGGATGCTGTCCACCGCCACCGGCCCCGGCGCCGTGATCCTTCCCCTGGTGGGCACCGACGGCGTCGTTCTCGTGGAGCACTACCGGCACGCCACCCGCGCCTGGCACTGGGAAGTGCCGCGCGGCATGGGCCTGCCCGGAGCCTCGGGCGCGGAGACCGCCGCACGCGAGCTCGCCGAGGAGCTCGGCACCCCGCCCACGGAGCTGATCCCGCTGGGGCGGGTCCATCCGGACAGCGGACTGCTGGGTGATCACGTCGAGTTGTACGCGGCCCGCGTAGAGCGTGTCGGGGCCCTCGAAGCCGCCGAGGGCATCCGGCGGGCGGTCACCCTGCCGTGGCCGGAGGTGGCCACGATGATCGCGGACGGGACCATCACCTGCGCCTTCACGATCGCGGCCCTGACCCGCGCGCGGCTGCGTGGCCTGCTGGGCGGCGGCGTGCTGTGAGGCGGTGGGATCGCTGAACGGAAAAGATCGCTGAGCGGAAAAAGAGGAGAGGGGACCGTACGACTGCGGTGATACTCAGTGATGTGTTCCCGATAACCGACGCCACAGGCACCCCAGTAGCTCCAGCCGTCGGCCTGGCGCTCCCGCCGCACCAGAGCGCCGGCAAGGCGAGGTCCGCATGACCGCGAACTCCGCGGACGGCAGCGTCCGCACCCTCGGTGTGCCCGATCTCTGCCTCGTGGTGCTCATCGGCGCCACCGGACCGGGCAAATCCGCCTTTGCCGCACGACACTTCGCGCCCACCGAGGTGCTCTCCCCGGACTTCTGCCGCGCCCTGGTCGCCGACGACGAGACCGACCGGAGCGCCAGTGCCGACGCCTTCGACGTGCTGGAGTACATCGCGGCCAAGCGCCTCGCGGCCGGGCGGCTCACCGTCGTCGACGCGACCGGCGCCGGGCCGGAGAGCCGTCAGCGGTTGGTACGGCTGGCGCGTGAGCACGACGTCCCGCCCGTCGCGATCGTCCTGGACCCCGGCTCGCCGGCGCATGTGGAGCGCGAGGGATTCCGCACGGTGCACGTCCTGCGGGGCGCCGTCGAGGCGGAGTCCGCCGGGATCGTCCGCGAGCGCCGCTCCACCGACCTGCGCCACCTCACCGGCCCGTTCGACATCGTCGGTGACATCCACGGCTGCTGCTCTGAACTGGAGACCCTGCTGACCCGGCTCGGCTACGCCCTCACCCGCGACGAGGCGGGCCGCCCGGTGGACGCCGCGCACCCGCAGGGGCGTACGGCCGTCTTCGTCGGCGACCTCGTCGACCGGGGCCCGGACAGCCCCGGCGTGCTCCGCTTGGTCATGGGCATGGTCGCCGCCGGGCACGCGCTGTGCGTGTCCGGGAACCACGAACACAAACTCGGCCGGTACCTCGAGGGCCGCAAGGTCAAGATCGCCCACGGCCTGGCCGAGACGGTCGAGCAGCTCGACCGGGAGGACGACGCGTTCCGCGAGCGGGCCGGGGAGTTCATCGCCTCCCTGGTCAGCCATTACGTCCTCGACGGCGGCGACCTCGTCGTCTGCCACGCCGGGCTGCCGGAGAAGTATCACGGCCGTACGTCCGGCAGGGTCCGCTCGCACGCGCTGTGGGGCGACACGACGGGGGAGACCGACGAGTTCGGCCTGCCGGTGCGCGGTCCGTGGGCCGAGGACTACCGCGGCCGCGCCGCCGTGGTCTACGGCCACACTCCGATGCTCTCGGCCGGCTGGCTGAACAACACCATCTGTCTCGACACGGGAGCCGTGTTCGGCGGCAGGATGACGGCCCTGCGCTGGCCCGAGCGCGAGCTCGTGGACGTACCCGCCGAGCAGGTCTGGTACGAGCCGGCCCGGCCGCTCGCCGCCGGGCCGCCGGCCGGGGCGCACGAGCCGCCCCCCGGCCCCGCACCGGCCTCCACCGGCCGGTGAAGTCCGCCGCGATGATGTTCCGTCGTGGTGCACCGCGTGATCTCAGGTGATCCAGGCCAGGATGGAGGGATGGGATTCCATGTCGACTCCGAGGCCGGGCGGCTGCGCCGCGTCATACTGCACCGCCCGGGCCTGGAGCTCAAGCGGCTGACCCCGTCCAACAAGGACGCGCTCCTCTTCGACGACGTGCTCTGGGTGCGGCGGGCGCGCGCGGAGCACGACGGGTTCGCCGACGTGCTGCGCGAGCGCGGGGTGGCGGTGCACTTCTTCCAGGACCTGCTGGAGGAGAGCCTGGCGGTGCCGGGGGCGCGCTCCCACGTGCTGGACCGGGTCTTCGACGAGAAGGAGTACGGGCCGCTCGCCACGGGCCGGCTGCGGGCCGCGTTCGACGGGATGCGGGCCCCCGAACTGGGCTCCTGGCTGGTCGGCGGGATGACCAAACGGGAGTTCCTGGAGCGCTACCCGGAGCCGGTCTCGGTGCGCTTCCACGCGATGGAGCTCGACGACTTCCTGATCGACCCGCTGCCCAACCACCTCTTCACCCGGGACACCTCCGCCTGGATCTACGACGGGGTGTGCGTCAACGCGATGCGCTGGCCCGCCCGTTGGCACGAGACCGTGCACTACGAGGCGATCTACCGCCACCACCCGCTCTTCACGGCCGGCTTCGACCGGGGAGCGGAGGAGAGCGGCTTCCACGTCTGGTCCGAGGGGCAGGCCGCCTATCCGTCCACGATCGAGGGCGGTGACGTGCTCGTCATCGGCGAGGGCGCGGTGCTGATCGGGATGAGCGAGCGGACCACCCCGCAGGCCGTGGAGATGCTCGCCCACCGGCTCTTCGCCACCGGCTCCGCCCGCACGATCGTGGCCCTGGACATGCCGAAGCGGCGCGCGTTCATGCATCTGGACACCGTGATGACGATGGTGGACGGCGACACCTTCACGCAGTACGCCGGGCTGGGCATGCTCCGCTCGTACACCATCGAGCCGGGCGTGGGCGAGCGCGAGCTGAAGGTCACCGACCACCCGCCGGAGCACATGCACCGCGCGATCGCCGCCGCGCTCGGCCTCGACTCGATCCGCGTGCTGACCGCGACGCAGGACGTGCACGCGGCGGAGCGCGAGCAGTGGGACGACGGCTGCAACGTGCTGGCGATCGAGCCCGGCGTCGTGATCGCCTACGAGCGCAACGCGACGACCAACACCCATCTGCGCAAGCACGGCATCGAGGTCATCACCATCCCCGGCAGCGAGCTCGGCCGGGGCCGGGGCGGGCCGCGCTGCATGAGCTGCCCCATCGAACGGGACGCGGTCGTCCGGAGCTGAGGCAGCACTGCATGGCCATGCGTTCGATCGTATATACTTCCGATTTCCCGCAGTCGTGAGCTAGGAGCCCATCCCATGGCGACAGACCTCAAGGGACGCCACTTCCTCAAGGAAACGGACTTCACCGCCGAGGAGTTCCGCAGTCTCGTCGAGCTCGCCGCCGAGCTCAAGGCGGCGAAGCGGACGGCCGTCGAGGAGCAGCGGCTCCGGGGCCGGCACATCGCGCTCGTCTTCGAGAAGACCTCCACCCGCACCCGGTGCGCCTTCGAGGTCGCCGCCGCCGACCAGGGTGCCCGCACGACTTACCTCGACCCGGCGGGCTCGCAGATCGGCCACAAGGAGTCCGTGCGGGACACCGCCCGCGTCCTCGGCCGGATGTTCGACGCCATCGAGTACCGCGGCCACGGCCAGAACGTGGTGGAGGAGCTCGCCGCGTACGCGGGCGTGCCGGTCTTCAACGGGCTCACCGACGAGTGGCACCCCACCCAGATGCTCGCCGACGTGCTCACCATGTCCGAGCACACGGCCAAGCCGCTGGAGCACGTCGCCTACGCCTATCTCGGCGACGCCCGCTACAACATGGGCAACTCCTACCTCATCACCGGCGCGATCCTCGGCATGGACGTCCGCATCGTGGCACCCGAGGAGCTCTGGCCCGCCCCGGAGATCATCGCCGAGGCCCGGCGGCTGGCCGCGAAGAGCGGGGCGCGCGTCACGCTCACCGCGGACGTCGCCGAAGGCGTGCGCGACGCGGACTTCGTCGCCACCGACGTGTGGGTGTCCATGGGCGAGCCCAAGGAGGTGTGGGACGCGCGGATCGCGCTGCTGGCGCCGTACGCGGTCACCATGGACGTGCTGCGCGCGACGGGCAACCCGGCGGTGAAGTTCCTGCACTGCCTGCCGGCCTTCCACGACCTCGGCACGACGGTAGCCCGCGAGATCCACGAGCGCCACGGCCTGACGTCGCTGGAAGTGACCGACGAGGTCTTCGAGTCCAGCCACTCGGTCGTCTTCGACCAGGCGGAGAACCGCATGCACACGATCAAGGCGGTACTGGTGGCAACGCTGGCGGACTGAAGGCGCGTCCCACAACCCGATGTCGCCCTCCGGCGGGAGGGGGTGGGGCCGGAGGGTGGGGTTCTGGAACGCGGTGCGACTTGACGGCACCCAAAACGCAGAAGGGTGCCCGCACCGCGCTCCAGGTCCCCAGCCCGGAGGCCCCACCCCCGCACCCACCACAACCGAAGCCCGGCCGGCGCTTGAGGCCGCCCGCCGCAGGCGCAACGGACCCGCACCCAAAAAGCGCCCCCGCACCCAGCGGAAAGCGTCCCCAGCCCGGAGGCGCCGCCCCCGGCACCCACCACAACCGAAGCCCGGCGGGCGCTTGAGGCCGCCCGCCGCAGGCGCAGACAACCGGCACCCAAAAGGCGCCCCGCACCCAGCGGAAAGCGTCCCCAGCCCGGAGGCCCCACCCCCGGCACCCACCACACACCCAGCCCGGCCGGCGCTTGAGGCCACCGCGCGAAGCGCGGTCAGGGGGTCTGGGGGCTTGCCCCCAGTTTCAAAACGCGAGCCCGAGAAGAAACCCGCACCCAGAAGCAGGGGCAGCAGCCTGCCCTATCGCGTGGCCGTGACGACAGTCACAACCCGGTGATAACTTCACGGAGCAGGCACCAGCCCCCTGGCTGAAGGAGTCCGCCCCATGGCCCCGTTCACCGGCTCCGCCCCCCGCACGGGGAAATGGCATCACCTGCGCCTCGCCGTCGACTCCGGCGTCGCCACCGTCACCCTCTCCCGCCCCGACAAGCTCAACGCCCTCACCTTCGGCGCCTACGCGGACCTGCGCGACCTGCTGCCCGAGCTCGCCCGCGACGGCGGCGTACGCGCCCTCGTCCTCGGCGGCGAGGGCCGTGGCTTCTGCTCCGGCGGTGACGTCGACGAGATCATCGGCGCCACCCTGGCCATGGACACCGGCCGCCTCCTCGACTTCAACCGGATGACCGGACAGGTCGTGCGCGCCCTGCGCGAGTGCCCGTTCCCCGTGATAGCCGCCGTGCACGGCGTCGCCGCGGGCGCCGGTGCCGTCCTCGCGCTCGCCGCGGACTTCCGCGTCGCCGACCCCACCGCCCGCTTCGCCTTCCTCTTCACCCGGGTCGGCCTCTCCGGCGGTGACATGGGCGCCGCCTACCTCCTGCCCCGCGTCGTCGGCCTCGGCCACGCGACCCGGCTGCTGATGCTCGGCGAGCCCGTGCGCGCCGACGAGGCCGAACGCATCGGCCTCGTCACCCAGTTGACCGACGAGGGCGGGGCGGCCGCGGCGGCGCATTCGCTCGCCCGCCGCCTCGCCGACGGCCCCGCACTCGCCCACGCCCAGACCAAGGCCCTGCTCACCGCCGAGCTCGACATGCCGCTCGCCGCGGCCGTCGAACTCGACGCCGCCACCCAGGCGCTGCTGATGAACAGCGCCGACTACGCCGAGTTCCACGCCGCGTTCACCGAGAAGCGGCCGCCGGTCTGGCGCGGGCGGTGAGCATGCGGGTCGCGGTCATCGGCGGCGGCCCCGGCGGACTCACCGCCGCCGCCCTGCTGAAACGTCTCGCCCCCGACAGCCGGATCACCCTCTGGGAGCGCAACGCCCCCGACGACACCTTCGGCTTCGGGGTCGTCCTCTCCGACGAGACACTCGGCGGCATCGAGACCGCCGACCCGGCCGTCCACGCCGCGCTGTGCGAGGAGTTCGTCCGCTGGGACGCCATCGACATCGTGCACCGCGGTCGCACCCTGACCTCCGGCGGCCACGGCTTCGCAGCCCTCGGCCGCCACCGGCTCCTGGAGCTCCTCCACGCCCGCTGCCGCGAGCTCGGCGTCGGCCTCCGCTTCCGCACCGAGGCACCGCCCGCCGCCGAACTGGCCTCCTCCCACGACCTCGTCATCGCCGCCGACGGCGTGCACAGCATCACCCGCGACTCCCACCGCGAACACTTCCGCCCCGCCCTCACCACGCACCGCTGCCGCTACATCTGGCTCTCCGCCGACTTCGCGCTCGACGCCTTCCGCTTCGAGATCGCCGAGACCGAGCACGGCCTGATGCAGCTCCACGCCTACCCCTACGCCCGCCCCACGGCCGACGGGCCCGGCGCGAGCACCGTCATCGTCGAGATGCGCGAGGAGGTCTGGCGGCGCGCCGGGCTCGACCGCTGTGACGAGGCCGCCTCCGCCGAGCGGTGCGGCGCCTACTTCGCCGGCCTCCTCAAGGGCCGCACCCTGCGCGCCAACCGCTCCGCCTGGACCGCCTTCCGCACGGTCACCAACGCCCGCTGGTCCCACGGCAACACCGTGCTCGTCGGCGACGCCGCCCACACCGCCCACTTCTCCATCGGCTCGGGCACCAAGCTCGCCGTCGAGGACGCCGTCGCCCTCGCCGCCCACCTCCAGCGGGCCGCCTCGGTCCCGGAGGCGCTCGCGGCGTACGAGGCCGAGCGCCGCCCGGTCGTGGAGTCCACCCAGCGGGCCGCCCGCGCCAGCCTCGAATGGTTCGAGAACCTCGCGGTCCACGTGGGCCGGCCGCCCCGCCGGTTCGCCTTCGACCTCCTCACCCGCAGCCGCCGCGTCACCCACGACAACCTCCGCCTGCGCGACGCGGACTTCGTCGCCTCGGTGGAGGAAGAGGCGGGCATACCGCCAGGCACCCCGCCGATGTTCACCCCCTTCCGGCTGGGCGGGCTGACCCTGCGCAACCGCGTCGTCGTCTCGCCCATGGACATGTACTCCGCCGTCGACGGCACCCCCGGCGACTTCCACCTCGTCCACCTCGGTGCCCGCGCCCTCGGCGGCGCCGGGCTGGTGATGACCGAGATGGTCTGCGTCAGCCCCCGCGGGCGCATCACTCCCGGCTGCACGGGCCTGTACGCACCGGAGCACGAGAGTGCCTGGCGCCGCATCACCGACTTCGTCCACACTCAGGCACCCGGCACGGCCATCGGCGTCCAGCTCGGCCACTCCGGACGCAAGGGCTCCACCCGGCGCCAGTGGGAAGGCATCGACCAGCCGCTGCCGCACGGCAACTGGCCCGTCGTCGCCCCCTCCGCACTGCCCTACCGGCCCGGCGTCAACCAGGTGCCCGAGGCGCTGACCACCGCCAAAATGGCCGCCGTACGGCAGGAGTTCGTCCGCAGCGCGGAAGCCGCCGCCCGCGCCGGCTTCGACCTCCTCGAACTCCACTGCGCGCACGGCTATCTGCTCTCCAGCTTCCTCTCCCCGCTCACCAACCGGCGCACCGACGCCTACGGCGGCACCCTCGCCGCCCGGCTGCGCTACCCCCTGGAGGTCTTCGACGCGGTCCGGGCCGTCTGGCCCGCCGGCCGGCCCATGACCGTGCGGATCTCGGCCACCGACTGGGCGGACGGCGGGACGACCGCCGAGGACGCCGTCGGGATCGCCCGCGCCTTCGCCGGTCACGGCGCCGACGCAGTCGACGTCTCCACCGGCCAGGTCGTCCCCGGCGAACAGCCCGCCTACGGCCGCTCCTACCAGACGCCGTTCGCCGAACGGATCCGCCACGAGGCGGGCGTCCCGGTGATCGCGGTGGGCGCCATCTCCTCCTGGGACGACGTCAACTCCCTGATCCTCGCGGGCCGCGCCGACCTCTGCGCCCTCGCCCGCCCCCACCTCTACGACCCGCACTGGACGCTGCACGCGGCCGCGGAACAGGGCTACGAGGGCGCGTCCGCGCCCTGGCCGCCCCAGTACCGCGCGGGCAGCCGGAAGCCGCCCACGGGGCGGGGGACGTAGGCCGCACCCCCCGGCTCACGCCAGAGCCGCGTCCACGAACCGTGCCCCCGCCGCGCGAAGACGCGCGTGCAGCCCCGCGAAGACGCGCGCGGACCGCACCCCCGGCCAGTCCGCCGGGAGCAGGGAAGGCGGCAGGCCCGGGTCCGCGTAGGGGAGATGGCGCCAGGAGTCCAGGGCGAGGAGGTGGTCGCGGTACGCCTCCTGTGGCGGGACGGTCCGGCGCCGCGCCCACCGGTGGAGCACGGGCTCGTGCGCGGCCAGGAAGCCGCGGTGCCGGCCGGCCAGCGCCTCCAGGTCCCACCACCGGGCCACCGCCTCCGCCGTCGGCTCGAAGCCGAGGTGGCAGCCGCGGAACAGGTCGACGTAGCGGGACAGTTCGAGGCGCTCCAGGGTGTGCCGGGTCTCCTCGTGGACGTGCGCGGGCGCGATCCACACCCCGGGCGCGGCGGTGCCGAAGCCCAGCCGGGCCAGCCGGGAGCGCAGCAGGTGCCGCTTGTGCCGCTCCTCCTCGGGCACCGAGAAGACGGCCAGCAGCCAGCCGGACGCCGGGCGCGTCGCCGCGCGGCCGTAGACGCGCCGGTCGCCGTCGTCGAGCAGCTGCCGGGCCGCGTCGGACAGCCCGTATCCCGCCGCGCCCTGCGGGGTGCGGCCCGCGACCAGCAGCCCGCGGCGTTTGAGCCGTGAGACGGCGGACCGTACCGAGGGCGCGTCCACGCCCACGGTGGCCAGCAACCGGATCAGTGCCGCGATCGGCACGGTGCGGCCCGGCTGTTCGGCGCGCGTGCGTCCGTACGCGCCGTAGAAAGTGACGATGAGGGACCGGGGAGTATGGGGTGGTTGCTGGTCAGTCACGGGGAAACTGTAAAGCTCCGGTACGCAGTCGGAAGCGCTGCAGCTTGCCGGTGGGCGTGCGGGGCAGGGCATCGTGGAACTCGATCTCGCGAGGGCACTTGTACGGGGCGATCTCCTTTTTGGTGAACTCCCGCAGCGCCTCGACGGTTTCCGCGGTGCGGGGCACACCCGCCCGCAGGACCACATGGGCGACGACGGCCTCGCCCCGCCGCTCGTCCGGCCGTCCGACGACGGCCGCCTCCAGCACGTGGGGATGGCGCAGCAGCGCCTCCTCGACCTCGGGGCCCGCGATGTTGTGGCCTGCCGAGACGATCATGTCGTCGGCGCGGGCGACGTAGCGGAAGTAGCCGTCGGGCTCGCGGACATAGGTGTCGCCGGTGAGGTTCCAGCCGTCCCGCACGTACGCGCGCTGCCGGTCGTCGGCGAGGTAGCGGCAGCCGGTGGGGCCGCGTACGGCCAGCAGTCCCGGTTCGCCGTCCGGCACGGGCCGCCCGTCCGTGTCGACGACGCGTGCCTCGTAACCGGGCACCGGGAGGCCGGTGGTGCCGGGCCGCGCGTCCTCGTCGGCGGCGGAGATGAAGATGTGCAGCATCTCGGTGGCGCCGATGCCGTTGATGAGCCGCAGGCCGGTGGCCCGCCGCCAGGCGTGCCAGAGCGCGGCCGGCAGGTGTTCGCCCGCGGAGACGCACCGGCGCAGGGACGAGGTGTCGTAGGCGCCCAGCCGGGCGAGCATGGCGCGGTAGGCGGTCGGCGCGGTGAACAGCACGGAGACGCCGTGCCGTTCGATGTCCTCCAGCAGTCGTTCGGGGCCGTGCCAGTCGGCGAGCAGCGCCGCCGCGCCCGCCCGCAGCGGGAAGAGCACCAGGCCGCCGAGCCCGAAGGTGAAGCCGAGCGGCGGGCTGCCCGCGAAGACGTCCGAGGGGCGGGGCCGCAGCACCCGCGCGGAGAAGGTGTCGGCGACCGCGAGCACGTCCCGGTGGAAGTGGACGCAGCCTTTGGGCCGTCCGGTGGTGCCGGAGGTGAAGGCGATCAGGGCGACGTCGTCGGCGGAGGTCGCGACCGGTGCGTACGATGAGGGTTTGTCCGCGGCCAGCCGCAGAAGGTCGCCGGGTGTGCTTCCGCCGTACGGCGTGACCCGTAAGGAGGCCACGGACGCCCGTTCCAGGTCCGCCAGCGACCGGCTGTCGCACAACGCGTGCCGTATCCGGGCGAGTTCGCAGACCGTCGCCAGCTCCTGCGGGCGGTGCGCGGCGAGCACGGTCACCGCCACGGCCCCCGCCTTCATCACCGCCAGCCAGCAGGCCGCGAGCCAGGGCGTGGTGGGGCCGCGCAGCAGCACGCGGTTGCCGGGCACCACACCGAGGTCGCCGGTGAGCGTGTGGGCGATCCGGTCGACGTGCCCGCTCAGTTCCCCGTACGACCAGCCGCCGCCCGCTCGGTCGAGCACCGCGGGCCGGTCAGCGCCCAGCCGGTCCACCGTCGTGTCCAGCAGCTCCGCACCGCAGTTGAGCCGGGCGGGGTAGCGCAGCGGGGGAGAGCCGGCCAGGTCGAAGCGGAGCACGGGCCACTGGCCCGCGGGCGGGAGGTGGTCGCGGGGGAAGGTGTCGACATGGGCCGACGGCTCGAGCTCCATCGCCGAGGCGCCCCCTCGTGCCGAGGAATGGGAGGGACGGGGTCTTGCCAGCCGCAGGGATCCGCTGTCAGCGTAGCGAGTTGGTGACGGCAGTCAACACAGCGCGATAAGCGACCGAGCAGACCGGGAGGGAGGTCGCCGGTGCCCCCTTCGTTCGCCCTCGACCCGGGACAGCGTGCCTGGTGCGCGGAGCTGCGGGCCCTCGCCGCGCGCCGGCTGCGGCCGCTCGCCGCCGCGGGCGAGCCCGGCCGGGTCAACCGCCCGCTCGTCGCCGCCCTCGGTGAACTCGGGCTCCTGGCCCGGCTCTTCCCGGCGGACCGGCACGTACGCGCCATGGACCTGTGCCTGCTGCGCGAATCGCTCGCCATGGAGTGCACGGAGGCCGAGACGGCCCTCGCCCTCCAGGGTCTCGGTGCCGCGCCGGTCGCCCGCTACGGCACCGAGGCGCAGCGCTCGCGCTGGCTGCCCGAGGTGGTGGCGGGCCGCGCCGTCGCCGCGTTCGCGCTGAGCGAGCCGGGGGCGGGGTCGGACGCGGCCGCCCTGGAGCTGCGGGCCGAGCCCGACGGTGGCGGCTGGCGGCTCACCGGGGAGAAGTGCTGGATCTCCAACGCGCCCGACGCCGACCTGCACACCGTCTTCGCCCGTACCGGACCCGGCGCCCGCTCCCGGGGCATCACCGCCTTCCTGGTCCCCGGTGGCCGGCCGGGCCTCGGCGGGCGTCCGCTGGAGATGCTGAGCCCGCACCCGGTCGGCACGCTCACTTTCGACGGGGTCCGCGCGGAGCCGGAGGACGTCGTCGGGGAGGTGGGCGGCGGTTTCCGCGTCGCCATGGGCACGCTGGAGGTGTTCCGGCCGAGCGTGGGGGCGTTCGCCGTCGGCATGGCACGGGCCGCGCTCGGCGCGGCCGTGGACCACGCGGGCGGACGCCGGGCGTTCGGCGGCCCGCTGAAGGACCTCCAGGCCGTCTCCCACCAGCTCGCCGAGATGGCCACCCGGACCGAGGCCGCGGCCCTCCTGGTGTACGCGGCGGCCGCGGCTCTCGACGCGGGGGAGCCCGGCGTCGCGGCCCGCTCGGCGATGGCCAAGCTGTTCGCCACGGAGACCGCGCAGTACGTGGTGGACGCGGCCGTCCAGATCCACGGCGCCCGCGCGCTGCTCCGCGGCCACCTCCTCGAACACCTCTACCGCGAGGTCCGCGCCCCGCGCGTCTACGAAGGTGCCACCGAGGTCCAGCGCACGGTCATCGCGAAGGAGCTCTACCGATGAACCCACCGCCCGCGCCGGATCCGGACGGCGCCCTGTGCCGGGTCAACCCCGGCGAGCTTTCGCCCCCTTCCGGCTTCTCGCACGCGGTGACGGCGACCGGCGGGCGGCTGGTGTTCCTCGCGGGGCAGACGGCGCTCGACGGTGCCGGGGCGGTGGTGCCGGGCGGCTTGCCGGAGCAGTTCGCGCGGGCGCTGGCCAACCTCCTCGCCGCGCTCCGCGCCGCCGGCGGCGCACCGCACCACCTCGCCCGGGTCACCGTCCACACCACCGACGTCGCGGCCTACCGCGCCCACGCCGCCGAACTCGGCCGCATCTGGCGCCGGTCGGCCGGCCGGGACTACCCGGCCATGGCGGTCATCGGCGTGACCCGGCTCTGGGACGAGGCGGCGCTGGTCGAGCTGGACGGCATCGCCGTACTGCCGTAGCCGGGCCGTCAGCCGCCGTGCTCCTCCTCGGCCGCCCGCTCCTCGCGGGCCGCGGCGAACCCGCGCAGCCAGGCGGCCCGCAGCGGGTCCCCGGGGCCGTACGGGCAGTCGCCCGTCCCCTCCCCGAGCTCGAAGGCCAGCCGCCCCTCCTTGAGGGCCACCACCAGATCGGCACGTGTCGCCACGCCGGTCACTCCCTTTCAGATCCGTCGCGTCCGGGCCGTCCTAGATGTCGCGGAAGATCTCGATCTGCGCGCCGATCGAGTTGAGCCGCTCCGCGAGGTCCTCGTAGCCGCGGTTGATCACATAGACGTTGCGCAGCACCGACGTGCCCTCCGCCGCCATCATCGCCAGCAGGACGACCACGGCGGGGCGCAGCGCGGGCGGGCACATCATCTCGGCGGAGCGCCAGCGGGTCGGGCCCTCGACGAGCACGCGGTGGGGGTCGAGGAGCTTGACGTCGGCGCCGAGGCGGTTGAGGTCGGTGAGGTAGATGGCGCGGTTGTCGTAGACCCAGTCGTGGATGAGGGTCTGGCCCTGCGCGGAGGCGGCGATGGCCGCGAAGAACGGCACGTTGTCGATGTTGAGGCCGGGGAACGGCATCGGGTGGATCTTGTCGATCGGCGCCCGCAGCTTGGAGGGGCGCACGGTCAGGTCGAGCAGGCGCGTGCGGCCGTTGTCCGCCGGGTATTCCGGGCTGCGCTCGTGGTCGAGGCCCATCTCCTCCAGGACGGCGAGCTCGATCTCCATGAACTCCACGGGGACGCGGCGGATCGTCAGCTCGGACTCGGTGACGACGGCGGCGGCCAGCAGGCTCATGGCCTCCACCGGGTCCTCGGAGGGCGCGTAGTCGACGTCCCGGTCGATGGTGGCGACGCCGTGCACGGTGAGGGTGGTGGTGCCGATGCCCTCGACCTTGACGCCGAGCTCCTCCAGGAAGAAGCAGAGGTCCTGGACCATGTAGTTGGAGCTGGCGTTGCGGATGACGGTCACGCCGTCGTGGCGGGCGGCGGCCAGCAGCGCGTTCTCGGTGACGGTGTCGCCGCGCTCGGTCAGCACGATCGCCCGGGTGGGTGCGACCGAACGGTCGACCTGCGCGTGGTAGGTGCCGTCGGTGGCGGTGACCTCGAGGCCGAAGTGGCGCAGGGCCGTCATGTGCGGCTGCACGGTCCGGGTGCCGAGGTCGCAGCCGCCCGCGTACGGGATCTTGAAGTGGTCCATCCGGTGCAGCAGCGGCCCGAGGAACATGATCACGCTGCGGGTGCGGCGGGCGGCCTCGGTGTCCATCGCCGCGAGGTCGAGCTCGGTGGGCGGGACGATCTCCAGGTCGTTGCCGTCGTTGATCCAGCGGGCCCGGACGCCGATGCTGCCGAGGACCTCCAGGATGCGGTAGACCTCCTCGATCCGGGCGACCCTGCGCAGCGTCGTGCGGCCCGCGTTGAGGAGCGTCGCGCACAGCAGCGCCACACAGGCGTTCTTGCTGGTCTTGACGTCGATGGCGCCGGAGAGACGGCGGCCGCCGACGACCCTCAGATGCATGGGTCCCGCGTATCCGAGGGAGACGATCTCGCTGTCCAGCGCCTCGCCGATCCTGGCGATCATATCAAGGCTGATGTTCTGATTTCCCCGCTCGATGCGATTGACGGCGCTCTGGCTGGTGCCGAGGGCGTCTGCGAGCTGGGACTGTGTCCAGCCGCGGTGCTGCCGCGCGTCACGGATGAGCTTGCCGATGCGGGCGAGGTAGGCGTCTGTCATGAGTCAGACGGTATCTCAGATATGAGATTTCTTCCTGTGGGGGCTCTGACCTGCCGCCGAGCTGTCGTGTTGTGTCGTATTCCTGACGGTCATTGCCTTCCCCGTGTGACGCGCGACCAGACACCGCCGCCGCTCCTTTCCCACCCGCCGGGCGCATCGCATGCCGTCGCGAGCGGGTGCTCGCCTCCGTGCGCCGGGGTGGCCGGTCCTCCGGTGGGCGGGGCCGCCCGACATGCGCACCCGGAGGCCCCCGTGCCACGCTGATCGGGGCGGGGGCGACCCGCCTGACCCGCCTGATCCACCTCGTCGAGGAGGGCCGGCATGACCGACAGGGAGCGCGACCCGCGGTACGTGGACGACATGACGGAGGAGACGCTCGGCGCCAAGGAGCAGGAGCGTCAGGAGCGCCAGCACCAGCAGGAGCGGCAGCGCGGCCGGCAGGAGGAGGCGGGCTCGCGCGCCGCCCGGGACGACGCCGACGACGACCGGTGACGGCCTGCCGGGGCGTATCGGGGCCAGCCGGGACATGACCGTGACGCGGCGATGTACTAGAGTTATCTCGACATCGAGATATCTGCCGAGAGGCGTACCGCTGTCGCGCCAGTAAGGCATGCCTAACTAAGGCACACCTTAGCGGATTGGCGCGAACCCGTGACGGCAGGATTGCCGCAGTACGCGAATTCATGCATGAAGGAGACTGTCGTGTCGGCGAACAGCTTCGACGCCCGCAGCACGCTGCGCGTGGGCGACGAGTCGTACGAGATCTTCCGGCTGGACAAGGTCGAGGGCGCCGCGCGCCTTCCCTACAGCCTGAAGGTGCTGCTGGAGAACCTGCTCCGCACGGAGGACGGCGCGAACATCACCGCCGACCACATCCGCGCGCTGGGCAACTGGGACTCGCAGGCCCAGCCCAGCCAGGAGATCCAGTTCACGCCGGCCCGCGTGATCATGCAGGACTTCACCGGCGTGCCCTGCGTCGTGGACCTCGCCACCATGCGTGAGGCCGTCAAGGAGCTCGGCGGCGACCCGGCGAAGATCAACCCGCTGGCCCCGGCCGAGCTGGTCATCGACCACTCCGTCATCGCCGACAAGTTCGGCACGAAGGACGCCTTCGGCCAGAACGTCGAGCTGGAGTACGGCCGCAACAAGGAGCGCTACCAGTTCCTGCGCTGGGGCCAGACCGCCTTCGACGAGTTCAAGGTCGTCCCCCCGGGCACCGGCATCGTCCACCAGGTGAACATCGAGCACCTGGCCCGCACCGTCATGGTCCGAGGCGGCCAGGCGTACCCCGACACCCTCGTCGGCACCGACTCGCACACCACCATGGTCAACGGCCTCGGCGTGCTGGGCTGGGGCGTCGGCGGCATCGAGGCCGAGGCCGCGATGCTCGGCCAGCCGGTCTCCATGCTCATCCCGCGCGTCGTCGGCTTCAAGCTGACCGGCGAGCTGCCCGCCGGCACCACCGCCACCGACCTGGTGCTCACCATCACCGAGATGCTGCGCAAGCACGGCGTCGTCGGCAAGTTCGTCGAGTTCTACGGCGAGGGCGTCGCCGCCACCTCGCTGGCCAACCGCGCCACCATCGGCAACATGTCGCCGGAGTTCGGCTCCACCGCCGCGATCTTCCCGATCGACGGCGAGACGCTGAACTACCTCAAGCTCACCGGCCGCTCCGAGCAGCAGGTCGCGCTCGTCGAGGCGTACGCCAAGGAGCAGGGCCTGTGGCTGGACCCGGCCGCCGAGCCGGACTTCTCCGAGAAGCTGGAGCTGGACCTCGCAACCGTCGTCCCCTCCATCGCCGGCCCGAAGCGCCCGCAGGACCGCATCGTCCTGGCCAACGCCGCCCAGCAGTTCGCGCTGGACGTCCGCAACTACGTCGAGGACGACGACGAGGCGGGCAAGGAGTCCTTCCCGGCCTCCGACGCCCCGGCCTCCACCAACGGCGTCCCGAGCCGCCCGACCACGGTCACGGCCCCCGACGGCAGCACGTACGAGATCGACCACGGCGCCGTCACCGTCGCCGCGATCACCTCCTGCACCAACACCTCGAACCCCTACGTCATGGTCGCCGCCGCGCTCGTGGCCAAGAAGGCGGTCGAGAAGGGCCTTACCCGCAAGCCGTGGGTCAAGACCACCCTCGCCCCGGGCTCCAAGGTCGTCACCGACTACTTCGACAAGGCGGGCCTGACCCCCTACCTCGACAAGGTCGGCTTCAACCTCGTCGGCTACGGCTGCACCACCTGCATCGGCAACTCCGGCCCGCTGCCGGAGGAGGTCTCCAAGGCCGTCAACGAGCACGACCTGGCCGTCACCTCGGTGCTCTCCGGCAACCGCAACTTCGAGGGCCGGATCAACCCCGACGTCAAGATGAACTACCTGGCCTCCCCGCCGCTGGTCGTCGCGTACGCCATCGCGGGCTCCATGAAGGTGGACATCACCAAGGACGCCCTGGGCACCGACACCGACGGCAACCCGGTCTTCCTCAAGGACATCTGGCCCTCCGAGGCCGAGGTCAACGACGTCGTGGCCAACGCCATCGGCGAGGACATGTTCAACAAGTCCTACCAGGACGTCTTCGCGGGCGACGCCCAGTGGCAGGCGCTGCCGATCCCGACCGGCAACACCTTCGAGTGGGACGCCGAGTCCACCTACGTCCGCAAGCCCCCGTACTTCGAGGGCATGACGATGGAGACCACCCCGGTCTCCGACATCGCCGGCGCCCGCGTCCTGGCGAAGCTGGGCGACTCGGTCACCACCGACCACATCTCCCCGGCCGGTGCCATCAAGGCCGACACCCCGGCCGGCAAGTACCTCACCGAGCACGGTGTCGAGCGCCGTGACTTCAACAGCTACGGCTCGCGCCGCGGCAACCACGAGGTCATGATCCGCGGCACGTTCGCCAACATCCGCCTGCGCAACCAGATCGCGCCGGGCACCGAGGGCGGCTTCACCCGCGACTTCACCAAGGCCGACGCCCCGGTGTCGTTCATCTACGACGCCTCGCGCAACTACATCGAGCAGGGCATCCCGCTGGTCGTCCTGGCCGGCAAGGAGTACGGCTCCGGCTCGTCCCGCGACTGGGCCGCCAAGGGCACCGCGCTGCTCGGCGTCAAGGCCGTCATCGCCGAGTCCTACGAGCGCATCCACCGCTCGAACCTCATCGGCATGGGCGTCCTGCCCCTGCAGTTCCCCGAGGGCGCCTCGGCCGAGTCGCTCGGCCTGACCGGCGAGGAGACCTTCTCCTTCACCGGCGTGGAGGAGCTGAACAACGGCACCACCCCGCGCACGGTCAAGGTCACCACCGACACCGGCGTGGAGTTCGACGCGGTCGTCCGCATCGACACCCCCGGTGAGGCCGACTACTACCGCAACGGCGGCATCATGCAGTACGTGCTGCGCTCGCTGATCCGCAAGTAAGCGGCTCCGCAAGGCCGATCGAGGGCCGCACCCCGTCTCGTACGGGGTGCGGCCCTCGCCGCGTTTTCGACAACCCCGTGAGGCTCTCCCAACTCGTAAGGGTGATCGGGGGGTTGGGAAAGTGTTGGCCATTCCATTCCTGGTTAGTCTCCGACAGGGGTCGATGCCGGGACGATGTCGCTCCCCAGGGAGGGAAATTGCTATGGGAACCGCCATCACTTTCGGGGAGCTCGCCTGCCTTTCGGGCGAGGAGCTTCCCCAGCGGCTCGTGCTGTCGAGTGTGCTGTCGGCGGGATCCGACCAGCCGGTCTACCCGGCCATGGTGAAGTCCGACCACGGCACGACGGTCGCCTACGCCTGCCAGTACCGGCAGAACGCGGGAAGTCCTCCGCTCCTCGTCTTCCTGGGACTCGCTTCCCGGGATCCCGGCTATACGACGACGTGCATTCCCGCGGCCATCTCCAGTCATTGAGCCAATTCAGGCACTTACAGAAGGGGAATGGAATGGACAACACCATCAGCTTCGAGGAACTCGCCGACGTGGCGGGCGAGGTGCTGCCCGAGCGGACCGTCATGGGCATCATGGCCACCCCGCTCGGCTTCGGCGACCCGGACGGCGGCGGCGCCGGAGCGGGCGCCGGCAGCTCCAGCAGCAGCTCCGCCACGGCCGCTGGCGGCGGCAACCTCGTCGCCGTGCCGCCGAGCGACCACGGCACCACGATCCTGTCCAACTGCCAGTCCATCGACCGGCAGGGCACCCCGGGCCTCCTCGGCTCGCTCGGCCTCGGCTCCGAGAACCCCGCCGCCACCGTGACCTGCACCCCGGCGGCCATCTCCAGCCACTGACCGTCTGACGGTCCGTCGTACGCGCGCCACCCGCACGTCGTACGCACGGGGGAGGACCGGGCGCGCCCGGTCCTCCCCCGCACTCTGTCCCCCTACGGAGAGCGCCCATGTCACTGCCCGCGCTGGTGCCCGGCACGGAACTGGTCGGCGAGTTCGAGGATTCCGGATACCGCGAGCCGCCCCACCTGGTCTGCCGCCCGGACGGGCAGGTCGTACGCCTGCCGGCCCTGCTCTACCAACTCGCCCGCGCACTCGACGGGCAGCCACTGGAGCGCGTCGCCGAGCAGCTCAGCCGGGAGACGGGCCGGGGCTTCACCGCGGAACACATCGTCTACCTCATCGACAAGAAGCTCGTCCCGCTCGGCCTGACGACCTACAGCGACGGCTCACCGCCCCCGCCCACGCGCAAGAGCGACCCTTTCCTCGCCTTCCGCTTCCGGCTGGCCGTGCTGCCGCGGCGCGTCACATGGTTCCTCTCCGGGCTGTTCGCCTGGCTGTTCCACCCGGTGCCGGTGCTCGCCGCCCTCGGCACGTTCGCCGGCGGCGAGGTGTGGCTGTGGATGACCCAGGACAGCGGAGCCGCGCTGCGGGCGGTCCTGACGTCCCCGGCCGACGTGCTGCTCGTCGTCCTCCTGGCCATCGCCTCCTGCGTGTTCCACGAAATGGGCCACGGCGCGGCCTGCCGCTACGGAGGCGCCCGGCCGGGTGCGATGGGATGCGGCATCTATCTGGTGTGGCCCGCCTTCTACACCGACATCACCGATTCCTACCGCCTGGGGCGCGCCGGGCGGATCCGGGCCGACCTGGGCGGCGTCTATTTCAACGCGCTCTTCGTCCTCGGCCTGCTCGCGCTGTACGTGCCGACCGGAAACCCGCTGCTCCTGGTGGCGATCCTCTCCGTCCACCTGGAAATGATCCAGCAGCTTCTTCCCACGCTGCGCTTCGACGGCTATTACATCGTCGCGGACCTGGTCGGCATCCCCGACCTCTTCAAATACATCGGGCCCATCCTGAAGCGCTTCGTGCTCCGCCGCCCGCAGGACGAGCGGCTCCGGGCGCTCAAGCGGTGGCCGCAGGTCGTCGTCGCGGTGTGGGTCATGTTCCTGGTGCCGGCCCTCACCCTCCAGCTGGGCATGGTGCTCGTCAACCTGCCCCAACTGCTGCGCTCCGACTGGCGGACGGCCGGCCTGCTGGTGACACGGGCGGGCACGGCCGGCTTCCCCGTCCTCGGCACGGTCTCGGCGTGCCTCCAGATCGTGCTGCTCACGCTGCCCGTCGCCGGTCTGGCGCTGGCCCTGGGGCGGCCCGTGCGGTCACTGGTCCGCCTGGCCCTGCGTCGCCGCCGCACCGCGTGAGGGCGGGGCGCGGCCCGGAATCACTTCGATCCGGGCCGCGCGGAGGTCACCTGAAGTGACGCGCCATCAGAAGAGCATCCGGTACTGGTTCCAGCCGGAGTTGCCGATCTTGACCTTGGTCTCGAACGGCTGGGACGCCTTGCCCGTGCCGCGGTAGAGCCACAGGGCACCGTCGTTGTCGCGGGCGATCAGGTCGGCCTTGCCGTCCTGGTCCACGTCACCGGTGGCCGCCAGCTTGTTGAACTGGTTCCAGCCGCCGCCGATGCGCTGCTTGGTCTCGAAGGGCTTGGTGTAGTCGCCGGTGCCCTTGTAGAGCCACAGCACACCGTCCTTGTCGCGCGCGACGATGTCGGTCTTGCCGTCACCGGTGAGGTCGCCGCGGCCCTGGATCTCGGTGTACTGGCCCCAGCCCGGACCGACCTTCTTACGGCCCGTCAGGGTGCCGTCGGGGTAGGCGAGGTAGAGCCACAGGACGCCCTCGCGGTCACGGACCAGGATGTCGGACTCGCCCGCGCCGCCCAGGTTGCCCGGGGAGATGAACTGGTCGTACTGGCCCCAGTCGTCCGCGACGACCTTCGAGTTGTTCGCGGTGGCGTAGATGATGTTCTGGTCGTTGTCCCGGACGTAGAGGGCCTCGCTCAGGCCGTCCCGGTCGTTGTCGACCCGCGCCGCGGCGTTGATCCTGCCCCAGTTGCCGGTGACGAACTCCTTGGGCGTGATGCCGCCCTTGCCGTCCGGCCAGTAGAAGTAGAGGTCGTCGTTGTTGACGGCGCTCAGCGGGAAGAACGGGGCGTCGACGGACGGGCCGTCGGCCTTGACCTTGCTGCGCGGGGCGGCCAGGCGCGGGGCGGCGGACCTGGGGGCCTGCGCGCCCGACTTGGGGTAGTCGCCGGACTTCGCCTCGCCGCGCAGCGCCTCGGAGCGGTGCTTGGCGGAGGTGTCGGCGGCGAGCTTGGCCGCCGACTTGGCCGCGCCCTGGGCGGGAGCGGCCGAGGGGCCGTCGGCCATGGCCGTGCCGGCGGTGGTGCCGAGCACGGCGGCGGCTATGGCCGCGGTCGCGATGCGACGCGCGGCGCGCGTACGGCCGGGGAGTCGAGCCACGTGGGTCTCCAGGAGGTCTCAGGTGAAGAACGGCGGGCCCGGTCCGGGCCCGCCGCAGAGACTCCATGATCTTTCACATTTTCTTTACCTGTCAATCACTATGTGGGGATCTCGGGCCGATCAGCTCGATCTCAGCGAGTGTGCCCTCACCGGCCACCGTCTCCAGGCGGTAGTGGCGGAAGAAGCCCGGTGTGCGCACCGAGAACACCCGGGTCTGCCGGTCCCAGGCGAAGGACTCGCCCGCGCGCCGGTCGACCTCCGTCCAGGTCTCGCCGTCCGTCGACCCCTTGAGCACCCAGCCGCCCGGAGCCTTGGTGCGGTCGGCCGACGTGAGGGTGTAGGAGGTCACGCGCGAGCCGGACGGCACCTCCAGCGGTGCCACGGTGAACGTCGCCTCCGTGGCCGAGGTGTTGTCCGTGAGCGCCGAGGTGCCCGGTGCCGTCAGATCGCCCTCCGGCTCCGGCACCGCGTCGCCCTGGGTGAGGGAGGTGGGCCCCGCGTCCTTGCCGCTGCCCCAGGACGAGGGCCGGGGGCCCATGGTGAACTCCAGCGTCCCGCCCTTCGCCACCACGGAGTGCGGGAGCGCCGTCGACGTCCACTTCTCGCCGTTCACCCGCAGGCCCTGCACATAGACGTTGCGGGCGCTGTTGCGCGGTGCCTTCACGACCAGGTCGCGCCCGTTCTCCAGATGGACGGTGGCCCGCGTGAACAGCGGCGACCCGATCGCGTACTCCCCGCTGCCCATCACCAGCGGATAGAAGCCGAGGGCGCTGAAGACGTACCACGCCGACATCTCGCCGTTGTCCTCGTCGCCCGGGTAGCCCTGGCCGATCTCGCTGCCGAGGTAGAGGCGGGACAGCACCTCGCGGACCTTCTCCTGCGTCCGCCAGGGCCGGCCGGTCGCGTCGTACATGTAGGCGATGTGGTGCGAGACCTGGTTGCTGTGGCCGTACATCCCCATGCGGACGTCCCGGGCCTCGGTCATCTCGTGGATGACCCCGCCGTACGAACCGGCGAACTCGGGAGAGCCGGTCTCGGGAGTGGCGAAGAAGGCGTCGAGCTTCTTCGCGAGGCCGGCCCTGCCGCCGTAGAGACCGGCCAGGCCCCGGGTGTCCTGCGGGGCGTGGAAGGCGAAGTTCCAGCCGTTGGTCTCGGTGTAGTCGTTGCCCCAGACGCGGGGGTCGTACTGCTGGGGCGGCAGCCGCCAGGTGCCGTCCGGGCCCTTGCCCTGGAAGAAGCCGACGGCGGGGTCGAAGAGCTTGACGTAGTTCCGGGCGCGGTTCAGGAAATAGGCCGACTCGTCGCGGTAGCGGGCCTTGTGGGTCTTCGCGTACAGCGCCTGGCCCATCCGCCCGAGCCCGTAGTCGTTGAGATAGCCCTCCAGCGCCCAGGACATGCCCTCCCGCGTCGTGGTGCTGGTGTAGCCGAGGAAGACGGAGGTCTCCATGCCCTTGCGGCCCACGCCGGGATTGGGCGGCGCCACCGTGGCGTTCTTCAGCGCCGCCGCGTACGCCGCCTCGGCGTCGAAGCCGACGCCCTTGGCGTAGGCGTCGGCGAAGGCGACGTCCGAACTCGTGCCGGTCATCAGGTCGGCGTAGCCGGGGGAGGACCAGCGGGAGATCCAGCCGCCGTCCTTGTACTGCTGGACGAAGCCGTCGATGAGCTTGCCCGCCCGCCCCGGGGTCAGCAGGGCGTACGCGGGCCAGGCGGTGCGGTAGGTGTCCCAGAAGCCGTTGTTGACGTAGACCTCGCCGTCGACGATCTTCGCGCCGGTACGGGTCGGGGTGGACTCGCCGGCGGGCGGGCTGAAGGGGCTGGCGTAGCGGCTGTGGGGATGCGCGGCCGAGCCGGTGTTCTCGAAGCCCGAGTTGGGATAGAGGTAGAGGCGGTAGAGGCTGGAGTAGAGCGTGGTGAGCTGGTCCCGGCTCGCTCCCTCGACCTCGACCCGGCCCAGGACCTCGTCCCACGCGGCGCGGGCGCGGTCGTGGACCTCTTCGAAGGAGCTGCCGGCCGGGATCTCCTGGTCGAGGTTGGCCTTCGCCTGGTCGACGCCGATGAGGGAGGTCGCGATGCGCAGCGTCACCGTGTGGTCCTGGCCCGGCTTGAAGCGCAGATAGCCGGTGACGCCGTCACCCCGGCTGCCCTCGTCGTCCGCGCGCCGCGTGCCGTCCGGGTCGGCCGAGCTGATCGCGCTGGACGGGAGGTCGGGAGGGCCGCCGAGCTTGCCGCCGGCGGTGACGGGCGCGTCGAAGACGCCGTAGACGAAGAGTCGTCCCGCGCCGGTGGAGAGCCCGCTGCGCACGTCGGAGTAGCCGGTGATCACGCCGTGGCCGGGGTCGAGCGTCAGCCCTCCCTGGTCCCGGACGTTGTCCAGGATGACGCTGGCGTTCTCACCCGGAAAGGTGAAACGCATCAGGGCCGCGTGGTCGCTGGGGACGATCTCGGACTTCAGGCCGTTGTCGAAGGTGACGCCGTAGTAGTGCGGCTTCGCGATCTCGTGGGAGTGGTGGAAGGGGAGCGCGCGGGCCGTCCGCCCGGCGTCCGGGGTGCCGGTGGCGGCCGACGGCATCACCTGGAAGGTCTGCCGGTCGCCCATCCAGGGGCTCGGTTCGTGGCTGGCGCTGAAGGCCTGGATGGTGGGGAGGTTGTCGGCGTTGTTCGCCGCGGCGTACTGGTAGAGCCAGTCCGTCGAGCCGGCGTTGGTGACGGGGGTCCAGAAGTTGAAGCCATGGGGGACGGCGGTGGCGGGGAAGGTGTTGCCGCGCGAGAAGGTCGAGCTGGAATGCGTGCCGCGCGTGGTCACGGCGTAGTCCGCCAGGTGCGCCGCGGGCTTCTCCACGGGCGCGGGGGCGAGCGAGATGTCGTCCACCCAGCCGCGGAAGCGCGCCGGGCCGACCGGCGAGTCGTAGGCGACGAGCACCCGGGCGACGGTCTTGCCCGCGGCGACCGCGCCGATCCGCGACTCCTTGGCGTTCCACTGGTTGACGTAGAGGGTCTTGGAGTCGGCCTGGCCCTGCGGCGTGAGGCGCGCGCCGTGCTGGTCGACGGCGCCCAGCTCGCTCAGATAGGTGCCGTCGGTGAAGGCGAGGTCGAGCGCGGCATGGGTGGCCGGATAGCGCGGATCGGCCTCGGGCATCGAGGGGAAGATCTTGTAGGAGAGCAGGGTCTCCGGGGTGACCTCGACCTTCACGGCGAAGATCTTGTTGTAGGCGTACGCGTGCCCGGTGGCCTGGTGTCTGCCTCCGTAGCGCAGGGCGTGGGTGCCGGTGAAGCCCGCGCGCGGCTTGGCCGTCGACGAGCCGGTGGGCCCGCTGTCGACGTAGCTGCGCATGTCCGGGGGCGGTGGGCCGCCGGTGTCCGCGGTCGCCAGCTGGAGGTCGGCCAGCTGGGTGATGCCGTCCCCGTCGTTGCGCGTTATGTCCAGCCGGTACTGCCGGTAGGCGGTGCGGTTGGTGAAGGAGAACTCCTTGGTCTGGAGGCGCTTTCCGAAGAGGACGTCCTTGCGCTCGTCCAGCACCGTCCAGCTGTGTCCGTCGTCGGAGCCCTTGAGCGTCCAGTCCCTGGGGTCCCGCCCGGGGGCGTCATTGGCGGAGGTCAGCGCGTAGCGCACGGCCGTGGCCGGCTCGGACAGCTCGAATTCCAGCCAGGGCGTCCGGTCGAAGGTGAGCCACTTGGTCGTGGGCTCGCCGTCGATCAGGTTCTCCTTGACCTCCCCGGCCCCGGCGTTCTCCCCGCTCGCCCGGACGGCGGTGACCTTGTCGGTGATGTTGCCGGGGATGCCCGCGGCGTCGCTGCCGTCTATCCCGGCAGCCCGCGGCCGGCCGTCGGGCCCTCTCTCCACGGCGTTGCGCCAATCGGGCTGCGGCTCGCCCGGCTCGAAGGAGGAGCTGAAGCGCTGGGAGGCGGCCTGCTCCCGCGCGGCGGCCGCCGCGGCCAGGGCCGCGGCCCCGTGCGGAGTCTGAGTGGTCGTCACCACCAGGGCGGCGGTGAGGAGGGCCAGGGGGCGGGTGAGCGTACGCCACCGGTGGCGGAATCCCTGTCGCTGACTCTGCCGCATCCCTCGCCTCTCCACGAAACCGACAGCCACCGACAAGCCACCGGCCATCACCGACAACGTTGTCAACCGAGTCGCGCAGAAATAAGTAGGGCGTGAGACGCCAGTGGTGTCAAGGGTCCGGATGTTGGTGTCGCCGTGGGGCGGCGTAGGTTGAGGAGGTCTCAACTCGGGAAAGACTGACGGTCAAAGCCGCTTTCGATCTTGCCCAGTTGATGTGAAGTGGACTATACCTGTCGGCGTCCGGGGCGGCCCGCAGGCCGCCGCGGCGGATCCGGGGGAGAGCGGCGGACGGGAGCGCCGTGGGAGCGGCACCGATCCCGGCGCACACCCAGCACACCAAGCTTCAACTGACCCGCGGTGTCGGGCCCTTCGTCCTTGGCCGGTTCGCACGGTGCGCGAGGGAAAGACCGCCACACCGCCTGAGTCCTGGAGAAGGCGAGGACTTGAGCATGGGATCCACATCGGAATTCAGCCGGAGAGATCTGGTCAAGCGGACCGCGGCACTCGGTCTGATCGCGGTGCCGTCCATGAGTGTGCTCACCGCGTGCGCCACCGGTGGTGGCAGCGACGACAAGAGCGATGACAAGGGCGATCAGGGCAAGAAGTCGGAGAAGAATCCGCTCGGCGTCAAGAACGGCGCCCCGCTCGACGCGTTCATCTTCAAGGGCGGCCTGGGTGATCAGTACGCCAAGGACGCCGAGGCCGATTACAAGTCCACCTACGGCGCCGAGGTCAAGCACACCGGCACCCAGCAGATCGGCCCCAAGCTCCAGCCCCGCTTCGCCGGCGGCAATCCTCCGGATGTCATCGACAACTCCGGCGCCGACCACCTGGACATGAACAAGCTGTCCTCACAAGGGCAGTTGCTCGACCTCACCCCGCTGCTCGACGCGGCCTCGCCGGACGATCCCAAGAAGAAGGTCCGGGACATCCTCTATCCGAGCGCCATCGAGAAGGGCAAGCACAAGGACGCCTTCGACGTCCTCTATTACGCCTTCACCGTCTACGGCACCTGGTATTCCCAGAAGCTGCTGTCGGACAAGGGATGGAGCTACCCGAAGTCCCTCGACGACATGATCAAGCTCTGTGAGGAGATCAAGAAGGCGGGCATCGCGCCCTGGACCTACCCGGGCAAGTACCCCTACTACGTCCACTTCAACATCTTCCCGCAGATCGCCAAGATCGGCGGCCTGGACAAGTGGATCGCGATCGACAATCTGGAGCCCAACGCCTGGACGTCCAACGACGCGGTCAAGCAGGTCATCGGGCACTACGAGGAGCTCGCCGCCAAGGGGTATTTCCTGGCGGGCAGCCAGGGCCTGACCCATATCCAGGCCCAGACCTCCTGGACCAAGGGCAAGGCCGTCTTCATCCCCAACGGCTCCTGGGTGGAGAACGAGGCGACCCCGACCACCCCCAAGGACTTCGGCATGGCCGTCGGCCCGCTCTTCGACGGCGGCTCCGGCGACAAGATGCCGCACGGCACGCTGCGCGCCGAGCCCAGCGAGCCGTTCATCGTCGCCAAGGGCGGCAAGAACCCCACGGGCGGCATGGAATTGCTGCGCATCATGCTCTCCAAGAAGCACGCGCAGAACTTCGCGCAGAAGGTCCATTCCCTGACCAGCAACATGCAGGGTGCCGAAGGCGCTTCGCTCTCCCCGGGCCTGGCCTCGGCCGCGCAGGCCGTCAAGGGCGCGGGCGGCAACCAGAACCTGCTGATGATCCAGTTGCAGGAGTGGTACCCCAAGCTGACGGACGAGAAGATGGGCGGCCTGACCAGCCAGTTGCTCACCGGTGACCTCAAGGCCGCCGAGTGGATCAAGAAGACGCAGCAGTACGCGGACGAGACCGCCAAGGACAGTTCCGTCACCAAGTTCCACCGGTCGGCCTGACGGGTCCGGCGGCCGATGAGACAAGGGCCGGGAGGCGGCATGCAGCACGGCAAGTACCGGTTCATCGCGGGGTTCCTGGCCCTGCCGCTGGCGGTCTACGCGATCTTTGTGATATCGCCGTTCGTCCAGGCGTTCCAGATCGCGATGACCGACTGGAGCGGTCTCAAGGGTGCGGCGAAATACATCGGGTTCGACAACTACGACAAGCTCGTGCACAGCGACGAATTCTGGAACGCGCTCAAGCACAACGTCATCATGCTGGTGCTCGTGCCCATCGTGACCCTGGCGCTCGGCCTGTTCTTCGCCTTCATGCTCAATGTCGGCGGCAGGGCACGGCGGGGCGCGGTGGTCACCGGGGTGCGCGGATCGAAGTTCTACAAATTCGTCTTCTTCTTCCCCCAGGTCATCTCCATCACCATCATTTCGGTGATCTGGTTCAACATCTACAACCCCGATCCCTCGGACGGCATGCTCAACTCCCTGCTGGGGTCCGTGGGTCTGGACTCCCTGCAGAGCGCCTGGCTGGGGGAGAAGAGCATCGCGCTGGCCTGCATCATGCTGGTGATGGTCTGGGCGAACGTCGGTTTCTATGTGGTCCTCTTCTCGGCCGCCATGGCCTCCATCCCCCGGGACATCTACGAGGCGGCGCTGCTGGACGGCGCCGGCCGCGCCCATACGTTCTTCCGGATCACCCTGCCGCTGCTGTGGGACACCGTGCAGACCGGCTGGGTCTACATGGGCATCATCGCGATGGACGCCTTCGCGCTGGTGCAGATCATGTCGGTGAACATGGGCGGCCCGGACGGCGCGACCGACGTCGTCCCGCTGCGGCTCTATCAAACCGCTTTCCGCGACAGCCAATTCGGCTACGCCTCGGCCATGGGCATCGCCATGCTCATCGTGACTCTGCTGTTCGCCGTGCTCACCATGCGCTTCGCGCGTCGTGAGCGGATCGAGTTCTAGGGGTACGACGAATGACGACGGAAGCAGGCGCGGTACCCGCGAAGGAAGCGGCCGAGACCGGGCGGCGGCGCGGGCGGGACGCCGGGCGCCCCCGGTCCGAGGGCGCGGTGCTGAACGTCTTCTCGCACGGCATTCTCGTCCTCTGGGCCGTCATGGTGGGGCTGCCGCTGATCTGGGTGCTGTGGAGTTCCTTCAAGAGCAGCGGTGACATCCTGAGCTCACCGTGGTCGCTGCCGCGCTCGTTCCATTTCGAGAACTGGGCGCACGCCTGGGAGCGGGCCAATATCGGCCGGTATTTCGCCAACACCATCATCGTCGTGGGGTGTTCGGTGACCGGCACGATGGTGCTCGGTTCGATGGCGGGCTATGTGCTGGCCCGCTTCTCCTTCCCCGGCAACCGCTTCATCTACTACCTCTTCGTGGCCGGGATGTCCTTCCCGGTCTTCATGCTGGTCATCCCGCTGTTCTTCGTGCTGCGGGACTTCCCCGGAGTGTCCCTGCTGGCGACGTACCCCGGGCTGATCCTGGTCTACATCGCCTTCTCGCTGCCGTTCACCGTCTTCTTCATGACGGCCTTCTTCCGTACGCTGCCGACCTCGGTCGCCGAGGCCGCGATGATCGACGGGGCCTCGCACACCCGGACGTTCTTCCAGGTCATGCTGCCGATGGCCAAGCCGGGCCTGATCAGCATCGGCATCTTCAATTTCCTGGGCCAGTGGAACCAGTACCTCCTGCCCATGGTCCTCAACCAGAACGAGCACCGGTACGTCCTGACGCAGGGTCTCGCCCAGATCGCCCTTCAGCAGGGCTACGACGGGGACTGGGGCGGTCTGATGGCCGGCATGGTGATCGCCATGCTGCCGGTCCTCGTCGTCTATTTCCTCTTCCAGCGGCAGGTCCAGGCGGGCCTGACGGCGGGCGCGCTGAAATAGCCGTGGGAAAAGGGCCGTCGGGGTCGCGCCGGGGCCGTACCGGATCATCAGTGGAGCGTGAACCAGACCGCTTTGCCGGAGCCCTGCGCGGCCGGGCGGACGCCCCAGGATCTCGCGCAGCTGTCGATGAGGGTGAGCCCGCGGCCCGACTCGTCGTCCCGGCCCGCGCTGACGAGGGCCGGGACCTCGGGGCTGGTGTCGTGCACGTCGACCCGCAGGACACCGGAGCGGCAGCTGAGGTCCACGGTCACCGGTGATTTGGTGTGCACCACGCCATTGGTGACCAGCTCCGTGACCAACAGGCAGGCGGTGTCGGCGAGATCGAGGCGGCCGTGGCGTTGCAGCGCGAGCCGCAGGGAGTCGCGCACGATGCTGATCATCCAGGGCTGAGCAGGGATCCGGTGTGTGTACCACCAGTCCGCGGTGGCCAGTTGGGGGTCCTCGCACATTGTGGGCTCCGTTCGGGGGGAAACAGGAGGGGCATCAAGAGTGGGATGGGATCGACCGCGAGTGCATAAATTCGGTGGGCTTTCGTCCCTGTGAGTGACTGTGCTCACGGGGTGTGTGCAGGCAGACTCTCTGCCCAAAGGAAGGGAGGATTGTCATGCCGCAGAAGCCCCCAACTATCCGGCAGAAGCGCCTCGGTGCGGAGCTCCGCAAGCTCCGCGAAGCGGCGGGTATGTCAGGTGAAGATGCCGCGGAGGCGCTGGAGTGCGGACAGGCGAAGATCAGCCGCATCGAGACCGGCACCAATGGGATTCGCCCATTCGAGCTACGTGGCCTGCTGAAGGCATATGGGGTGACCGATCAGGCGCTGGTCGATTCGCTGGTGGACCTCGCCCGTGAGGGCCGCCGCCAGGGCTGGTGGAACACCTACGTGAGCGCCTTTCCCGGCATCGCCGACCTCGCGCACCTGGAGTCCAAGGCCGTCTCCGTGCAGGTCTGGCAGACCGTGCTCGTGCCCGGTCTGCTCCAGACCCCCGGCTATATGCGCGCGCTGTTCAAGGGCGGCCGGCACGCTTACGGCGACGACGCGGCCGAGCGGTGCGTCGCGGCCCGCACCACCCGGCAGGCGGTGCTCGACAAGCCGGACGCCCCCGAGCTCACCGCGGTGGTCTACGAGGCGGCGCTGCGCTGCGAGGTGGGCGGGCCGGACGTGATGCGCGGCCAGCTGGGGCACCTCGCCCGCGTCGCGGAGAGCGGGCGGGCGCGGATCCAGGTGCTGCCGTTCGACGCGGGGGTGCACGGCGGACTGGACGGGCCGTTCGTCATCTACGGCCTGCTCGCGTCCGGCATGGACGTCGTCATGACGGACAGCCTCGCCGCGGCCGCCTGTCTGGACCGTGAGGAGGACGTCCGGCGCTACCGCGTGCTCTTCGACTCCCTGCGGTCCCTCGCGCTCGCCCCGGACGCCTCCCTCGACATGATCAAGAAGCTGGCGGTACGGGCGTGACCGCCCCGCGCCCCGGCGCCCCCGTGCGGTGGCAGCGGTCCCGCTTCTCCGGCAGCGGCGGCGGCCAGGAGTGCCTGGAGGCCGCGCCCGGCCCCGGCGGGCGGCTGCGGTTCCGCGAGAGCGACCGGCCGCGCACCGTCCTGACGCCCGCGCCGGACGCCTGGGCGGCCCTGCTGCGGGCGGTGAGATCCGGCGTCCTGGACGGTCCCCGGCCCGCCCACAGGCCACGTGCGGGCGCTCGATAGGGTTCAGGGCCTTGACGGGGGTTACCCCGGACAGCTCAGCTTAGAGTTCATATGTTGTACGGATGGCTGGGCTCCAGTGCTGTGGCCCGGCCGCGGGGCGGCGGTCGTGCCGTACCCGGCGAGGCGGGAGTGGGCAATCGTGGAGACTCCGGGGTCGCAGTCGTCGCTGCACCGGGCCAACCTGGAGCGGGTCGTGCGGGCCGTGCGCATGGCGGGCTCGCTCACCCAGGCGGAGATCGCCCGCGCCACGGGCCTCTCGGCGGCCACGGTCTCCAACATCGTGCGGGAGCTCAAGGACGGCGGGACCGTCGAGGTCACCCCCACCTCCTCCGGCGGCCGCCGGGCCCGCAGCGTCTCCCTGTCCGGTGACGCCGGGATCGTCGTGGGCGTCGACTTCGGGCACACGCACCTGCGGGTGGCGATCGGCAATCTCGCGCACCGGGTGCTGGCCGAGGACGCCGAGCCGCTGGACGTGGACGCCTCCGCGGCCCAGGGCCTGGACCGGGCCGAGCACCTGGTCAAGCGGCTGATCGCGGAGGCGGGCATCAACCCCGCCAAGATCGTCGGAGTGGGGCTGGGCGTGCCCGGCCCGATCGACGTCGCCTCCGGGACGCTGGGCTCGACCGCGATCCTGCCGGGCTGGGCGGGCACCAACCCCCGCGACGACCTCGCCGCCCGCATCGGCGTCCCCGTGCACGTCGACAACGATGCCAACCTCGGCGCGCTGGGCGAGCTGGTCTGGGGCGCGGGCCGCGGAGCGGGCGACCTCGCGTACATCAAGGTCGCCAGCGGCGTGGGCGCCGGCCTGGTGATCAACGGGCAGATCTACCGAGGCCCGGGCGGCACCGCGGGCGAGATCGGGCACATCACGCTCGACGAGGCCGGGCCGGTCTGCCGGTGCGGCAACCGCGGCTGCCTGGAGACCTTCACCGCGGCCCGCTATGTGCTGCCCCTGCTCCATTCGGCCCACGGCACCGATCTGACCGTGGCCCGCATGGTGGAGCTCGCGCGCGAGGGCGACCCCGGATGCCGACGGGTGATCGGGGACGTCGGCCGGCACATCGGCAGCGGCGTGGCCAACCTCTGCAACCTCCTCAACCCCAGCCGGGTGGTGCTCGGCGGCGATCTCGCGGACTCCGGCGAGCTGGTGCTCGGCCCGATCCGCGAATCCGTGTCACGCTATGCCATTCCGAGTGCCGCGCGGCAGTTGGACGTCGTCCCCGGCGCGCTGGGCGGCCGGGCCGAGGTGCTGGGCGCGCTGGCGCTCGTCCTGAGCGAAATGGGCGATTCCACGCTGCTGGACGATTCCCGCCCCGCGGACGCTCCGGTCCCCTCCTGACGGCCGTCAGCGTTTTCCGACAGCACGCCACGGCCGTATCTTGAGTTCACGCAGATAACGAATGGCACCGTTGCCATCTCGTTAAGGATTTACTTCTTGACGCCCCCTTGGGGGCCGAGTTGACTTCCAGCCACCTCGGCCGCGACGACGCGGCCTCGTCAGGGAGGTATCTGCAAGTGAACACGCATATGCGGCGTGCTGCCGTCGTCGTGGCGGCCGTCTCGATGGCAGCGGGTCTCGCGGCCTGTGGCAGTGCCAAACAAGCCGGTGGCGGGGACAAGAAGGAAAAGAAGGGCTCGCTGACCATCGGCCTCCTTCTGCCGGAAAACCAGACCGCCCGTTATGAGCGATTCGACAAACCGCTGATCGAGAAGAAGATCAAGGAACTCGCGGGCACGCGGACGACGGTCCTCTACGAGAACGCCAAACAGGACGCCTCGGTTCAGCAGCAGCAGGTCGACACAATGATCACCAAAAAGGTCGACGCGCTCATCGTGGACGCGGTCGACGCGAAGTCCATAGCCAGCTCGGTGAAGAAGGCGAACGGCAAGGGAATTCCCGTCGTCGCCTACGACCGGCTTGCCGAGGGTCCCGTCAAGGCGTACACCTCCGTCGACAACGAGCGCGTCGGAAAGATCCAGGGCGAATCCCTGCTGAAGGAACTCGGCGACAACGCCGCCAAGGGCGACATCGTCATGATGAACGGCTCCGTCACCGACCCCAACGCCAAGATGTACAAGGACGGCGCCCACTCCGTGCTCGACGGGAAGGTCACCATCGGCAAGGAGTACGACACCAAGGAGTGGAAGCCGGAGAACGCCAACGACAACATGAAGGGCGCCATCTCCTCGCTCGGCAAGGACAAGATCGTGGGCGTCTACTCCGCCAACGACGGCATGGCGGGCGGCATCATCACGGCCCTCAAGAGCGCCGGCTTCGCCAAGCTGCCACCGGTCACCGGCCAGGACGCCGAGCTCTCCGCGGTCCAGCGCATCCTCTCCGACGAACAGTTCATGAGCGTCTACAAGCCCTACAAGCCCGAGGCCGACGCCGCCGCCGAACTGGCCGTAGCCCTCGCACAGGGCGAGAAGACCGACGGCATCGCCAAGTCGGCCGTGGACAGCGGCTCCGAGAAGAGGATTCCCTCCGTCATCGTCACCCCCTTCGCCCTCACCAAGCCCGACATCGCGCAGTACGTCGGCAAGGAGGGCTTCTTCACCCTGGACGAGATCTGCACCGCGAAATACAAGGCGCAGTGCGACAAGGCCGGACTGAAGTGAGCCCCCAGCGTGCCGTCTTGAGGCGGCGAAGGAGTTGATGAACGTGTCCGCTGCGCCCGTGCTGGCGTTGCGCGGGATCTCCAAGCGGTTCGGTGCCGTCCAGGCGCTCACCGACGTGGAGCTGGAGATCCTTCCCGGTGAGGTGGTCGCCCTGGTCGGCGACAACGGCGCCGGCAAGTCCACCCTGGTCAAGACCATCGCCGGAGTCGGCCCCGCCGACGACGGGGTGATCGAGTGGGAGGGCCGGAAGGTCACCGTCGACCGGCCGCACATCGCCCAGGAACTGGGCATCGCGACCGTCTACCAGGACCTCGCGCTGTGCGACAACCTCGATGTCGTCGGCAACCTCTTCCTCGGCCGGGAGATCGTCCGTGCCGGGGTGCTCGACGAGGTCGAGATGGAGCGCCGCGCCCGGGAACTGCTCGCCACCTTGTCCATCAGGATCCCCAGTGTCCGCATCCCCGTCGCCTCGCTCTCGGGCGGGCAGCGCCAGACCGTCGCCATCGCCCGCTCCCTGCTCGGCGAGCCCAAGGTCGTCATCCTCGACGAGCCCACCGCGGCGCTGGGCGTCGAGCAGACCGCGCAGGTCCTCGACCTCGTCGAACGGCTGCGGGAGCGCGGCCTCGGCGTGATCCTCGTCAGCCACAACATGGCGGACGTGCGGGCCGTGGCCGACCGCGTCGCCGTGCTCCGGCTCGGCCGCAACAACGGCACCTTCGAGGTGCGCGCCACCTCCCAGGAAGAGATCATCTCCGCCATCACCGGTGCCACTGACAACGCTGTCACGCGCCGTGTGGCCCGTCGGCAGGGCGAGGGCGACAGCGAGAGGGCGGAGGGGAATCCGTGAGCACGAATCTGTCCGAGTCCCACAACGGCGAGTCCCACAACGGCGAGTCCCACAACGGCGAGTCCCACGACGGCGGGGCTCCCGGCGGCAACGGCCAGGCGCCCGCCGAGGGCACCGTGATCCCCGTCGACCCCAGGCTGCTGGTCCGGCAGGAGGGTTTCGCCGGGTACTGGAGCGAATTCGGCCGCAAGCTGAGCAGCGGGGAGCTGGGTTCGCTCCCCGTCGTCGTCGGGCTGATCATGATCGCCGTCATCTTCCAGCTGCGCGACTCGGCCTTCCTGGGCGCGGAGAACCTCTCCAACCTCTTCGTCACCGCCGCCGGCACGGGCCTGATCGCGGTCGGCATCGTCTTCGTCCTCATCCTCGGTGAGATCGATCTGTCCGTGGGCTCGGTGAGCGGCCTGGCGGCCGCCGTCTTCGCCGTGCTCAACGTCCATCACGGCATGCCGGAGTGGCTCGCGTTCGTGCTCGCGCTCCTCTCGGGGGCGCTGATCGGCGCGCTGCACGGCTTCTTCTTCGCCCGGATCGGCGTGCCCGCGTTCGTGGTGACCCTGGCCGGTCTGCTCGGCTGGAACGGCCTGATGCTCCAGGTGCTCGGCTCCGACGGCACCATCAACCTCGACGACACGGGTCTGGTCGCCGACCTCACCAACCACTACTTCACCGACATCTCCGCGGCCTACGGCCTGGCGACCCTGGCCGTGGCCGCGTTCTTCCTGCTGTCGTTCCGCGACAGCAGGCGCCGCGAGGCCGCGGGCGTCCCCAGCCGGCCGCTCAGCGAGATTGTCCTGCGCACGGCGGCGCTGGCGGTCCCGGCCTATGTGGTGGCCTGGTTGTTCAATCAGTACAAGGGCCTGCCGCTGGCCGTGGTGATCTTCCTCGGCGTCGTGGTCGCCCTCGACTTCGTGCTGCGCCGCACGCCGTACGGGCGCAAGGTCTTCGCGCTCGGCGGCAGTGTCGAGGCGGCCCGCCGGGCGGGTGTGAACGTCCCGGCGGTCCGGATCTCGGTGTTCGCGCTCTCCGGGACGATGGCGGCGCTCGGCGGGATGTTCCTGGCCTCGCAGATCAACGCCGCGAACCAGTCCTCCGGGTCGGGCAGCCTGCTGATGAACGCCATCGCGGCGGCCGTCATCGGCGGTACGAGCCTCTTCGGCGGCCGGGGCAAGACGTGGTCCGCGCTGCTGGGCGTGCTGGTCATCCAGTCCATCGCCTCGGGCATGGCGCTGCTGGGGATCGCGTCCGCGGTGCAGTACATGATCACGGGTGCGGTGCTGCTGGCGGCCGTGGTCATCGACTCGCTGTCGCGCCGCACACAGCGGAGCGCGGGGCGCGCGTAGCGCTCGCGCCCGGCCGGCGGATCCTGTGGTGGGGTGCGGGTGGTGTTGTTCCCGCACCACCGCTGCGCGGCGGTGTCCTCAATCGCCGGACGGGCTGGATGTGGCCGGTGTGGATGCGTGATTCACTCCGCCGACGGCAGGCGGCCCCGATCGCCGGCCCGGCTGGAGCAGCCGGGCCGGCGATCGAGGTGCCAGGAGGTCCGGGGGCAGCCCCCCAATCACCTCAGCTCACGTTCAGCGCCGTGTCGTCGATGACGAAGTCGGTCGCCAGGGAGGAGTCCTCGGTGCCGGTGAAGGTCAGCGTCACCGTCTTCCCCGCGTACGACGACAGGTCGTAGGTCTTCTGCACGTAGCCGCTCTTGCTGTCGGCGTTGGAGAAGGAGGCCAGCTGGGTGGTGCCCGCCTTGAGGGTCAGGGTGTCGTAGGCCGTGCTCCCCGTCTCCTTCGTGTCGACGTGCAGCCAGAAGCTCAGGCTCGCGTGGCAGCCCGCCGGGACGCTCACGGTCTGGGCGAGCGTGTCGGTGTGGGTGCTGCCGTAGCCGTCGAGCCATGCCTTCCAGGAGCCGGAGTGGGCGGGCTGGGACGCGCTGTTGTCGATGACGCCCGAGGTGGCGGTCCAGGGGGCCGCCGTGCCGCTCTCGAAGCCCGCGTTGCCCAGCAGCTGGGCGGCCGTGCAGCCGCCGCCGGCCGTGTTGACGGTCCAGGTGAAGGAGGCGCTGCCGGTGGCCTTGGTGGTGTCCTGGGCGGTCACGGTGACGTGCGACGTGCCGGGGGTGGTCGGCGTGCCGCTGATGACGCCGGTCCTCGCGTCGACGGCCAGCCCGGCGGGCAGCCCGGTCGCGCTGTAGGTGAGCGACTGGGCGGTGTCGGAGTCGGTGGCCTTGACGGCGAGGGAGACGGCCGTGCCGACCGTGCTGCTCTGGTCGCCGGGGCTGCTCACCGAGACGGTGTTGCCGCCGGTGGAACCGGAGGTGAAGGCGCCGGTGCCGTTGGGGGTGCCGAGCCCGGTCGGTCCGTCGTAGCCGGTGCCCGCGGTGCACAGGTAGGACGGGCTGCAGCTGCCGTTGGCGCCGCTGGTGACGTCGTTGAGCGCGGAGGGGTGCGCGTAGGGGTACGAGGCCGGGTAGCTGCCCGCGGCGGGTGTGCCCGCGAGGGCGTAGACCGCGGCGATGATGGGCGAGGAGGCGCTGGTGCCGCCGTAGACGTTCCAGCCTGCCGCCTGGTAGGTGTCGTAGACCGCGAGCCCCGTGGCGGGGTCGGCGACGGCCGAGACGTCCGCGACGGTCCGCTTCGCGCAGCCGCTGTCGTGCTGCCAGGCGGGCTTGGCGTCATAGGCGGAGCAGCCGGATCCGGCGCCCTGGCCGCCCGCGCTCGAGCCCCACACCGATTCGGTCCAGCCGCGCGCGTTGCCCGAGCGGCTGAGCGAGGTGCCGCCCACGGACGTCACGAAGCGTGAGGCCGCCGGGTACTCGACGCCGAAGCCGCTGTCGCCGGAGCTGACGGTGATCGCGACGCCGGGGTGGTCGAAGTAGGAGGAGTCGGACGTCGGGTCGGTCGCGTCCTCGCTGCCGCCGTAGCTGTTGGAGACGTATTTGGCGCCCATGGTCACGGCGCGGTTCACCGCGGCGCCGAGGTCGTCCATGTTCGCGCTGTTCGCCTCGACCAGCAGGATGTGGCACTGCGGGCAGACGGCGCTGACCATGTCGACGTCGAGCGAGATCTCACCGGCCCAGCCGGAGTCGGCCGTGGGGTAGGAGGTGCCGCCGTTCTGGTCGGCCTTCTTGAAGCAGCCGTTGGCCGTGGTGCAGGCGGGCAGCCCGTACTGCGAGCGGTAGGCGGCGAGGTCCGATTCCGCGTTGGGGTCGTCGTAGGCGTCGACGATGGCCACGGTGGCGCCGGAGCCGGCCCCGGCGGGCAGGGCGTAGGCGCTGCTGAGGTCGGCCGGGCCGTAGCCGGAGGGCATGATCCCGGGCGAGATGCCCTGGTGCTGCTGGATGTCCGTACGGGCCAGGGCGAGGCAGGACATCCTGCCGGGCGCGGTGGCCTGGGAGCAGAGCCGCTTGGTGTGGGCGGCGGTGCTGCTGGTGGCGGTGGCGGTGGTGGTGTGCGGGGCCGCGGTGGCGGCGGGGGAGGCGGCTGTCAGGCCGCCGGTGACGAGCGCCGCGAGCGAGAGCAGCGCGGTGGTGGCACGGCCCGACGGCCGTCTGGAGCGGAAGGTTCTCTTCGTCTGCCGTCTCTTGGCTTGCACGGAACAGCCCTCCATGGGGGGTCGGATGTCGCCCGTGAATGAAAGAGGCCGAGGGGGAGCCGGCGGGTCGCCGGAGCGCAGGGAAATGTCGAGTGCATGACAAATTCCCCCTCGGAAAGTGCCACCCCGGTGGGTGGTGGCATGCGTCGAACGTAGCGACGACCGTTCCCAAGGGACAACCGAGCGAACAGCAAAGGCTTGCTATCGGCGGGATCCCCGCACACCTCTGCGGCACGGGGTGGCCATGTGCCCCGAAAGGGATCCCACCCGGCATTTCACACGGTTCGCGGCCTCGCTGGGCCGATCGCGTGACATAGCTCGCACCACCCGTTCACCGCCACCGCGGGCGGAACATTAGACTCGACAGACCGGCAAGCTCGACAGGCTCGTACAGCTCGATGAAGGAGGCACGGGTGGCGCTGCTGACCCGCATCAGGGGACCGCGCGATCTGGACCGGCTGAGCCCGGAGCAGCTCGACCGGCTGGCCGCGGAGGTCCGCTCCTTCCTCGTCGACGCCGTGGCGAAGACCGGCGGCCACCTCGGCCCCAACCTCGGCGTGGTCGAGCTCACCATCGCCCTGCACCGCGTCTTCGAGTCGCCGAAGGACAAGGTCCTCTTCGACACCGGCCATCAGAGCTATGTGCACAAGCTGCTCACCGGCCGCCAGGACTTCTCCCGGCTGCGCGCCAAGGACGGCCTGTCCGGCTACCCCTCGCGCGCCGAGTCCGAGCACGACGTCATCGAGAACAGCCACGCCTCCACCGTGCTCGGCTGGGCCGACGGCCTCGCCAAGGCCAACCAGGTCCGCGGCGCCGGTGACCACGTCGTCGCCGTCATCGGTGACGGCGCGCTGACCGGCGGCATGGCCTGGGAGGCGCTCAACAACATCGCGGTCGCCAAGGACCGCCCGCTGGTCATCGTCGTCAACGACAACGAGCGCTCCTACGCCCCGACCATCGGCGGCCTCGCCAACCACCTGGCCACGCTGCGCACCACCGACGGCTACGAGCGCTTCCTGGCCCGTGGCAAGGACCTGCTGGAGCGCACCCCCGTCCTCGGCAAGCCGCTCTACGAGACGCTGCACGGCGCCAAGAAGGGCCTCAAGGACTTCATCGCCCCGCAGGGCATGTTCGAGGACCTGGGCCTGAAGTACATCGGCCCGATCGACGGCCACGACATCGAGGCCCTCGAATCCGCCCTCCAGCGCGCCAAGCGCTTCGGCGGGCCCGTCATCGTGCACTGTCTCACCCAGAAGGGCCGCGGCTACAAGCCCGCCGAGCAGCACGAGGGCGACCGCTTCCACGGCATCGGCGTCATCCACCCGGACACCGGCCTGCCGGTCTCCTCGGGCGGTGCCGACTGGACCTCCGTCTTCGGCGACGAGATGGTCGAGCTCGGGCGCGAGCGGGAGGACATCGTCGCGATCACCGCGGCCATGCTCCAGCCCGTCGGCCTGGAGAAGTTCGCCAAGGCGTTCCCCGACCGCGTCTACGACGTCGGGATCGCCGAGCAGCACGCGGCGACGTCGGCGGCCGGTCTGGCGACGGGCGGCCTGCACCCGGTCTTCGCGGTGTACGCCACCTTCCTCAACCGTGCCTTCGACCAGGTGCTGATGGACGTGGCGCTGCACAAGTGCGGCGTCACCTTCGTGCTGGACCGGGCCGGGGTCACCGGCACCGACGGCGCCTCCCACAACGGCATGTGGGACATGTCGATCCTCCAGGTCGTCCCCGGCCTGCGGATCGCCGCCCCGCGCGACGCCGACCAGGTCCGCGCGCAGCTGCGCGAGGCCGTCGAGGTCAAGGACGCGCCGACCGTCGTGCGCTATTCCAAGGGCGCGGTCGGCCCGGCCGTCGAGGCCGTCGGCCGGATCGGCGGCATGGACGTCCTGCGCGAGCCCGCCGCCGGCACCGCCCGCCCCGACGTCCTCATCGTGTCCGTGGGCGCCCTCGCCCCCATGTGCCTGGAGATCGCCGGCCTGCTCGACCAGCAGGGCATCTCCTCGACCGTCGTCGACCCGCGCTGGGTCAAGCCGGTCGACGAGGCGCTGCCGCCGCTCGCCGCGCGCCACCGGGTCGTGGTCACCGTCGAGGACAACAGCCGTGTGGGCGGCGTCGGTTCGGCCGTCGCGCAGGCGCTGCGCGACGCGGACGTCGACCTTCCGCTGCGCGACTTCGGCATCCCGCCGCGCTTCCTCGACCACGCCTCCCGCAAGGAGGTCATGGCGGAGATCGGGCTCACCGCGCCGGACATCGCACGCCAGGTGACGGGTCTGGTCTCGAAGCTCGACGGCCGCTACGAGGAGGCCGAGCCGGCCGCCGAGGTCGCCCGCGACTAGCGGTCCCGCTCCATCCGGCGCAGGCCGGGCTCGTTCCGACGAGCCCGGCCTGCGCGCGTGCGCCCCCTATCCGGGTGGAAGCGTGACCCGTCCGCATACTGCCGGGTGCGTCCCATCGGGTGAATCCTGAGAGCGGTGGCCGGGCCCCGCCCCGCGTGGGCCCGAACATCGCGGACACTCGCTCAGTTCACGGATGAGCGACGGGTCGAGCAGGAGGTGGGCCGATGAGTACGGAACAACCCCTCAGGAACAGCCCCGGAAGGCGCGGCGTCTTCCGGACCAAGTCGGTGGAGCAGTCCATCCGGGACACCGAGGAGCCCGAGCACGCCCTCCGCAAGTCCCTCACCGCCCTCGATCTCACCGTCTTCGGCGTCGGTGTCGTCATCGGCACCGGCATCTTCGTGCTCACCGGCAAGGTCGCCAAGGAGAACGCGGGCCCCTCGGTGGCCCTCGCCTTCGTCCTCGCGGGCGTCGTCTGCGGGCTCGCGGCGCTGTGCTACGCCGAGTTCGCCTCCACGGTGCCGGTCGCCGGCTCCGCGTACACCTTCTCGTACGCCTCCCTCGGCGAGCTGCCCGCCTGGATCATCGGCTGGGACCTGGTCCTGGAGCTGGCCCTGGGCTGCGCGGTCGTCGCCGTCGGCTGGTCCGGGTACATCCGCTCGCTGCTGGACAACGCGGGCTGGCACCTGCCGGTGGGCCTCCAGGGCACCCACGCGGGCCGCTTCGGCTTCGACATCCTCGCCTGCGCGCTCGTCCTCGTGCTCACCGGGATCCTGGTCCTCGGGATGAAGCTGTCCTCCCGGGTGACGACGGTCGTCGTCGCGATCAAGGTCACCGTCGTCCTGATCGTGATCATCGTCGGGGCGTTCTTCATCTCGGGCGCCAACTACCACCCGTTCATCCCCGCGTCCGTCCCCACCAAGGCCGGCGGCGACATCAAGGCCCCGCTGGTGCAGCTGATGTTCGGCTTCTCGCCGTCGAACTTCGGCCTCATGGGCATCTTCTCCGCCGCCGCCGTCGTCTTCTTCGCGTTCATCGGCTTCGACATCGTCGCCACCGCCGCCGAGGAGACCCGCAACCCGCAGCGCGACGTGCCTCGCGGCATCCTCGGCTCGCTCGCCATCTGCACGGTCCTCTACGTGGCCGTCTCCGTCGTCGTCACCGGCATGCAGCGCTACAGCGAGCTCTCCACCGACGCCCCGCTCGCCGACGCCTTCAAGGCCACCGGCCACCCCTTCTGGGCCGGGCTGATCAGCTTCGGCGCGGCCGTCGGCCTCACCACCGTCTGCATGATCCTGCTGCTCGGCCAGAGCCGGGTCTTCTTCGCGATGAGCCGGGACGGGCTGCTGCCGAGGATCTTCTCCCGCGTCCACCCCCGCTTCGGCACGCCCTACCGCTCCACGATCCTGCTCGGCGTCGTCGTCGCCGTGCTCGCCGGCTTCACCTCCATCGACGTCCTGGCCGAACTCGTCAACATCGGCACGCTCTTCGCCTTCGTCGTCGTCGCCCTCGGCGTCATCCTCCTCCGCCGCAGCCGCCCCGACCTGCACCGGGCCTTCCGCACCCCGCTCGTCCCCCTCGTGCCGGTGCTCTCCGTCCTGGCCTCGCTGTGGCTCATGCTCAACCTCACCGCCGAGACCTGGCTGAGGTTCGCGGCCTGGATGGCGCTGGGCTTCGTCATCTACTTCGTCTACGGGCGCCGGCACAGCCGCGTGCCCTGAGCATTTGGGGCGGGCGGGCGCCACCACGCGCCCGCCCGCCCCGTGCGGACCGCGCCACCCCCAAGGCCGTTACCCCTAGGTTGACCCGCATGCCCGTCGCACAGCGCGCGGCCGCCCCGGCCGCCGCCCCCGCACCGCACGTCCGGGCCCCGCACGGGCCCGTGGCCCCGCCGGGGAACCGCGACGCCTTCTGGCCACGCCTGCTGCCCCTCCTCGCGGCCCTCGCCGCCGTCACCCGGCTGCCGTCCTTCCTGCACCCGCTGTGGAACCCCGACGAGGGCTTCCTCGCCACCGAGGCCCGCATGCTCGCCCACGGCGCCGTCCTCTACGGCACCGTCGTCGACCGCAAGCCGCCCGTGCTGCCCTGGCTCTACGAACTGTGCTTCGCTCTCTTCGGCGACCGCACCCTGCTGCCCCTCAAGGCCCTCGCGGTCCTCGCCCAGCTGCTCACCGCCGTCCTGCTCGCCTCGCTCGCCCGCCGCCGCTGGGGCGAACGGGCCGGGCGCGCGGCCGGCGCGCTCTATCTCCTGGCGTCCATCGCCCTCGCCCCCGAGGACACCCAGGCCGCGGCCTTCGAGGTGTTCATGGTGCCGTGGACCGTCGCCGCCATGTGGTGCGCGGACCGCCGCCGTTGGGGCGCCGCGGGGCTCGCCGTCGCCGCCGCCATGCTCACCAAGCAGACCGGGGGAGCGGTCCTCGCCCCCGTACTCCTGCTGCTGTGGACCGCGCGCCACCGGGCCGTCGGCGCCACCGCCCTGGCCCTCGGCGTGCTCCTGCCCACCGCCGCCGTCGCCTGCGCCACCGGCCCCGCCCGGCTGCTGTTCTGGTCCGTGACCGGCTCCGGGACGTACGCCTCGGCGGCCGGTGCCGTCGCGCTCGCCGCCGGCCAGGCGGTGTCCAACGCGAGCACCCTCGCCGTGGGCTGCGCCGGGCTGCTGCTGCCGGTCGCCCGCCGGCTGCTGGACCGCTGCCGCGCCGCGCCGCCCGAGCTGTGGCTTTGGCTCGCCGCCTCGGCCGTGGCCGTCGCCACCGGCTTCCACTTCTTCGGCCACTACTACCTCCAGCTGATCCCGCCGCTCACCCTGCTGGGCACCTCGGCGCTGGCCGCCCTCGACGGGCGGCTGCTGGGCACCTCGCTCGCGCTCTCCGCCCTCTCCTGCGCGTTCTTCCTGGCCTGGGGCCTCGCCGACCAGCCGCCCGACCTGCCGCACACCCTCAAGGTGGCGCGCGCCGTCCGCGAGCGCACCGCGCCCACCGCCCGGGTGCTGTGCTGGGGCATGCACCCCGAGACGTACTGGCTCGCGGACCGCCCGCCCGCCGGCCGCTTCCTGACCGCCGGGCTGCTCACCAACTACAGCGGGGGACGCGGCCCTTCACACGTCGGCGAGGCGTACGGCGTGCCGGGCTCCTGGCCCGTCTTCCGCCGCGAGCTGACCCGCCGTCCGCCCGCGCTCATCGTCGACGACTCACGCGGCAAGCCCTACGGCCCGGCCCGGCTGCCCTCGCTGCGGGCGGTCCTGGACCGGGGCTACGAGCGGGTGGGCACGGCCGACGGCGCGGTCCTCTACGCCCCGGCGGGCGCGGCCGCGGACGTCCCGCCCGCTACGGGAGGACCGCGCGGGGCCCCGTGACCTCGGCGCCGAGTGCCCTTACGCGCCCGCGCAGTTCGCGGTCCGCGGTGACGACCACGCAGCGCCGGCCCGGTGCCCGCTCCGCGACCACCTGGACGATCCGGTCGTCGCCACTGCCGTCCGCCTCCGCCACCCGCACCCCGGGCACCGGCTCGACGCCGCGTGCCGCGCCCTCCACCACCAGTACGATCTCCGGCGGGGACGCGAGCGGTGGCTCGACGGCTCCCGGCGGCAGGGCCGCGCCGTCGCCCTCCGCCGAGTACGCGACGAGCCGGTCCCGCAGCCGCCGGGCCGCGCCACGGCGGTCGCGCCACCAGCCGTCGGGCACCGAACCGACGACATTCGCGCCGTCCACGACGAGGAGAGCAGTCATGCGACCAGCCTCCCACGTCAATTCCGCGCGGAATTCGGCGGCGCCCACGATGTTATTGTCGAGGGTCGACAAAAGGGGTCCGCGCGGCGCGCAATTGCGGCCGGGCGCGGAAAGGCCCGAGTGCGAGAAAGGCTGGCAGCGAGACATGGCAGTGCGTACCGCCACCCCGGTAACCGGCTGGCTACTGCGAGGCAGTGACGGCCGTCTCACCGCCTACGCTCCCGCCGAGGGCGGTGTCGCGCGCTGGACCGAGACCCGGCCCGGCGGCCCCGAGTGGACCGGTCCGGAGCTCCTGCCCGCGCCGGGCCTGGACCCGCACCTGTCCATAGCGCAGAACGCGCAGGGCTATGTCTATCTGGTCGGTGTCCGCCGCCGTGAGGTCCCGAGCGACGCGGGCGACTGGATTGCCACCGAGGTGGTCTACGCCACGCAGCTCCAGTCGGGCCGCCCGGTCACGAACTGGCGGTCGATCGGCACGCCCCACGGCCAGGACTGGGACCGGGCGGCGCAGGTCGGCGCCCCGACGGCCGTCGTGGACTCCGTCGGCCTCCACGTCTTCGTGCGCAACGCCGGAGGCGGCGTGTGCGGCCGTCACATGGACGCGCGCGGCATCTGGGGCCCCTGGACGGACCTGAAGGGCAGTCACGTCCTCGACGGGATGACCGCGGCCGCGACCTCCACCGGCCGCGTCGAACTCCTCGCCCCGGCGGCCGAGTTCGTGCTGCGCTGGCAGCAGGACGAGCCCGGTGGCCCGCTCCGGCGCGTCCGCAACACCCCCGCGAAGCCGGCGGCCGCGACCGCCACGGCCGTCGCGACCGGCGACGACCGGATCACCCACTTCTGGCGCGAGGCCGCGGACTCCGCGCTCCACACGGTCCTGCCCCCGGTCGGCGCGGCCGACGACGAGCCGGTCAGCGCGTCCCTGGGCGCCGTCGGCACCGGCCCCGCCGCGGCCCTGCGCACGCCGCTCGACGGCCTCGACTGCACGGTCCTCGCCCAGCGGTCCGCCTCCGGCGTCCCGGCCGTGGCCGTCTTCCCCACCGGTGACGAACCGGCCGGCGGCCAATGGTCCGAAACCGGCGAGGACTTCGCGGGCGCCCCCGCGCTGGCCCTGGACGCCCTCGGCCGGGTGACCCTGGCGGTGCTCGGCGCCGACGGCCATCTGCGGGTGGCCCGCCAGCGCATGTCCGAGCCGGGCCTCGCGCTGGGGGACTGGGTGCGGGTGTAGTCGGCGGGGGCGTTCCCGCCCCCTTCCCGAAGCCGTGAGCCCCCTGGGTCCCCGCACGGCCGCGTCCCTTGTCCTCGATCTCCCTCAACTGACACCCCCGGACTCTGTCCGGGGGTGTCTTTTCGTGGCCCCCAGGCCGCGTAGCCACGGCCGCCCCCCTTGCCGTACCCACGAACCAGACAAGTCTGTCATGTCTGTTCATGGGTGACGATCTTGGATTCGGGCTGGAGGAATGGGTTACTCCGCTACTGCCACTTTGACACCTCTTTACGAGTTATATACTTTCGATGTCCATTGGTTCAGACCAGTGGGCGTTTCGGTGTCGGGGTGGGGAAGAGGCGGGCCGGTCGGCCCGGAGGGGTTCAGATGAGTTCAGTTCGGCCTGCCCGTACGGGTGGGCATCGCGCGCGTTCCGGTGGGGGCCGGCGGCACGCGGCGCGCGGAGGGCCCGTGCACGGCGGGCTGTTGCCGCAGCCGCCCACCGACCGTGAGAAGTACGCGTATGTGAAGCGGCACCTGTGGGTGCTGACGCTCAGCTCACTGGTCAGCTTCGTCTGTCTCGTGCTGAGTCAGTTCAAGCTGGCGGCCTCCACGCCGCTGCTGTGGGTCTATGTGCCGCTGCTGGTCTTTACCGTCATCTACTACTTGATTTCGCTCCGGGTGAACGCCGTCACCCGCGATTTCGACCTCAAGAACCATAAGCGGCTGGTCCGGAACTGGAAGCCCGACGAATATCCGTCCGTCGACGTCTTCCTGCCCGTGTGCGGCGAGCCCATCGAGGTGCTCCACAACACCTGGACGCATGTGCGCGCTCTCGCGGACCGCTATCCGGGTGTCTGTGTGCCGTTCGTCATGGACGACGCCGCCGATCCCGAACTGGCCGCGATGGCGGCCGACTTCGGATTCCGCTACGGCACCCGGCCGAACCGTGGCTGGTTCAAGAAGGCCGGGAACATGCACTTCGGCTACGGGCAGTCCGACGGAAAGTACATCCTCATCCTCGACGCCGACTTCGCGCCGCGTTCCGACCTCCTGGAAGAACTGCTTCCGTACATGGAGGACGACGAGCGGATCGGAATCGTCCAGTCGCCGCAGTTCTTCCGGGTGCTCGACTCGCAGAACTGGATCGAGCGCGGCGCGGGAGCCGTGCAGGAGCTCTTCTACCGCTCGGTCCAGGTCTCGCGGCAGGGCAGTGACGGCGCGATCTGCGTGGGCAGCTGCGCGGTCTACCGGCGGGCGGCCCTCGACACCAACGGCGGCACCACGCTGATCGAGCACTCCGAGGACGTGCACACCGGCTTCGACCTGCGGGGCCTGGGCTGGGACCTGCGCTATGTGCCGATCGCGGTGTCGACCGGGGTGTGCCCGGACACCGCCGGAGCATTCTTCAACCAGCAGTACCGCTGGTGTTCCGGGTCGATGAGCCTGATGTCCAGCCGGAAATTCTGGAAGGCGAAGATCCGGCTCTCCAGCCGGCTCTGCTATCTGTCCGGATTCTTCTACTACATCCACACGGCGCTGTTCACCTTCGCGGCGCCGGTGATTCCCATCGTGCTGCTGCTGGGCATGCCCGACAAGCTGAAGGTCGAGCACCTGCTGCTCGTCCTGCCCAGCATCGTCTACACCACCGTCATCTTCCCGGTCTGGCACAAGGCGCCCTACCGGCTGGAGGCGTGGTCGGCCCGCATGATGTACGGCTGGGCACACGTCTTCGCCATCTGGGACATCCTCCGCAAGAACCGCATGGGGTGGCAGCCGACCGGCTCCTCCGGCGCGAAGAAGAACAAGACCCGGCGCTTCTGGATCGGTATGTGGGTGTGGAGCGGCGGCACCGCGCTGCTGTGGGTGGGCGCCGCCGTCTGGCGGATGTTCACCATGTATCCCCCCGACTTCGCCCTGATCCTGTCCTCCGGCCTGTTCTACGCCCTGGTCGTCGGCCGGGTGCTGGTCCAGCCCCGAGCGGAGAGTGCCGCATGAGATCCCGTACAGCCCGCACGGTCACCACCGCCGCGCTGCTCGCCACGGTGGCCGCGCCCCTCGCCGCCTGCACCTCCGGTGAAGCCGGGGCGCGGGGAGCGCGGCCCACGGCCGGGGCCACCACACAATTCGTCAAGCCCCACGACCTCCGCCCCCTGATCCAGCCGCGCAAGAAGTTCTTCGGCGCGGCGGTCGACAAGGCGCCGACCTCCATGGCCCCGGTGGACAAGTACGCGGACATGGTGGGCAAGAGGCCGAACCTGCTGGAGTACTACGCGGCGTGGGGCGACGGTTTCAACTCCGCGGGCGTGCGCAACGCCTGGGACTCCGGCGCCCTGACGGTGGTCTCCTGGGAGCCCGCCGACACCACGATCGCCGACATCGCCGACGGCAAGTCCGACGCCTATCTCAAGGACTACGCGGGCGCCGTGCGCAAGCTCGGGCTGCCTGTCGCCATCAGTTTCGCGGACGAGATGAACGGCCACTGGGAGACGTGGGGCACCAAGCACGTCAAGCCCGCGGACTACGTCCGGGCCTGGAAGCACCTCCGCGCGGTCTTCGACGAGGCCGGTGCCACCAACGTCATCTGGGCCTGGTCGCCGAACATCGTCAACTCGGTCAAGAACGTCGACATCGAGCAGTTCTACCCCGGTGACGCCTACGTCGACTGGGTGGGCCTGGTCGGCTACTTCACCACGTCCGAGAGCGGCGCCTTCGACCACGTCTTCGGCCCGACCCTCAAGAAGGTCCGCACCTTCAGCGACAAGCCCGTGCTCATCCTCGAGACCGCGGCGGAGCCGGGCGCCCGGCGCCGTGCGGACGTGCAGAACCTCTTCAAGGGCGTCACCGACCGGGACGACATCATCGGTTTCGTCTGGTTCGACCACAACAAGCGCGCCGACTGGCGGCTGGAGGTCAGCCCGCTGGCGCTGGCCGAGTTCAAACGACTGGCAGCCGACGACGCCTTCGGCTTCGACGTGCGGAAACCGTGATGGAACCTTCGATCGACGACCCCAGGGGACGCGGGTACCGAGTGCCGCAGCAGCAGGGCGGCACCGGGCCCGACCACAACGACCCTTACTACGACATGGGCTGGGCCGGCGGCCAGGTGACCGGGCCCGAGCAGCAGACGTACGACCCGTACACCACCCCGGCCACCGGGCCGTACGCGCCGTACCCCGCGCCGGAGCAGCAGGTTCAGCAGACTCATCAGATTCACCAGGTGGCCCAGGCACCGCACGTACCGCAGCAGCGCTCGTGGCAGGAGCCCTCGGCCCCCGCTGCCGAAGCCGAGCCGGCCTACCGCATCCCGCCGACCCCCGACGCCGGCTGGGACATGGCCCACAGCCGCCGCCGCGGCTGGGTCAGCCGGGCCGTGCTGCTGTGCGTCCTGGCCATCCAGGCGGTGCTCTCCCTGCGGCTGGACAACACGGCGTTCCAGGACGAGGCGCTCTACCTCTACGCCGGGCACATGCAGCTCGACCACCTGCTCCACGGCGCCGAGCTCCCGGTCGACTACAACGCCTACTTCTCCGGTTCGGCGTCGCTGTATCCGGTGCTGGCCGCCCTCGCCGACTCCGCGTTCGGGCTGGCCGGGGCGCGCGCCCTCAGCCTCGCCTGCATGCTGGGCACCACGGCGCTGCTCTACTCCTTCACCCGGCGGATGTTCAACGAACGGGTGGCGCTGGCGGCGGCGGCCCTGTTCGCCGTGACGCAGTCCACGATCGTGCTGGGCAACTTCGCGACGTACGACGCCGCGGCGCTCTTCCTCCTCACCCTGGCCACCTGGATCGTCGTGCGGACGGACCGGGCGCGCGTCGCCGCCGTGCTGCTCGCGGCCCCTGTCGCCGCCCTGGCCGTCGGGGTGAAATACGCCGCCGCGCTCTACCTTCCGACCGTCCTCGTGCTCGCCGTGCTCACCGCCTGGCCGCACCGGGGCAAGCGGTCCCTGTGGCGTGCCGCGGCCCTGGCCGCGGGCATCGTCGCGCTGCTCGGCATCGCGCTGCTCGCCTCCGATGTGCTCACCGGCATCCAGAAGACCACGACCGGTCGTGCGCACGGCACGGAGAGCGCCTTCGACCTTCTGACGAGGTCGGCAGGCTGGGGCGGGCTGCTGTTCGCCACCGCGTGCGTCGGGGCCGTCTCCTACGCGCACCGCGGCCGCATGAACGAGTCGCCCCGCTCCTTGAGCATGAGCGGCCCCGGCCGGCGCCGACGGGTCATGATCGGCCTCGTGCTCTGCGGCACGGCCCTGCTGGCCCCCGCCTACCAGATGTATCTCGGCACAGGGGTGTCCCTGTTCAAGCACATCGGGTTCGGACTGCTCTTCGCGGCCCCCATGGCCGGAATCGGCGTGAGCCGCCTGGTCGGCGCGCACTTCCGCTATCCCCAACTGGGCATCCTGCTCTGGGTCGTGATGCTGTGCGTCGGGCTGGCCCAGTCGACCTGGCGCTTCGGCGTCTGGCCGAACTCCACCCAACTCGTCGACGTGCTCCGCCCGTACGTGAACGACAAGGGGCGCTACCTCGGCGACGCGCACGAAGTGGCGGTGTACTACCTCCGCGAGCAGACCGGCCAGCGGCAGTGGACACCCACCGACAACATCAGCTACCAGGACTCCCGCGGTGCCACGCACACCGGCGAGGACGGCTACAAGCGGGCGCTGGACGACGGGTGGTTCGACCTCGTCGTGCTCGACGGGCTCTCCACCGGCGGCACCGATGCCGTCATCGCCGACAACCTCAAGGCGAACCCGCGCTACCGGCTGCTGGCCACCATCCCCTTCGAGAACTCGTCCGGCACCGGGACCTACCGCGTGTGGACCAAGCGCTAGCGAACCGTCCGCTCCCAGGGGCTGTCCGCTCCCGAGAAAACGTCACAAGGAGAAGCCGTGTCTTTGCGGCTCACTGTCATCGGCACCGGCTATCTCGGTGCCACCCATGCCGTCTGCATGGCGGAGCTCGGGCACGAGGTGCTCGGGGTCGACGTCGATCCGGACAAGATCGGCGCGCTGCGTGCGGGGCGGGTCCCCTTCTACGAGCCCGGGCTGGAGCGGCTGCTGGCCGAGCACACGGCGTCCGGCCGGCTGCGCTTCACCACGTCCTACGAGGAGGCGGCGGAGTTCGGGCAGGTGCACTTCCTGTGCGTCGGTACGCCACAGCGCGAGGGCTCCGACGCCGCGGACCTCACCTACGTGGACGCGGCCGTCGAGGCCCTGGGCCCGCACCTGACCCGGCCCGCGCTGGTGGTCGGCAAGTCCACCGTGCCGGTGGGCACCGCGGCCCGGCTGGCCCACCGGCTCGCGGAGCTGGCTCCGGCCGGCCCGCGCGCCGAGCTGGCGTGGAACCCCGAGTTCCTCCGGGAGGGTTTCGCGGTGCAGGACACGCTCCGGCCCGACCGGCTGGTCCTCGGCGTGCGCTCCGCCGGCGCCGAGACGCTGCTGCGCGAGGTCTACGCACCGGTCATCGCCGCCGGGACCCCCGTGATCACCGCTGATTTCCCCACGGCCGAGCTGGTCAAGACCGCCGCCAACGCCTTTCTCGCCACCAAGATCTCCTTCATCAACGCCATGGCGGAGGTGTGCGAGGTGGCGGACGCGGACGTGTCCGTGCTGGCGCGGGCCATCGGCCACGACGAACGCATCGGGGCCCGCTTCCTGCGCGCCGGGGTCGGCTTCGGCGGCGGCTGCCTGCCCAAGGACATCCGCGCCTTCGCGGCACGGGCGGAGGAGCTGGGCACCGGCCGCTCGCTGGCCTTCCTCCGCGAGGTGGACGCGATCAACCTGCGGCGGCGCGATCGCGTGGTCGAGCTGGCCCGCGAGCTGTGCGGCGGCTCGCTCCTCGGCAAGCGCGTCGGGGTGCTCGGTGCCGCGTTCAAGCCGGAGTCCGACGACATCCGCGACTCACCCGCCCTGGACGTCGCCGCCCGCCTCCGGCTCGACGGCGCGGAGGTGAGCGTCCACGACCCCAAGGCTATGGACAACGCGCGCAAGGCCCACCCCCTGCTGGACTACGCGATGTCGGCCGAGGACACCGTGCGCGCAGCGGACGTCGTCCTGCACCTGACCGAATGGCGGGAGTACCGGGAGCTGGACCCCGCCGCACTGGCACCGCTGGCGCGCCGGCCCCGGATCGTGGACGGCCGCGGCGCCCTGGACGGTGCCGCCTGGACCGAGGCCGGCTGGGACTTCCACTCCCTCGGCCGCGCCCCCGGCGCGTTCGGGACCGCCCGGTGAACACCGCGGCGGCCCCGCGGCCGTCGGCCGGACCCGCTCCGGCACCCGCCTTCGCGGCGCGCGCGCCGCGCAGACCCCACACGAGGAAGGAGTGGCCTCGGCCACGCCCCGTCATGCAGACACCCACCACCCCCGTGGTCAAGGCCGTCATCCCCGCCGCCGGCATGGGCACCCGTTTCCTGCCGGCCACCAAGGCCACACCCAAGGAGATGCTGCCCGTCGTCGACAAGCCGGCCATCCAGTACGTCGTGGAGGAAGCGGCGACGGCTGGGCTCACCGACGTCCTCATGATCACCGGGCGCAACAAGCGTGCTCTGGAGGACCACTTCGACCGGGCGCACGAGCTGGAGACCGTACTGGAGGCCAAGGGCGACCGCGAACGCCTCTCGCTCGTACGGGAGTCCAGCACCCTGGCCACCCTGCACTACGCCCGCCAGGGCGACCCGCTGGGCCTGGGGCACGCGGTGCTGGCCGCCGAGGCGCATGTCGGGCAGAGCCCCTTCGCGGTCCTGCTCGGTGACGACCTCATCGACCCCCGTGACCCGCTCCTGTCGCGCATGATCGCCGTGCGCGAGCGGCTGGGCGGCAGCGTGATCGCCCTCACCGAGGTGCCCGCCGACCGCATCCACCTCTACGGCTGCGCCGTGGTGGAGCCGACGACGGGGGACGGCGAGGAGCTGCGGATCACGGGGCTCGTGGAAAAGCCCGCGCCCGGCACGGCCCCGAGCAACTACGCGGTCATCGGGCGGTACGTGCTCGACCCCGCCGTCTTCGACGTCCTGCGGCACACGGCTCCCGGCCGGGGCGGCGAGATCCAACTGACCGACGCGCTGCACGAGTTGGCGACGTCGGGTGCCGGGGGGCCGGTGCACGGTGTGGTCTTCCGGGGCCGGCGCTACGACACGGGGGACCGTGGCGAGTATTTGCGCGCCACGGTCCGGCTGGCTTGCGAACGCGAGGATCTTGGGCCGGAGTTCCGTACGTGGCTCCGCGAATTCGCGGCTACGGAGCTTTCGTCCGCGGACCGCGGCTGATTTTCCCGGGTGCGGGTCCGTTGCCGCCTGCGGCGTTTTGTTCTCCTACCCCGCCCCTTCCCGGCTGCGTCTGATGTGCGGCTCCGCCGCGTGGGGGGCGCTGCCCCAGACCCCGAGCTGCGGGCCGGTTCGCCGCCTGCGGCGGGAGCGCACTGCGTGCGCGTCCTCGAACTCCCCCAGCTACCTCCCCCAGACTCCGTCCGGGGGTGCCCCCAGAGGTGCCCCCAACGGGCTGGTTTTGCGGACCGTAGTCCGTAGTCTGCGACGCCGAACAGGCTGGATGTGCGGACCGTAGTCCGTAGCCTGCGGCCCGCAGGCAACGAACCCACGGTCCGTGCAATTCAGCCCGTCCGGCGATTGAGGACACCGCGCGAAGCGCGGTCAGGGGTCTGGGGCGGAGGCCCAGGACAGAAACGCGAACGGGCCGCGCGGCACGGAAACCCGTACACGCGCGGCCCGCAGGCCAAGTGGCTAGGCCGGAACGCTGGCGATCCCGTCGGCAAGGAACCGCTTGCCGACGGCCCGCTCGGAGACGCCCGCGCGGTCCAGGTACGGCGTGATGCCGCCCAGGTGGAACGGCCAGCCCGCGCCCGTGATCAGGCACAGGTCGATGTCCTGCGCCTCGGCGACGACGCCCTCGTCCAGCATGAGGCCGATCTCCTGCGCGACGGCGTCCAGGACCCGGTCGCGCACCTGCTCCTCGGTGAGGACGGAGTCGCCCTGCACCAGGAGGGCGAGCACCTCGGGGTCCAGCTCCGGCTTGCCGGAATCGTGGACGTAGAAGCCCCGCTTGCCGGCCTTGACCACGGCGGACAGGTTCGGCGACACCTTGAAGCGGTCGGGGAAGGATCCGGCCAGCGTCTCGGAGACGTGCAGGCCGATCGCCGGGCCGACCAGCTCCAGGAGCACCAGCGGCGACATCGGCAGGCCCAGCGGCTCGACGGCCTTCTCGGCGGTCTCGACCGGGGTGCCCTCGTCGATGATGTTCTGGATCTCGCCCATGAAGCGGGTGAGGATGCGGTTGACGACGAACGCCGGGGCGTCCTTCACCAGCACCGCGGTCTTCTTCAGCTTCTTCGCCACGCCGAAGGCCGTGGCCAGCGCCGCGTCGTCGGTCTGCTCGCCGCGCACGATCTCCAGCAGCGGGAGGATCGCGACGGGGTTGAAGAAGTGGAAGCCGACGACCCGCTCGGGGTGCTTCAGCTTCGACGCCATCTCGCTGACCGACAGCGAGGAGGTGTTGGTCGCCAGGATCGTGTGGGCCGGGACGACCGCCTCGACCTCGGCGAACACCTGCTGCTTGACGCCCATCTCCTCGAAGACGGCCTCGATGACGAAGTCCGCGTCGCCGAAGGCGGCGGCCTTGTCGAGGGAGCCCGTGACCGCGGCCTTCAGGCGGTTCGCCTTGTCCCGGTTGATCCGGCCCTTGGCGAGCAGCTTGTCGATCTCGCCGTGGACATAGCCCACGCCCTTGTCGATCCGCTCCTGGTCGATGTCGGTCAGCACGACCGGCACCTCCAGGCGGCGCGCGAAGAGCAGCGCGAGCTGAGAGGCCATCAGACCGGCGCCGACGACGCCCACCTTGGTGACCGGGCGGGCCAGCGACTTGTCCGGCGCGCCGGCCGGGCGCTTGGCGCGCTTCTGCACCAGGTTGAAGGCGTAGATGCCGCTGCGCAGCTCGCCGCCCATGATCAGGTCCGCGAGGGCCTGCGTCTCGGCCTCGAAGCCCTGGCGCAGGTCGCCGTTCTTGGCCGCGGCGATGATGTCCAGCGCGCGGTAGGCGGCCGGGGCCGCGCCGTGCACCTTGGAGTCGGCGATCGCCCGGCCGCGCTCGACGGCCTGGTCCCAGGCCTCGCCGCGGTCGATCTCCGGGCGCACGACCTCGGTCTCGCCCTTGAGGACGGACGCGGTCCACAGCAGCGACTGCTCCAGGAAGTCGGCGCCCTCGAAGATCGCGTCGGCGATGCCGAGCTCGAAGACCTGCTTGCCCTTCAGCTGCCGGTTCTGGCTGAGCGAGTTCTCGATGACGACCGAGATCGCGCGGTCCGCGCCGATGAGGTTCGGCAGCAGCGCGCATCCGCCCCAGCCCGGGACCAGACCGAGGAAGACCTCGGGCAGCGAGAAGGCGGGGATCGCCTTGGACACCGTGCGGTAGGAGCAGTGCAGTCCGACCTCGACGCCACCGCCCATCGCCGCGCCGTTGTAGTAGGCGAACGACGGGACCGCCAGCGCCGACAGGCGCTTGAAGACGTCGTGGCCGCCCTTCCCGATGGCCACCGCGTCCTCGTGGCGCCGCAGCAGCTCCACGCCCTTGAGGTCCGCGCCCACGGCGAAGATGAACGGCTTGCCGGTGACACCGACGCCGACGATCTTCCCCGCCTTGGCCTCCGCCTCGACCTGGTCGAGGGCGGCGTCCAGGTTGGCCAGCGACTGCGGGCCGAAGGTGGTCGGCTTGGTGTGGTCCAGGCCGTTGTCCAGCGTGATGAGCGCGAAGTTGCCCGCGCCCAGGGGGAGGTCGAGGTGGCGCACGTGCGCCTGGGTCACGACCTCGTCGGGGAACAGCTCGGCCGCACCCTTCAAAAGCTCAGCGGTGGTGCTCACTTGTCCCCCTCGAAGTGCGGGTTCTCCCAGATGACCGTTCCGCCCATGCCGAAGCCGACACACATCGAGGTGATGCCGTAGCGGACGTGCGGCTGCTCCTCGAACTGCCGGGCCAGCTGCGTCATCAGACGCACGCCGGAGGAGGCGAGGGGGTGGCCGAAGGCGATCGCGCCGCCGTACTGGTTGACCCGCGGGTCGTCGTCCGCGATGCCGTAGTGGTCGAGGAACGCGAGCACCTGCACCGCGTACGCCTCGTTCATCTCGAACAGGCCGATGTCGTCGATCGACAGGCCCGCCTTGGCCAGTGCCTTCTCGGTCGCCGGGATCGGGCCGTAGCCCATCACCTCGGGCTCGACGCCGACGAAGGCGTACGACACCAGGCGCATCCGGACCGGCAGGCCCAGCTCGCGCGCCACGTCCTCGGCGGCGATCAGCGAGGCGGTCGCGCCGTCGTTGAGGCCGGAGGAGTTGGCCGCGGTCACCCGGCCGTGCGGGCGGAACGGCGTCTTGAGGTTGGCGATGCCCTCCATGGTGGTGCCCGGGCGCATCGGCTCGTCGGCCGTGGCCAGGCCCCAGCCGAGCTCGCCGCCCTCGGGGGAGGTGCGGCGGATCGAGATGGGCACCAGGTCGGGCTGGATCTTGCCGTCGGCGTACGCCTTGGCGGCCTTCTCCTGGCTGCGGACCGCGTAGGCGTCCGAGCGCTCCTTGGTGAGCTGCGGGAAGCGGTCGTGCAGGTTCTCCGCGGTCATGCCCATGAAGAGGGCCGACTCGTCGACCAGCTTCTCCGACACGAAGCGCGGGTTGGGGTCCACGCCCTCGCCCATCGGGTGGCGGCCCATGTGCTCGACGCCGCCCGCGACCGCGAGGTCGTACGCGCCGAACGCGACGCCACCGGCGACGGTCGTCACGGCCGTCATCGCACCGGCGCACATGCGGTCGATGGACAGGCCCGGCACGGACTGCGGCAGCCCCGCGAGGATGCCCGCCGTGCGGCCCAGGGTCAGGCCCTGGTCGCCGATCTGCGTCGTCGCGGCGATCGCGACCTCGTCGATCCTGGCGGGATCCAGGTCCGGGTTGCGGCGCAGCAGCTCACGGATGCACTTGACGACGAGGTCGTCCGCGCGGGTCTCGTGGTAGATGCCCTTCGGGCCCGCCTTGCCGAACGGGGTGCGGACGCCGTCGACGAAAACGACGTCCCTAGCGGTACGAGGCACGTTGGCTCTCCTCCAGGTGCGGATCGCTGCGCGCGGGCATGCCGGTACGGCTCCGCCGCGACGCGGACTCATGCCGTCATGCTACTTGCGGGTAACCAAGCTGCCCAGTCCCCTTGCGGGGCGGCGAACGTCACATCGGGCGCGTCCTCAAACGCCGGACGGGCTGGATTGGCACTCACATCAGCCAAATCCAGCCCGTTGGGGGCACCTCTGGGGGCACCCCCGGACGGAGTCTGGGGGAGGTAGCTGGGGGAGTGTGAGGACGCGCCCGAAGGGCGCTGGGGTCCGGGGTCTCCCCGGTTTCGGGAAGGGGCGGGGCAGGGGAACAAATCCCCCGGCCCGCACCGGGGCATGGGTCCGGGGCGGAGCCCCGGCCGCGGCGGAGCCGCGCATCAGACGCAGCCGGGAAGGGGCGGGGTAGGGGAACAAATCCCCCGGCCCGCACCGGGGCATGGGTCCGGGGCGGAGCCCCGGCCGCGGCGGAGCCGCGCATCAGATGCAGCCGGGAAGGGGCGGGGTAGGGGAAGCAAAGCCCGCCGCAGGCGGCAACGGGCCCGCAGCCAGGGCTCAGCCCGCCGGTGCCCGAAGCGCCGTCACCAGCAGTGGTGTCACCTGCTCGACCTGCCACGCACGCGCACCGTGCGCGGAGAGGATCCCGGCGACCGACTCCGGAGAAGGCTCCGCCGGTGGCTCCCAGCACAGGCGCCGCACCGTGTCCGGGGCGATCAGGTTCTCCTGCGGCATGTTCAGCTCCTCCGCCAGCGCGGAGACCGCGGTGCGGGCGGCCGAGAGGCGGGCCGCGGCCGCGGGGTCCTTGTCCGCCCACGCGCGGGGCGGCGGCGGGCCGGTCAGCGGCTGGCCGGGCTGCGGCAGCTCGGCGTCGGGGATCGCGCGGGCCCGGTCGACCGCGGCCTGCCAGCCCTCCAGCTGCTTGCGGCTCATGCGGTGCCCGAAGCCGGGGAGCGCCGCGAGGGCGTGCGCGTTCGGCGGCAGGTTCAGGGCGGCCTCGATGATCGCGGCGTCGCCGAGCACCTTGCCGGGCGAGACGTCGCGCCGCTGCGCGATCAGGTCGCGCGCGGTCCACAGCTCGCGGACCACGGCCATCTGCCGGCGCCGCCGGACCTTGTGCATGCCGGACGTGCGGCGCCACGGATCCTTGCGCGGCGGCGCGGGCGGGGCGGCGGCGATGGCCGCGAACTCCTCGCGGGCCCACTCGAGCTTGCCCTGCCGGTTCAGCTCCTCCTCCAGGGCGTTCCGCAGGTCGACGAGGAGTTCCACGTCGAGCGCGGCGTAGCGCAGCCAGGGGTCGGGGAGCGGGCGGGTGGACCAGTCGACGGCGGAGTGGCCCTTCTCCAGGGCGTAGCCGAGCACGTTCTCGACCATGGCGCCGAGCCCGACGCGGGCGAATCCGGCGAGCCGTCCCGCCAGCTCCGTGTCGAAGAGCCGCGACGGCGTCATCCCTATCTCGCGCAGGCACGGCAGGTCCTGCGTGGCGGCGTGCAGCACCCACTCGGCGTCGCCGATGGCCGCGCCGAGCGTGGTGAGGTCGGGGCAGCCCACAGGGTCGATCAGGGTGGAACCCGCGCCTTCGCGGCGGAGCTGCACGAGGTAGGCGCGCTGGCCGTAGCGGTAGCCGGAGGCGCGCTCCGCGTCGACGGCGACGGGGCCCGTGCCCGCTGCGAACGCCGCGACGACCTCGGCCAGGGCATCGTTGTCAGCGACGACCGGCGGGATGCCTTCGCGTGGTTCCAGCAGGGGGATCGGCGCCGAATCGACGTCGTCCGGGGGAGCGCCCCCGGTGGTTCGCAGTGTCGTGTCTTCTGCGGTCTCTTGGGCGTCGGTCACCGGTCAAGGGTATCTGTGTATGGCAAGCGCCCGCCGACGGTACGTCCCCTCGACGGGCGTGGTGCCGATTCCAGGGGCGTGCGGCGCCCGCCGGGAGCGGTCAGTGGATGATGCCGGTGCGCAGCGCGACGGCGACCATCCCGGCGCGGTCGCCGGTGCCGAGCTTGCGCGCGATGCGGGCGAGGTGGCTCTTGACGGTGAGCGCGGACAGGCCCATCGAGACGCCGATGGCCTTGTTGGACTGGCCCTCCGCGACGAGCCGCAGCACCTCGACCTCCCGGCCGGAGAGCTCGCGGTAGCCGCCGGGGTGGCCGGGGGCGCCGGGCGGGCGGCGGTGCATGCGGGCCGCGGCGGCGGAGCCGATGGGCGCGGCGCCGGGGCGGCCGGGCAGGCCCAGGTTGGTGCGGGTGCCGGTGACGACATAGCCCTTGACGCCTCCTGCGAGGGCGTTGCGCACGGCGCCGATGTCATCGGCGGCGGACAGGGCCAGGCCGTTGGGCCAGCCGGCGGCGCGGGTCTCGGACAGCAGGGTGAGCCCCGAGCCGTCGGGAAGGTGGACGTCGGCCACGCAGATGTCGCGCGGGTTGCCGACGCGGGGGCGCGCCTCCGCGATGGACGACGCCTCGATCACATCTCGCACGCCGAGCGCCCAGAGGTGGCGGGTGACGGTGGAGCGGACGCGGGGGTCGGCGACGACGACCATGGCCGTCGGTTTGTTCGGGCGGTAGGCGAGGCTCGCAGGTTGCTCGAGGAGAACGGACACCAAGCCTCCAGGGGGGAGTGGCGGGGGGACGGTGCCGGCGTGGGGGGTGTGCCGGGGCGATCCGTATGGGAAGGGTCACAAGCCTCTTCGGCAGCGAAGCGTCCCGGCTTTAGGGAATGATCACGAATTGATGAGTAACAATTCGGGCAATTCGGACGGTTGGTCGATCAACGACTCTGCGGATCGCGGCGCTGGGGAAGCGTCACCACCCCGGCCTCCGGGCCCCCGCCCGGCGGCAGTCCCGCGATCTGACACAGCAGGTCGCACCAGGCGGCGAGGTGCGCCGCCGTGTCCGGCACGCCGCCGGCCCCCGCCGCGCCCTGGCCGCCCGCGGCCTGCCCCGCCGGGCTCGCGGGCGGCTCCGCCGGCGACCAGGAGGCCCGGATCTCGATGCGCGTCGACGGCTCCCGCTCCCGCAGCCCCCCGAAGTAGTGCGAGCTCGCCCGGGTCACCGTCCCGCTCGGCGCCCCGTACGGCACCCGCCGGGCCTCCAGTGCCCCCGTCAGCCAGGACCAGCACACCTCCGGCAGCAGCGGGTCCGCCGCCATCTCCGGCTCCAGATCGGCGTGCACCAGCGTGACCAGCCGGAACGTACCGCCCCACGCCTCGTGGCCCGCCGGGTCGTGCAGCAGGATCAGCCGGCCGTCCGCCAGCTCCTCGTCGTCGACGACGACCGCGGCCTCCAGCGCGTACGAGAAGGGGGCGAGCCGCTGGGGCGGCGGCGTCGCGTCCAGCTCGATCTCGGGCCGCAGCCGCACTCCTTGCAGTCCCGCGACCGCTTGCCGGAAGACGGACGGGGAGTCCTCCCCATCCGCGTCGTCCGGACCGTCCGAGAGGTGTCCCTGCGCCGCAGCCATGCCCGGAAGACTAGGCGGAAGGTGGCCCTGTTCCGGGTAGGACACCCACATGGGCGGGTCACTCGTTCGGCCCGTGCGAAGATTTGGGGCATGAGTGAGCGCAGGGAGCCCAGCCAGCCCGCCAGCCAGCAGCAGACCGGCCGCACCGCGGCGTACGACTCGGCGTTCCTGAGGGCGTGCCGACGCGAGCCGGTGCCGCACACACCGGTGTGGTTCATGCGTCAGGCGGGCCGCTCGCTGCCGGAGTACCGCAAGCTCCGCGAGGGCATCCCCATGCTGGACTCCTGCATGCGGCCCGACCTCGTCACCGAGATCACCCTCCAGCCGGTCCGGCGGCACGACGTCGACGCCGCGATCTTCTTCAGCGACATCGTCGTCCCGCTCAAGGCCATCGGGATCGACCTGGACATCAAGCCCGGCGTCGGCCCGGTCGTCGCCGAGCCGATCCGCACCCGCGCCGACCTCGACCGGCTCCGTCCGCTCGACGCCGGTGACGTGCCCTACGTCACCGAGGCCATCGGCATGCTCACCGCCGAGCTCGGCGCCACCCCGCTCATCGGCTTCGCCGGGGCGCCCTTCACCCTGGCCAGCTATCTGGTCGAGGGCGGGCCCTCGCGCAACCACGAGCACACCAAGGCGCTCATGTACGGCGACCCCGAGCTGTGGGCCGACCTGCTCGACCGGCTCGCCGACATCACCGCCTCCTTCCTGAAGGTGCAGATCGCGGCCGGGGCCTCGGCCGTGCAGCTCTTCGACTCCTGGGTCGGCGCGCTCGCCCCCGCCGACTACCGCCGCTCCGTCATGCCCGCCTCCGCCAAGGTCTTCGACGCCGTCGCCGGCCTCGGCGTGCCGCGCATCCACTTCGGCGTCGGCACCGGCGAGCTGCTCGGCCTCATGGGCGAGGCGGGCGCGGACGTCGTCGGCGTCGACTGGCGGATCCCGATGGACGAGGCCGCCCGCCGCGTCGGCCCCGGCAAGGCGCTCCAGGGCAACCTGGACCCGGCCGTCCTCTTCGCCGGCCGCGAGGCCGTCGAGACGAAGGCGGGCGAGGTCCTCACCGCCGCCCGCGACCTGGAGGGCCACGTCTTCAACCTGGGCCACGGCGTCCTCCCGACGACGGACCCGGACGCCCTGACCCGCCTCGTGGAGTTCGTCCACGAGCGGACGGCCCGCTAAGCGCTCCGCTGGAAGTGCGGTCCGGTCGCTGCGGGCCGGTGGGGGCTGGTCGCGCAGTTCCCCGCGCCCCTTACGGGGCGCGGTACCGCACTGCACTTCGACAAGACCGCTTCGCCGGGCCGTCCGGCGGACCGTATGAGCGGGGTGCGGGCTGTCCGGTGCCGGTCCGGTCGGCTACGCCCCCGCCTCCCGGACCGCCGTGGCCGCCTTGCGGGCCGCGACCAGCACCGGGTCCCACACCGGCGAGAACGGCGGCGCGTAGCCCAGGTCCAGCGCCGTCATCTGATCCACCGTCATCCGGGCGGTCAGCGCGACCGCCGCCACGTCCACCCGCTTCGCGGCGCCCTCCCGGCCCACGATCTGCGTGCCGAGCAGCCGTCCCGTACCGCGCTCGGCCAGCATCTTCACACGCATGGGCCGGGCCCCGGGGTAGTAGCCGGCGCGGCTCGTCGACTCGATCGTCGCCGTCACGAAGCGCAGGCCCACCGCCCGCGCCTGGGCCTCCAGCAGGCCCGTGCGGGCGATCTCCAGGTCGCACACCTTGCTGACGGCTGTGCCCACCACGCCGGGGAAGGTGGCGTAGCCGCCGCCGATGTTGGTGCCGATGACCTGGCCGTGCTTGTTCGCGTGGGTGCCGAGGGCGATGTGCCGGGTGCGGCCGGAGACGAGGTCCAGCACCTCCACGCAGTCGCCGCCCGCCCAGACGTTCTCGTGGCCCCGCACCCGCATCGCCAGGTCCGTCAGCAGCCCGCCGGACTCGCCGAGGGGCAGCCCGGCCGCCTCGGCCAGCGTCGTCTCGGGGCGTACGCCCAGGCCGAGCACGACCACGTCCGCCGGATACTCCTTCGCCGCGGTCGCGACCGCGCTCACCCGGCCGTCCGGGCCGGTGACGATCCCGGTGACCTCGGCCTCCGTCACCACCTCGATGCCCATCCCGCACATCGCCTCGTGCACCAGCGCGCCCATGTCCGCGTCCAGCGTGGCCATCGGCTGCGCGGACCGGTCGACGACGGTCACCTGGAAGCCGCGGCGCACGAGCGCCTCCGCCATCTCCACGCCGATGTACCCGGCGCCCACGACCACGGCCCGCCGGCCCTCGGCCCGGGTGAGCCCGTCGATGAGGGCCTGGCCGTCGTCCAGGGTCTGCACCCCGTACACCCCGGCGGCGTCGATGCCGTCGAGGCGCGGGCGCACCGGCCGGGCGCCCGTCGCCACGACGAGGTGGTCGAAGTGGTGCCAGCGGTCCGTGCCGACCTCCAGGTCGCGGGCCCGCACGCGCTGCCGCGCCACGTCGACCTCGGTCACCTCGGTGCGCATCCGCAGGTCGATGCCGCGCTCGCGGTGCTCCTCGGCCGTCCGGGCGATCAGCGCGTCCGGGCCGTCGACCTCACCGCCCGCCCAGTAGGGAATGCCGCAGGCGGAGAAGGAGGTGAAGTGTCCGCGCTCGAAGGCGGTGATCTCCAACGAGCCGGGTCCCTTGTGCCGCCGGGCCCGCGAGGCGGCGGACATCCCCGCCGCGTCGCCCCCGATGACCACCATGCGCTCTGGTGCGACCACGTCAGTCCCCTCTCGCCGTGCCTGGAACGCGGCTGCGCTGATGTGCCCTCAACCGCCGGACGGGCCCGATTCTTCCGCGGGGCCGGCGCTCGCGAACGTCAGGAAGACCGTCTCCCGCTCGCCGCTCAGGCGCACGTCGAAGCGGTACCCCCGGTGCGCCCCAGGGGCCCGCGCCGCCAGGAGCGTCGCCCGGCGCTCCGCCGGCAGGCCCTGGAGCAGCCGGTCGTCCTGCGGGAAGGCGAGGTAGACCCGGGTGAACAGGCCCCGGTTCAGGCCCGGCGCGAAGACGCACAGGGACAGGAAGGGCGCGCCGCCGGGCGGCAGCGTCCGCAGGACGTAGCGGCCGTCCGCGCGGGTGGGCACCCGGGCGAAGCCGGTGAAGGTGACGCCGTCGCGGTCCAGGCTGCCGGGCGCGCCCGCGAGTGAGCCGTCCGGGGCCGCCTGCCAGAACTCCAGCAGCGCGTTGGGCACGGGCGCGCCCTCGCCGTCGTACACATACCCGTGCACGGTGACGGCGTCCGGGTGCCCGGCGGGCGCGAGTTCACCACCGCCCGGCACCGGCAGTGCCTCGCCGAAGAAGGGGCCGATGGTCTGCGAGGGCGTGACGGGCAGGGACATTCAGCGGCTCCCTTCGGCCGGGGTGGCAAAAGGCCCGTCCAGGACGATGTCCCAGTGGTAGCCGAGCGACCACTCGGGCACGTTGAGCGCGGGATCGTAGGCGGCGACCAGGCGGGCTCTCGCGGCGGGGTCGCCGGTGGCCCGCCAGATCGCGTCGTGCGGCGTCAGCGGGTCACCGGGGAAGTACATCTGCGTCACGAGCCGCTGGGTGAAGGCCGTGCCGAAGAGGGAGAAGTGCACGTGCGGCGGGCGCCAGGCGTTGGTGTGGAGGTTCCAGGGATAGGCGCCGGGGCGCACGGTGGTGAAGTGGTAGCGGCCGTCGTCGTCGGTGAGACAGCGGCCCGCGCCGGTGAAGTTCGGGTCGAGGGGCGCGGCGTGCCGGTCGGCCCGGTGGGCGTAGCGGCCGGCCGCGTTGGCCTGCCACACCTCCACCAGCTGGCCGCGCACCGGTCTGCCGTCGCGGTCCAGGACCCGGCCGGAGAGGGTGATGCGCTCGCCCAGCGGCTCCCCGGGGTGCTGCCGGGTCAGGTCGCTGTCCAGCGGTCCGACGTCGGCCCGCCCGAAGACGGGACCGGTCAGCTCGACGGCGTCGGGCGCGACGACGGGTACGGGAGGCCGGGCGGGCTGCCGGGGCGCGATGCCCCGGTAGGGGACCGGACCGGGCGCGTGGTCCACGGCCGGGAGGAGGGGTATCCGGCGGCTCAGCTGTTCCTGGAGGGATTCCGATGCCATGGGCGACCCCTACCCCGGCGCCTTGGCCGGTGATCCCCGGCCGCCCGCCGGGTGCCGCCCGTGCGTGATTCCCGGCCAGTGCCGACTCAGCGCTCGAGGACCAGCGCCTGCCCCTGCCCGACCCCGATGCACAGCGCCGCCAGCCCCACGCCCGACCCGGCCGCCGCCAGCTGATGGGCGACCGACCCCACCAGCCGGGCACCGGAACACCCCAGAGGATGGCCGATCGCGATCGCCCCGCCGCGCGGGTTGACCACCCCGGGATCGAGCTCCGGCCACTCGGCGAAGCACCCCAGCACCTGTGCCGCGTACGCCTCGTTGAGCTCGAAGTGCGTCACGTCGGCGAACGTCCGGCCGGCCTTGGCGAGGACGCGCCGCACCGCCTCGACCGGCCCGAGGCCGTAGAGATCCGGCTCGATGCCGGTGACGGCCGAGGCCCGCACGCGCGCCAGCGGCTCGCGGCCGGTGGCCCGCAGCCCCTCCTCGTCGCACAGCAGCAGCGCGGCCGCGCCGTCGTTCAGCGGCGAGGAGTTGCCCGCCGTGACCGTGCCGTTCTCCTTGCGGAAGGCCGGCTTGAGCCGGGCGAGTGCCTCGGCGGAGGTGTTGTCCCGGATGGTCTCGTCACGCGGCAGCACGACGTCCGGCAGGGGCACGACCTCGGCGTCGTACGCGCCCTCCTTCCACGCCCGCGCCGCCTTCCGGTGGCTGGCGAGCGCGAAGGCGTCCTGCCGCTCCCGGCTGATGCCGTGCTTGTCCGCGATCAGCTCGGCGCCCTCGCCCAGCGGCATCGTCCACCGCTTGGGCATGGCGGGATTGGTCATCCGCCAGCCCAGGGTCGTGGAGTACATCTCCTGGTGGGCGGCGGGAAAGGCGCGCTCGGGCTTCGGCAGGACGTAGGGCGCCCGGCTCATCGACTCCACGCCGCCCGCGACCACCACCGACGCGTCCCCGAGCGCGATGGCGCGGTAGGCGTGCACCACCGCCTCCAGACCGGAGGCACACAGCCGGTTGACGGTCACGCCGGGCACCGAGACCGGCAGCCCGGCCAGCAGCACCGCCATGCGGGCGACGTCGCGGTTCTCCTCGCCGGCGCCGTTGGCGTTGCCGAGTACCACGTCGTCGACACGGGCCGGGTCCAGGCCGGGCGACCGGCCGACCACGGCCCCGACGACGTGCGCCGCGAGGTCGTCGGGGCGCACGGCGGACAGCGCCCCGCCGTACTTGCCCACCGGGGTGCGCACGGCGTCCACGACGAACACATCCCGGATCCGGTCGTTCATGGCTGCTCCTCGGCGCTCCCGGAGGGCGTTCGCCCGGCGAACTCCCGTTCCTGATCGAACTCGCGACGAGTCTCGGGGCGCGGCGCTCACGCTGTCAACGCCCGGCGGGCCCGGTCCGCGGACCGGGCCCCCGGCGCCGGAGGAGCGTTTGAGAGAGTGGGGGCATGAGCGACATTCCCAGGCGGCCCGGTCGTCACGTGGTGGTCATCGGCGGCGGGATCTCCGGGCTGGCCGCGGCCCACCGGCTGGTGACGGGCGGCGCGCGGGTCACGCTGCTGGAGGCGTCCGCGCGGCTCGGCGGCAAGCTCCACGCCGGTGAGATCGCCGGGGTCCCGGTGGACCTGGGCGCCGAATCGATGCTGGCCCGGCGGCCGGAGGCGGTCGCACTGGCCCGCGCGGTCGGCCTCGCCGAGCGCCTCCAGCCGCCCGCCACCGCCACGGCCGGCATCTGGACGCGCGGCAGCCTGCGCCCGATGCCCAAGGGCCACATGATGGGCGTGCCCGGCGACCTCGCCCCGCTCGCCGCCTCCGGGGTCCTCTCCGACGAGGGCCTCGCCCGGGTGGCCCGCGACGCCGAACTGCCGCCCACCGAGGTCGGTGACGACGTCGCCATCGGCCGTTACGTCGCGGACCGCATGGGCCGCGAGGTCGTCGACCGGCTCGTGGAACCCCTGCTCGGCGGCGTCTACGCGGGCGACCCCTACCGCATCTCCATGCGCGCCGCCGTGCCGCAGCTCTTCGAACTCGCCCGCACGCACCGGTCGTTGATCGACGGCGTGCGCGAGGTCCAGCAGCGGGCCGCCGCCCGGCAGCAGGCCGGGCCGGTCTTCATGGGCATCGACGGCGGGATCGGGCGGCTGCCGCTCGCGGTCGCGGACGCGGTGCGCGCGGCGGGCGGCGAGATCCGCGCAAAGGCCCCCGTGAGCGCCATCGGCCGCGACGCCGACGGCTGGTGGATCGCCCTGGGCACCGAGCGGCTGACGGCCGACGCGGTCGTCGTCGCCACCCCGGCGGGCACCGCGGCCCGCCTCCTGGACGGCACGGCGAGCGCGGCCGCCACGGAGCTCGCGAGCGTGGAGTACGCCTCGATGGCCCTGGTCACCATGGCCTTCCGCCGCTCCGACGTCGCCGGGCTGCCCTCCGGCAGCGGCTTCCTCGTGCCGCCCGTGGACGGCCGGAAGATCAAGGCGTCCACCTTCGCGAGCAACAAGTGGGGCTGGATCGCGGACGCCGGCCCGGACACCTTCGTGCTGCGCACCTCGATCGGGCGGTTCGGCGACGAGGCCGATCTGGAGCGCGAGGACTCCGAGCTGGTGGCGATGTCGCTGAAGGACCTCGGTGACGCCGTCGGCCTCGCGGCGGCCCCGGTGGCCACCCGCGTCGACCGGTGGCACGGCGGCCTGCCGCAGTACCCCGTCGGGCACCTCGGCCGCGTCGCCCGGATCCGCGACCACGTGGCCGCCGTGCCGGGGCTGCGGGTGTGCGGCGCCGCGTACGACGGGGTGGGCATCCCGGCCTGCGTCGCCAGTGCGCACCGGGCCGCCGACGAGATCCTGGCGGCCTTGACCCCCCTGGTCCAGGGCGCCGGAAGCGGCGAGTGACAATAGGGACATGACTGACGCCCCCGAGAAGATCCAGAACGCCGGCAAGAAGGCGAAGGACCTCAACGAGGTCATCCGCTACACCCTCTGGTCCGTGTTCAAGCTCCGCGACGTCCTGCCCCAGGACCGCTCCGGCTACGCCGACGAGGTGGAGGAGCTGTTCGCGCAGCTCGCCGAGAAGGACGTCACCGTGCGTGGCACCTACGACCTCTCGGGCCTGCGGGCCGACGCCGACGTGATGATCTGGTGGCACTCCGAGACCTCGGACGCCCTCCAGGACGCGTACAACCGCTTCCGCCGCACGAAGTTCGGCCGCACCCTGGAGCCGGTGTGGTCGAACATGGCCCTGCACCGCCCGGCGGAGTTCAACAAGTCGCACATCCCGGCGTTCCTGGCCGACGAGACGCCGCGCGACTACGTCAGCGTCTACCCCTTCGTCCGCAGCTACGACTGGTACCTGCTGCCCGACGAGGACCGCCGCCGCATGCTCGCGGACCACGGCAAGATGGCGCGTGGCTACCCCGACGTCCGGGCCAACACGGTGGCGTCCTTCTCGCTGGGCGACTACGAGTGGATCCTCGCCTTCGAGGCGAACGACCTCTACCGCATCGTCGACCTCATGCGTCACCTGCGTGCCTCCGAGGCCCGCATGCACGTCCGCGAAGAGGTCCCGTTCTACACGGGCCGCCGCAAGGCGGTCGCGGAGCTCGTCGCCGGTCTCGCGTAGTTCCGCCCGGGCGGGCCGGAACTCCGGCCCGCCCGGCCGGGCCTCAGCCGACCGTGCCCGCCGTCGCCTTCGCGCCCGTCGTCGCCACGGGCTCCTGGCGGGGGCCGCAGTAGGCGTGCCGACCGGGCACCGCGCCGGTGAGCAGGTACTTCTCCACGTGCCGGTTGACGCACGCGTTCGGCCCGTACGCGATCCCGTGCGTGCCCGAGCCCCGCTCGGTCACCAGGGACGAGCCCGGCAGCCTCCGGTGCAGCTCCACCGCGCCCTCGTACGGCGTCGCGGCGTCCCGTTCCGCGGCCAGCAGCAGCGTCGGCGGCAGCGCGCGGGGTGCCGCTCCGACGTCGAGCGCACGCTGCTGGTGCGCGCTCCAGAAGGCGCACGGCAGGTTCATCCAGGCGTTCTGCCAGGTCTCGAACGGCGCCCGGCGGGCGAGCCGGGTGTTGTCCCGGTCCCACACCGACCAGGAGCGCGGCCAGGGGGCGTCGTTGCACTCGACGGCGGTGTAGACGGCGTTGGAGTTCTCGCTCGCCCGCGCGGCCGCCGGGTCGGGCGTCGCGAGGGTGCGCAACGCCCTGTCGTCACCGCGCAGATACGCCGACAGCGCGTCCGCGCTCCGGGCCCAGTGGCTGTCGCTGTAGCCGACCTGGAGGAAGGCCGAGTGCAGCTCCCCGGGGCCCACCTTGCCGCCCGCCGCCCGCCGGGCCAGCCGCTGCCGGGCCCGCTCGTAGGCCGCGGCCACCTGCTGCGGCGTGCGTCCCAGGTGATAGACCGCGTCGTGCTTGGCCACCCAGCGGCGCCAGTCGCCCCAGCGCCGCTCGAAGGCGGCGGACTGGGTGAGGTTGCTGTCGTACCAGATCTTGCTACGGGTGGGGTCGACCACGCTGTCGAAGACCATCCGGCGCGCGTGACCGGGGAAGAGCGTGGCGTAGAGCGCGCCGAAGTACGTGCCGTACGACGCGCCCATGTAGTTGAGCTTCTTCTCGCCGAGCGCCGCGCGCAGGACGTCCAGGTCGCGGGCGTTGTTGAGGCTGTTGTAGTGGGGCAGGTCCTGCCCGGCCCTGCGCGCGCAGCCCTGCGCGTACGCCCTGGCCTCGGCGAGCCGCTGCCGTTTGAACGCGGCCGTGGGGTGCTCCTCGGCCTGGCTCGGGGCCTTGGTGAAGCGCGCCGGGTCGGCGCAGGACAGCGGGGCCGAGCGGCCGACGCCGCGGGGCGCATAACCAACGAAGTCGTAGGCCCTGGCCGTGCTCTGCCACTGCTTGACCGCGGTGAGCAGCGGGAAGAACATGCCGGATCCGCCGGGCCCGCCGGGGTTGTAGACGAGCGCGCCCTGCCGCTGCGAGCGGGTGCCCAGCGACCGGGCGCGGCTGACGGTGAGGCCGATGTGCTTGCCGTCGGGGCGGGCGTAGTCCAGGGGTACGGAGACGATGCCGCACTGCACGGGCGCGGGCAGCTGCTCCGAGGCGGGGCAGGCACCGAAGCGGATGCCCTTCGCGGCGGCCTGCCGGGCGGCGAGCTCCACCCCGTGGGCCTCGGCGCGGCCGCCGGGCGGCGCCTGACCGGAGCCGTGGGCGGGTGCGGGGGCCGCGGCGAGCGCGGTGAGGACCAGGGAGCCGAGGGCTCCGTACAAGGCTGCTGATCTCACTGGCCATCCCTTCGCGGTGCTAATCCGACTAAAGGGATAATTGGTTCAGCAGTGGATGAAGTACAGCACCCACGCCCGGTGTCGGACGCATTGGGCACGATGGGCTCAGCGACGGCGCCCGGCCCGACGGAGCGTCAGTAACGGTGGTCGCGCAGGGTTTCGGAGAGGGCGGAGCGCAGCTCGGGATCGGTCAGCGCCTTGCGGCCCTTTATGGCGAGCGCGGTGAGCAGGCCCGTCTCGTCGCCCGACGCGCCGGCCGCCGCGCGGGAGGGGAGCAGCCTCCGGCGGGGCAGCCCGCCGGAGAGGTGTCCCAGCAGCTCCTGCCCCGCGGGCGAGGCCCAGCTCGTATAGGGGTGGATCTCGATCCTGGCGATCGCGAGGCAGGCGCCCGTCAGCAGCAGCGGCAGCGAGAACCAGGCCGCCACCTGCCCCTGGTCCGTGCCCGGCGCCGCCAGCAGCACGGCCGTGCCACCGGTCACCACGATCAGCAAGCAGGCCCCGCGGACCTGCCGCACCGCGGCGGACATGTGCGTACGGGCCGGGGCGGGCACCGCGAGCCCGGCGGCGGTGAGCCGGTCGGCCAGCGCCCGTACGGCGTCGGCGGCGGCGTGCGCGGCGCGCACCTCGGGCACCGGCGACTGGCCCTCCGGCCCTATGGCGGTGATCACCGAGCGCTCCAGCTCGTCACGGCCCACCGGGTCGACGACCGTCGCCCAGCCGGTGTGGGCCAGCAGCAGCCGGCGCTGCCGGCCCATGGTGACCAGCGCGAGGTCGGTGACCCGGTGCGGGCCGCCGGCGAGGAACGCCGCCTCGTAGAGCGTCAGCGTCCGGAGCCGGACGCCGCCCGGGGCGGGCTCCGGGGCCTGCCCGGCGGCGGCCGCGGCCAGGCAGAGACGGCCGCAGGTGAGGAAGGCCGCGGCCCAGGCGACGAGCAGGAGGATGACCCACATACAGGATGTGTACTCGACCGCCCCGTGATCCCGCCATCGGTCGGACCGACATCCGGACGGTTATTCCGTCCGGATACGGTCATCGGTCCGCCGGGAGCCGGTCAGCCGCAGCGGCGGCCGGTGTTGACGCAGCGCACGGCGGTCGCCATGAGGCCGCGCGGCATCACGTTCTCGAAGTCGGCGTGGTCCGTGACCGGCTTGCGGAGCTCCTCGGGGAAGCTGTCGACCGCGTAGACCGGGCCCGGCGGCACGGCGTAGGTCAGCGTCATCCGCAGTTGCGGCACAGGTGTGCGGCCACGGGGGCAGCGGCCCGTCGAGGTGTCCGGGAAGCCGATGTGCGAGCGGTGATCGTCGCTGTCGGTGTGCCGGCCGTCCCAGCAGCTGGGGAAGTCCAGCAGCCGCACGACCCGGCTGCCGGACGGGCACAGCGGATACCGGTCCGTGAAGGCGCGGTCGGTGAAGCCGGTGCAGGTCCACCGCGCGCGGGCGTTCGCCGTCCCGTTCGTGAGGGCCTTCGCGTCGCCGGTGATCACCCGCAGCGCGTCGGGCATCGCGGTGACGCGGGCGGCCGGATTGCCGCGGAAGGTGAGCGCGACGCTGTCGGCGGTCAGCACGCGCCCGGGGTTGGCCCGGTCGGCCGCCCCGTGCCCCTCGGCGCCGCGGGTCAGGACGCGCAGGACCGGCCAGAAATACGTCGACTTGTCGCCCTGTGCGCAGGTGGTGCCCGCCGCGCGCAGCGAGTCGTCGGTGGAGAAGGCGTCGGTCGAGCGGTTGCCGACGTAGTCGTGCAGGTGGTGGGCGCCGTTGGTGACGCCCGGGGTGACGATGAAGTTGTCGGGGTTGCGGTGGCCGTTCTCGTTGCGGCCGCAGCGGGTCGTGAAGGAGCCCGTGGAGGCGTCCGGCCCGTTCCGCGGCTCGCGGGGTGCGGGCCGCGCGGTGCGGATGTCGGCGAAGTCCGCGGCGGACGGGCCCGCGTGGGCGTGCGGGTCCGAAGGCTCGGGGTGGGCGGAGGCGCTGCCGGTGACGGCGGCGAAGGTGCCCGCCGAGCCGAGCAGCGCGAGTAACGCGATGAGGACGAGGTGCTTGGCGCCGAGCCGGCGCCGGTGACGTACGGACACGGGAACTCATTTCTCCGAGGGTTCGGGGGACGAGGGGGTCGCGGAAGGCGTGGTGCTGCCGGGGGCCGGCTCGGGCCGGGTGGCGGCCGGGGGGAGCGGGAAGGGGCTGGGTGGGCGGATGCCCGTCGGGATCGCGGTCGGCGGGGGCGGCTGCTGGAGCTTCGTGCCGGCCGCGATGCCGTCGAAGTCGACCAGGCCCGTGTCCTCCAGCACCTTGATGTGGTCGAGGACGGTGGAGTTCGCATCGTCGGCGAGCTCCCGCACCGCCGAATTGCGGGTCGTGGCCCGCACTTGGGCGACGACCGTGAAGACCGTGCCGTGCGCGAGCCGCAGGATGTTGGTGAACTCCCGGTCGTAGCGGCCGCCCTGCGCCGCCCCGAGCCGGGTCAGCCACTGCCGCTGCTGGGCGCTCGGCTGACTCGGCAGCTCCAGGCCCAGCCGGGCCGCGACGTCGCGGACGTGCCGGTCGAGCGCGGTGTGGCCCTCGACGAGATGCTCGCCCGCCCGCCGCACGGCGGCCGTGGTGCCGCGCTCCTCGGCCTGCTGCCCGGCGGGCAGCTCCCAGAGCCCGGCCTGCCGGACGCGGCCGACGAAGTCGCGGTCGAGCGCGGACAGCGGCCCGAACGGCGTGGCCACGGACCCCGCGGTGAGGTCCACGGCCCCGGTGCCGGTGCGGTCGCGGTAGGACCAGAGAGGGAAGAACAGCGCGGCGAGGGTCGCCGTGAGCGCGGTGACGACCAGGCCGGTGCCGGTGAACGATCGCATGATGCCTCCTCGTGCGGCACCGCACCGTAGGCCCTGCGTGCTGATCGGCAAGGGACTTCCGCGAGCCCGGCCGCCGGGGGCCGCCCCGGACCGGGGCGTGGCCTGGACCTTCACCCGTTTCCGGAATCCGGCCCGCGGATGTGGTCTGCGTCACTAAGGAGGCGAGGCTGCCCGTGGCGGGTGGGGCGGTTGGTACGTTGACCTGTTCCGCGCCGCACTCCCGCGAGGCCCCGGGCGCTGGTGAGGCCCCGCGATCGGGGGGATGTCGCGGGGCCTCACCGTCTCAAACGGACGGTCGACCGGGTTGGTTCCCCCGCATCTGCGGCAATATGGCGGGTGGGGGGTGATGGTCGTGCGTGAGCGGCCGGACGGGAAGACGAGCGCCAACGGAAAGCCGTACGACCCTGAGCGGCTGTTCCTGCCCCCCGACGACGACCTCGCCCCCAACCGGCCCGGCGAGACGCTCCGCGCCCGGCTCGACGCCTCCGGCACGGGCCGCGTGGCCCTGGCGCTCGCCCGCTGCCTCGGCCGGCGCCCCGTCGAGGACGTCTGGCGCCGCGCCCTCGCGGCCGAACAGACCGTCGGCGCGGCCCTGGACGAGCTGACGGCGGGCGGCTGGGACGTCGTCCACTCGATCGTCCTGCCCGGCGACGCCGTCATGGCGCACCTCCTCATAGGCCCCGGCGGGGTCTTCGGCGTCGCCTCCAAGGCCGCGCACAAGGCCCGCGTCCAGGTCGGCGAGACCTCGGTCCGCATGTCCCGCGAACGCCACCCGCTGCCCTACGTCCGCGAGATCCGGCACGACTGCGCGCGGGCCTCGCTCGTCCTGACGAAGGGCTGCGGCTTCCTCGTCCAGGTGCGGCCGGTCCTGGTGCTCGTGGGAGCCGAACACGTGGAGGTGGCGCCGTCACTGGAGGACGTGCTGGTGCTGGAGGACCCGGCGGCGGCCACGCTCGGCGCCGGCGGCGGAGTGCTGCACCCGCGCCGCGCCGACCGCGTCCACACGGTGGCCCGCAACCGCCGCGTCTGGCTGTGGGCCTGAGAGGTCACCGCCCGGGTGAATCCTCGGCCTCTTTCGGGGCGCACGGTGCGGTGACCCGCCGCAGGTGACCGGGCCGGTGCCAGCATGGGCGGGACGCGCGCGCTCGATCCGTCCGCCTGCCGTAGGGAGCCGTCGCAGTGCCAGCACCGGGCCCTGACCACCCTCCGACGCCCGAGGGACGCGACGGCGGCACGGGTCCGACGCCGAGCCCTGCCGGAGGCGGCCCGCACCTGCTCTCTCCTGTGGCCGGGGATCCGGCTGTGAAGTCCGTGAGCGGGTGCGGGGGCAGTGGTGGTGCGCCGCCGCCGGTGAGTCCTGCTGGATACGAATCGGGGTTGCCTCTTCCCGTGGCCGGGAGCGGGTGCGGCGCTGGTGCAGGGGTGACGTCGCTTCTCGTGGAGTCGGCGGCGGGGCCTGGTGGGTGTGAGGCGGGTCCGGTTCTTGCTGTGGGCCGGGCTTCTGCCGTGGCGGCGTCGCCGCCGTCAGCGCCCGCTGGACGCGAATCGGGGTTGCCTCTTCCCGTGGCCGCGAGTGGGTGCGGTGCTGGCGCAGGGGTGACGTCGCCCTTCGCGGAGCTGGCGGCGGGGCCTGGCGAGTGCGAGGTAGGTCCGGCTCTTGTCGTAGCCGCGCCGCCGCCGTCAGCGCCCGCCGGGACCGAGCCGGGCTCGCCTCCTCCCGTGGCCGGGGATCCCGCCGTAAAGTCCGCGACCGTACCCGGGAGTTACCCGACCCCCGCCGCTCCTCCGCTGAAGGCCCGGACGCGGCGGCTGGCCGGAGTGGCGCTCGCCGCCGTCGCCGTGTTCGCCGTCGCCTCGCCGTCCGTCGCCCGGCCCCCGCGGCCCCCCGCCTCCGTCGAGATCTCGCCCGGCGCCTGCGGCACCGTCTGGCCCCACCCCCGCCCCGGCACCCAGGTCTTCGTCCTGCACAACACCTCCGCCACCGCGACCGAGGCCCGCCTCGTGGACCGTGCCGGCGCCGTCCACGCCGAAGCCGAGGCCCTCGCCCCCGGCACCCACAGGGCGCTGCGCGCCCGGCTCGGTCCCGGTGCGTACGCCTTCGTCTGCTTGCCCGAGGACGCGGACGCCGTCACCGGGCCCACCGTGCGGATCTCCGGGCCCGCCCGGGGGAGCGGCGGCGGGCCCGCCGCCGTCCCCGTCACGAACGAGGACCTCGTCCCGGCCGCCCTGGACTACCAGCGATGGGTCGGCGAGCGGATGGACACCCTCGTGACCTCGACGGACGCCCTGCGGGCGGCCGTCGAGCGCGGCGACCGGGCCGCCGCCCGCGCGGCCTGGCTGCCCGCCCACCTCGCCTACGAGCGCCTCGGCGGCGCCTACGGGGCCTTCGGGGAGGCGGGCCGCGCGGTCGACGGCACCGCCGCCGGGCTCCCGGGAGGCGTGCGCGATCCGGGGTTCACGGGCTTCCACCGCGTCGAGCAGGGCCTGTGGCACGGCGAGCGCGGACCCGCCCCGCGCCGGGCCGCGCGCCGCCTCGCCACCGACGTCCGCGCCCTGCGCGACACCTGGGAGCGGACGCGCATGGACCCCGCCGAACTCGGCCTGCGCGCCCACGAGATCCTGGAGGACACCCTGGAGCACGAGCTGACCGGCCGCACCGATCACGGCAGCGGCACGAACCTCGCCACCGCCCGCGCCAACCTCGACGGCACCCGCGCCGTACTCGACCGCCTCCGGCCGCTCCTGCGCGGCCGCTACCCGGACCTCGCCGGCCTGGACCGGCACCTGAACCGCGCCGCAGCCCTGCTGGACCGCCAGGGCCCCCGCCCCGGCCACCCCCGCTGGACCCCGCTCGCCCGGCTCACCCGCGCCGACCGCGAGCGCGTCGACGCCGCCGTCGCCGACCTCGTGGAACGCCTGGCCCCCGTCGCGGCCCTGTGCGAACCCCGGAGGGCACCATGACGTGGCCGCGGCGGCGCGGTCTCCTGCGGGGCGCCGCCCTCGGGCTCGGCGGGGCCGTGGCCGGGAGCGTGCTCGAACGCGGCGGCGGGCCGCGGCGGTTGCCCACCGGAGAGACCGGCGCCACCGCCCCCGCGCCGTACGCCGCCTTCCACGGCACCCACCAGGCGGCCGTGCTCACCCCGCCCGCCCGGAGCACCGCCTTCGTCGCCTTCGACGTCACAGCCGACGGCCGCGGCGAGCTCACCGACCTGCTGCGCACCCTCACCGCGCGGGCCCGCTTCCTGACGGCCGGCGGCACCCCGCCACCGGTCGGCATCACCGGCCCGCCCTCCGACTCCGGCCTCCTCGGCCCGAGCGTCCCCGCCGACGGCGGGCTCCGCGTGACCGTGGCCGTCGGCTCCTCGCTCTTCGACGACCGCTTCGGGCTGTCCGGCAGCGCCCCGCGCCGGCTGCGGACCATGCCGGCCTTCCCGGACGACGACCTCGACCCCGCCTGGTGCCACGGCGACCTCAGCGTCCAGTTGTGCGCCGACAGCACCGACACCGTGCTGCACGCCCTGCGCGACCTGACCCGGCACACGCGCGGCGGCCTCCAGATCCGCTGGCGGACCGACGGCTTCACCGCCCCGCCCCGCCCCTCCGGCACCCCCCGCAACCTCTTCGGCTTCAAGGACGGCACCGCCAACCCCGACCCCCGCGACACCCGCCTGATGGACCGGCTCGTGTGGACCGGCGCCCACGGCGGCGAGCCCCGCTGGGCGGCCGGCGGCAGCTATCAGGTAGTGCGCCTGATCCGGATGCTGGTCGAGTTCTGGGACCGCGTCCCCCTCACCGAGCAGCAGCGGATCCTCGGCCGCGACCGCGACACCGGCGCCCCCCTGGACGGCGACCGCGAGTCGGACGCGCCGCGCTACGCCCTCGACCCCAAGGGCGAGGTGATCCCGCTGGACAGCCACATCCGGCTGGCCGGCCCGCGGACCCCCGAGGCGGAGCACCGGCGGCTCCTGCGCCGCTCGTACAACTACGACCGGGGCACCGACCGCAACGGCAACCTCGACATGGGGCTGCTCTTCTGCTGCTACCAGCAGGACCCGGAGCGGCAGTTCGCCGCCGTGCAGCGCGACCTGGCGGGCGAGCCGCTGACCGACTACGTCACCCCCTTCGGCGGCGGGTACTTCTTCGCGCTACCCGGGGTGCGCGACCGCGCGGACTTCTACGGCCGCGCCCTGATGGACGAGAGTGGGACCGCACATGCTCCGTAACGCCCATGCCGGCACAGTCACCCGGTGCCCCGGCCTCGTCGCCGCGCTCGGCGCCGCCGCGCTGGCCATGGCACCGGCCACCCCCTCGCGGGCCGCGGACACCGCGTCGCCCGTCGAGCACCTGGTGGTCGTCTTCGACGAGAACGTCTCCTTCGACCACTACTTCGCCACCTACCCCGAGGCCGCGAACACCGACGGCACCCGCTTCACCGCCGCCCGCGACACCCCCCGCGTGGACAACCTCCGCACCGCGGGCCTCCTCAAGAAGAACCCCAACCAGTACCCGCCGAAGCGGCTCGGCCCGCGGCAGGCGATGACGTGCGACCAGAACCACTCCTACAGCCCCGAGCAGTACGCCGCCGCCGGCGGCCGGGCCGACCGCTACGTCCAGAACACCGACTCCGGGAAGTGCTCGGGCAAGCTCTACGGCGAGCCCGGCCTCGTCATGGACTACTACGACGGCAACACCGTCACCGCGCTGTGGAACTACGCCCAGCACTTCAGCATGAGCGACCGCTCCTTCGGCACCACCTACGGCCCGTCCACACCCGGCGCGATCAACCTGATCTCCGGCCAGACCCACGGGGTGGTCTCCACCGACCCCGCGTCCGGCACCGAGCACCCGCGGCGCACACCGAAGCCCGACCCGTACGCCGTGGCCTCGCCCGGCGCCGACGGCGTCGGCACGATCGTGGGCGACCCGGACCCGGCGTACGACGACTGCTCGGGCAACGACCACACCGGCCGCAGCCCCCTGGCCGCCCTCAAGGGGCCCAACATCGGCGACCGGCTCGGCGAGGAGGGCGTGTCCTGGGGCTGGTTCCAGGGCGGCTTCCGGCCGAGCACCGCCTGGGACGGCCGCCGCGGCCACTACGCGAAGTGCTCCGGCAGCACCCACACCAACACCGGCGGCGCGCGGGTCGTCGACTACAGCCCGCACCACGAGCCGTTCCAGTTCTACGAGTCGACCGCGAACCCGCACCACCTGCCGCCGCGCTCCGTCGCCGAGATCGGCCACGACGGGCCGGCCAACCACCAGTACGACCTGACCGACTTCGACGCGGCCCTGCGCGCCGGACGGCTGCCGGCGGTGAGCTTCCTGAAGGCCGCGGCCTTCCAGGACGGCCACGCCGGATACTCCGGTCCGCTCGACGAACAGCACTTCCTGGTGGAGTGGATCAACAAGATCCAGAGCGCGCCGGAGTGGCGGAACACCGCGGTCGTGATCGCCTACGACGACTCCGACGGCTGGTACGACCACGCCTACGCCAAGCCGCTCAACGGCTCCCTCGACCGCGGCAAGGGCCCCAGGGGACGCGCCGTCGACAGCCCGGCCTGCCGGAGGGGTCCCGCCCCCGCCGGGGGCTTCGCCGACCGCTGCGGGCCGGGCCCCCGGCAGCCGCTGCTGGTGATCTCGCCGTACAGCAAGGCCGGCACGGTCGACCACACGCCGACCGAGCAGACCTCGGTGCTGAGGTTCGTGGAGTGGAACTGGCACACCGCCCCGATCGGCGGCGCGTCCTTCGACACCCGTGCCGGGTCGCTGCTGAACCTCTTCGACTTCGAGCACCCGCACGTGCGGCCGGTGCTGCTCGACAGGGACGGCTCCGTGCGGGAGGAGGGGGACGCGGCGGCCCAGGTGCCGGCGGGGGAGCCGGGCTCGCAGGCCGCCGCGGCCCCGGCCTCGCCGGGGCCGCGGTCCGGGATGCCGGCGGGCGTGGTGCTGGGGGCGGCCGTCACCGCCACGGGTGTCACGGCGGTCCTGCTGCGCAGGCGCCGCCGCAGGCGTGGCTGAGCGGTCAGCGCACGGCCGGGAAGGAGCTCGTGAACAGCGAGCGCAGCAGGGCCTCGTCGGAGGGTGGCAGCTCCGCCACGAAGCGCGTCAGCACCGCCTCGCGGTCCGCGAGGCCGTCCAGGACCCTGCGCATGCGCCGCGCTGCCAGCCCCGCCTCGTCGGCCACCGGCGCATAGGCGTACGCCCGCCCCCGCGGAGTGCGCGAGAGCACCTCCTTGCCGTGCAGCCGGGACAGGATCGTCACCACCGTGCTGTACGTCAGCTCACCGGCCAGCCGGCTCTGGACCTCGCGGGGGGTCAGCGGCCCCTCGGCGCGCTGCAACGCGGCGAGCACCTCGCCCTCCAGCGCTCCGTTCGCGCGGCGGCGGCCGCGGTGCACCACGGAGGTCGGTGTGGCTGTTTCCATGCGGGTGGTGATTCCTTCTGCTGTTCCCGGGCCGCTGTTCCCGGAGCTCCGCTGTTTCCCGAAGCTCCGCGCGGTCACTTCGCGCGGACCGGAGGCCCAAGATCCACTGCTTTTACAAGGGTGTAGAAACGTTACGGTACCCGAACAGGTCGCCTGATTCGGAATCCACGGACATCCTTCGTACCCACGACCCCCGCGAGGTCGTAGGGTCGAGCGGTGTTCGAACGACGAAAAGGGGCGCACGCCCGGACCCACGCCGCCCCGGCCCGCCGGAGGCGCGCCGCCCCCCGCAAGCGCAGGCTGCGTCCGGCCTACCCGCGCCCGGGGCGGCAGGGCTTCCGGCGCTGGGTGCCGTCGTGGCGCCAGAGCCTGGGGCTCTTCCTCTCCGCCGGAGGGCTGCTCACCGCGCTCGTGGCGATCATGTACATCCGCACCGACATACCCGCCGACCTCAACGCCTTCGCCACCCAGCAGGACAACGTCTACTACTGGGCCGACGGCACCGAGATGGCCCGCACCGGCGAGGTCAACCGGCAGGACACCGACCTGCGGAAGATCCCCGAGCAGGTGCGCTGGGCCGCGCTCGCCGCGGAGAACGAGACCTTCTACTCCGACAGCGGCATATCGGTGAGCGGCATGACGCGCGCGGTCTCCAAGATGGTGACGGGCGGCAGCACCCAGGGCGGATCCACGATCACCCAGCAGTACGTCAAGAACGCCTATCTCAACCAGCGGCAGACCTTCTCCCGCAAGCTCACCGAGATGTTCATCGCCATCAAGCTGGACAACAGGATGTCCAAGGACGACATCCTGGAGGGCTACCTCAACACCAGCTGGTTCGGACGCGGCACCTACGGCATCCAGCGCGCCGCCCACGCCTACTACGGCAAGGACGTCTCCCAGCTCAACGCGAGCGAAGGGGCCTTCCTCGCCTCGCTGCTCAAGGGCGCCGGGCTCTACGACCCGTCGCTGGGCGCGAAGAACCACGCGCGCGCCGTCGACCGCTGGAAGTGGATCCTCGACCGGATGGTCACCATCGGCGAGCTCTCCAAGGAGGAGCGGGCCCGCTACACCACCTTCCCCGAGCCGCAGGCCCCGCCGAAGCCCGCCGGGCTGACCGGGCAGACCGGCTATCTCGTGGAGACGGCACGGGCGTACGTCAGCGCCCACACCGAGGTCACCGACCACGACTTCGACCTCGGCGGCTACCAGATCCGCACCACCTTCGAGAAGCCCAAGGTGGAGGCGCTCGACAAGGCCGTCCAGGAGGTGACGGGCAAGCTCGACCTGGAGAAGCGGGACGCCGACAAGGACGTGCGCATCGGCGCGGCCTCGGTCACCACCGACGGGCGCATCGTGGCCCTGCACGGCGGCCCGGACTATCTCAAGCAGGGGTTCAACGACGCCAACTCCTCCGTCGTCCCCGCGGGCACCGCCTTCACGCCCTTCGTCTACGCCGCCGCCCTCGGCGACGGCATCCAGCGCGAACGCGACAAGCCCCGCACCCCGGTCTCCCCGTCCACCGTCTACGACGGCGACAACCAGGTGACCCTCATGACCCCCGAAGGCCCCTACTGGGACCGCTCCGGGAAGATCGTCAAGAGCACCAACGACGGCGGCAGGTCCTGGGGGAAGATCAGCCTGCGGGACGCCGTCGCCCAGTCCGTCAACGGCCCGATGATGCAGCTGGGCATGGACGTGGGCCTGGACCGCGTCGGCAGCACGGCGGTGCGGACCGGCCTGCTCGCCGACAGCCTCGGCACCAAGGTGCCCGTCTTCTCCCTGGGCAACACCACGCCCAGCGCCATCCGGATGGCCGGGGCGTACGGCACGTTCGCCGCCCAGGGCCTGCATAGCGAGCCCTACTCCGTGGACAAGCTGAGCCGCAACGGCAACCCCGTCACCGTGGAGAAGCCGACGGCCGAGCGGGTGCTGCCGCAGCGCGTCGCCGCGGCCGTGGACGACGCGCTGCGCGACGCCGTCAGGAAGGGCAGCGCGAGTGCCGCCGGGGCGGTCGCGCCCGGCTCGGCGGGCAAGACCGGCACCGAGGTGAAGAACAAGTCGGCCTGGTACGTCGGTTACCAGGGCAAGCTCTCGACCGCCGTCTCGCTCTGCCGCATCGACCCGAAGACGCAGGAGCTGCTGCCGCTGGACGGGCTCGGCGGCGCCGCGAAGTCCGCGGCCGGCAGCACGTACCCGATCGACATCTGGTCGGCCTACACCAAGGGGCAGAAGGACTGAGACGCCGCGAGGCGCCGGACCGTCCGGGTCCGGCGCCTCGCGGTCCGCCCGAGGGGCGGGCCTACTTCACGAACGTCGCCCAGTCCGGGGACTGCGCCGGGTCCAGCCCGCGCAGCTTCGCCAGCACCTTCGGGTCCTGCGCGTCCAGCCAGTCGGCGAGCTCCTTGAACGACACGCAGCGGACGCCGTCCCGCTTGCAGACCGACTGCACGACGTCCTCGACGGCCTTCATGTAGATGCCGCCGTTCCAGTCCTCGAAGTGGTTGCCCACGAACAGCGGCGCCCGGCTGCCGTTGTAGACCCGCTCGAAGCCGTTCAGATAGCCGTCGCGGGTCAGCTTCCGCCACTCCGCGTACTTCGCGGGATCGCCCTTGGTGTTGTCACCGGACTGGTTGTAGAGGAAGTTGAAGTCCATCGACAGGACCTGCTTCTCGCTCTTGGGGTAGGGCAGCAGCTGGAGCGGGAAATTCCAGATGCCCTGGATCTGGGAGGGCCAGATCTGGAAGTCGCCGGGCGAGCTCGCGTCGTACCGCCAGCCGAATTCCTTCGCCGCCGGTATCAGCGTCTTCTGCCCCTCCAGGCAGGGGGCGCGGCCGCCCACCAGCTCCTTCTTGTAGTCGAAGGGCAGCGGCGGGAGGTCCTTCAGGCCGGTGTTCGTCTTCCAGTTCTCCACGAAGGAGTAGGACTGCTCGATCTCGCTCTTCCACTCGGCCGGGCTCCAGTCGCCGCCGCCCTTGGGGCCGCAGAAGTGGCCGTTGAAGTGCGTGCCTATCTCGTTGCCGTCGAGCCAGGCGCCGCGTATCTGCTCGACGGTGTCCTTGATGTGCGGGTCCGTGGCGAAGTCGATCGCCGCCTCGCCCGGCTTGTGCTGCGGGGGCTTGTAGAGCGTGGCCTTCGACTTCGGCAGGAGGTACATGCCGCTCAGGAAGAACGTCATGTGGGCGTTGTTCTCCTTGGCGACCTCGCGGAAGTGGGAGAGCTGGTGGTCGTCCCCCTCCAGCGCGCCGTCCCAGGAGAACACCACGAACTGCGGGGGCTTCTCGCCCGGCTTGAGCTTCTCCGCCTTGGGCCGGTTCGGCTGTGGGCCGGTGTCGGAGGTCGAGCCGTCACCGAGGACGTGGACCTTGCCGTCCCACTTCTCCTCGGGCTTCTTGCCGGTCCCGGACTCGCCCTCCGGGACGTTCTTCGCCTTGTCCTTCGACGGCGCGGACGCGGACGAGGGGGAGCTCTTGGCATCGTCGCTCTTGCCGGAGTCGCAGCCCGCGAGCCCCATGGCGAGGGCGGCCACAGCGCCCGCGGTGACCAGAGCCGTCCCGCCCCGCAAGGTCCTTTTCGACAAGGTACTTACCCCCTGGCGCCGTAAACAGATGTTCTGGCGGCAAGTATCACAGGTCGCTCGCGCGGCCTCGCAGGGCCGGGGGTCCCGACGCGGCCGGCACCGTACCGGGACGCTGCGGACATGTCGGCATCACCGGCAGCCGGCCCGTACGTCCCGGGGCGGTGGGACGGGCAGCCGGGCGCGGAAGGTGGTCGCTCCCGGGGCGCCGAGGACGGTGAGGGTGCCCTTGTGGATGGCCGCGATGTCGCGGGCGATCGGGAGGCCGAGGCCGGCACCGCCGTCGTCACGGCTGCGGGCGTCGTCGAGGCGGGCGAACCGTTCGAAGATCTTCTCGCGGTCGGCGGGCTCGATCGGCGGCCCGTCGTTGGTCACGTCCAGGACGGCGTGACCGGATGCCCGGTCGGTGCCGAGGCGGACGGTGATGTGCCCGTGGGCGTGGCGCTGGGCGTTGTCGAGCAGGTTCGTCAGCAGCCGTCGCAGCCACAGGGTGTTGCCGGGGACGGTGATCGCCGTCGGGGCGTGGACGGCGACCGGGTGGGCTTCGACGCCGCGGGCCGCGACTGTGGTGTGCACCAGGTCGGCGAGGTCGACGATGTCGTCGGGCCGGTCGCGGTCGGTGGTGTCCAGACGCGCGAGCAGCAGGAGGTCGGCGGCGAGTGCTTGCAGACGTTCGGTGTCCTCCAGGGCACCGGCCACCAGCTCCGTGCGCACCTCGGGATCCGAGTGGGCCAGGGCGACTTCGAGCTGGGTGCGCACGACGGTCAGGGGGCTGCGCAGTTCGTGGGAGGCGTCGGCGATGAAGCGCCGCTGCCGTGTGCCCGCCGCTTCGAGGCGCTGGAGCATGGCGTTCATGGTGTCGGCGAGACGGGCGATCTCGTCGTCGCTGCGGGGGCCGGGGACGCGGCGGTTCAGGTCCCGGTCCCCGATGGCGGCGACCTCGGCACGCATGGCCTCGACCGGCCGCAGGGCACGGCCGGTCGCCCGCCAGGTGAGAGCGCCGACGGTGAACAGCAGGACCGTGCTCAACGCGACGAGGGCCGCGGTGGTGAGGTCTTCGGCGGCGTCGGCGGTGCGCAGGGACGCGCCCACGTAAATGGTGACCGGCCCGGTGGGGGTGGTGGCGGCGACGCTGGTGACGCGCTGGTGGTGAGCGTGACCCCGCGCGTCGAGGTTGAAGGCGCGGTGGCCGTGGGGGTGGCGGGCGGGGGCGAGTGGGGGGCGGCCGGTGAGGTTCTGACTGGCGGCGACCACCCGGCCGTGTCCGTCGACGACCTGGATGAAGTCGGTGCCGTGGTCGAGGGGGAGAGGCTGGGCGAGGCGGCCGTCGGAGGCGAGGCGGGCGACGGCCTGGGCCTGCTCGCGGGCATCGGCCTCGACGGTGCGTTCCAGATTGACGCGCAGCAGGAAGACGACGGCGGCCGAGGCCACGGAGAGGACGACGGCGACGCTGGCGCAGGCGGCGAGGGTGGTACGGGCGCGGACCGAGCGTGGTGTCAGGCGGCCGGCGAGGGCCGCGGCGCGCGGGTGGCGCGCCAGTCGGCGGTGCACAGCCGCGCGCAGCCGGCGGGGCGTGGCGCCGACGCGCGTCCGGTCAGCCACCGTCGGCCGCCAGCCGGTAGCCGGCGCCGCGGACGGTCTGGACCGCGGCTCGCCCGAAGGGGGTGTCGATCTTGCGCCGCAGGGCGCTGACGTGGACCTCGACCGTGTTGGGATCGCTGTCGAAGGCGTTGTCCCAGACGGCGTCGAGTATCTCCCGCTTGGAGACGGCCTCGCCGGCCCGGCGGGAGAGGTGGTCGAGGATGGCGAATTCGCGGGGGGTGAGGGGGATGGCGGTGCCGGCGCGCGTGCAGGTGCGGGCGGCGGAGTCGACCACGAGGTCGCCCAGGACGGTGCGCCGGGGCGCGCGGCTGCCGATGCGGCGGGCCAGCGCCTTGAGGCGGGCGACGAGGACGACGAAGGAGAACGGTTTGGACAGGTAGTCGTCGGCGCCGGTGTCGAGCGCCTCGGCCTCGTCCCATTCGCCGTCCTTGGCGGTGAGCATCAGGATGCCGACGTCGCTGCCGCAGGCCCGCAGGCGGGAGCACACGCGGTAGCCGTTGAGACCGGGCAGCATGACGTCGAGCACGACCACGTCGTAGCCGTGGTCCATGGCCTGCGCCAGGCCGGAGGGGCCGTCGTGGGCGACGTCGACCGTGAATCCATGGGCGGTCAGCCCGTGCCGCAGGGCCAGGGCCAGCCGGCGTTCGTCCTCCACCACCAGTACGCGCATGCGCACCAGGGTCGCAGGTCGCCGCGCCGGGCAGCCGACGGCATCCGCCGGTCTTCAGCTGATCTTCAGCAACGCGCGGACATCCTGCCGGTGTCGCCCGGGGACGGCCCGGGCCTGCCGAGAATCGGGGTGTCCCATGAACGAGCCCATGGGTACGGGTGGAACGTCGCCGCAGGAAGAGCCGAAGGCCGCGGGCAGGACGCGTACGGCTGCGGGCCGTGCCGGCCGGCTGGTGCGCGGCCGGCCGGCACGCTGGGTCGCGGCCGGGGCGGCCGTGCTGGTGATCGGCGGTGGCGCGGCGGCGGTGGCCCACCACCACGAGGGCGAGGAGGGGCACGGCCACGGTCACGACCGCAGGACGGCCGCGGGTGACCGCGGATGGCACGACGGGCGGGACGGCCGTGAGGACGGCCGTGACAGCGGGCGGGACGGCCACGCGGCGCCGGCACCGCTGCCGTCGGCGAACGCGGCCGACGCGATGGCCAAGGCCGCGTCGGCGGTGCCCGGCGGCAAGGTGGAGTCGCTGAACCCGGTCGGCGAGCAGGGCGGCGGCCGGGCCTGGCGGGTCGTGGTCCTGGGCGGCGACGGCGTGCGGCACGCGGTGACCGTCGACGGAGCCGGCGACACGATCACCGGCAACACCGTCCTGGGCGGCTGACCCACCGACCGGGCGCGGCCGGGCCGCGCCGACGAGAAGGGAGCGTCGTCGTCTTGGGCGCCACGACATCCACCCGGGCGGCCCACCGCCGCCGGGCCGTGCCGGCGCGGCCGGTCATGAGCAAGGTCCCGCAGGTGACAGCGGTGTTCTGGATCGTCAAGATCCTCACCACCGGCATGGGCGAGACCACCTCCGACTACCTCGCCCGGACACTCGGGCCCGTCCCGGCGGTCGGCTCGGCCGCCCTGCTGCTCGCCGCCACGCTGATCGCGCAGGCCCGCACCAGCCGCTGTGTCCCGGCCGTGTACTGGGCGGCGGTGATCATGGTGAGTGTGTTCGGCACCATGGCCGCCGACGTCGCGCACGTCGCCCTCGGCGTGCCCTACGCCGTCTCCGCGACGGCATTCGCCGTGGCGCTCGCCCTGGTGTTCGTCCTGTGGCGCCGGACGGAGGGGACGCTCGCCGTGGAGACGGTCGCGGGCGGCCGCCGCGAAGTCTTCTACTGGTGCACGGTCATGGCCACCTTCGCGCTCGGCACAGCGGTCGGAGACCTGACCGCGGCCACCCTGGGCTGGGGCTATCTGCCTTCCGCGCTGCTGTTCACCGCCCTGATCGCCCTGCCCGCCCTCGCCCGTCGCCTCTCCGGCCTGCCTTCGGTCCTGACGTTCTGGTGGGCCTACGTACTCACCCGTCCACTCGGCGCGTGCTTCGCCGACTGGGCCGGCGTCAGCCACGAGCGTGGCGGCCTGGACCTCGGCACCGGGCCGGTCAGCCTCTTTCTCGCGGTGGTCATCACGGCGGGCGTGGCGTGGCTGAGCATCACCGGGCGACGCGCTTGGCGAGCACCGGCCTGACGGTTCCTGTCGTCCGCGGCGACCGAACACCCCGGAACGCAGGCCATGTTCACGCCGCGTACGCGCGATGGGGTGCGGTCAGGGGCGGCGGTTGTGGGCGCCGGGGGGTGTAGCCGAAGGCTCGGCGGAAGACGTCGATGAAGGCGCTGCTGGAGGCCCAGCCGCAGCGGTGGGCGACCACGGTGACCGGTTCGCCGTCGGCCGGCATCCGCAGGGCGTGGTAGAGACCTCGCCGCTGCTGGCCCTCCCCGCCCTGCCCGGAGCCGCCCTGTGCGTGGCCGCCTGCCGGTCGGTCAACTCCCGCCGTCCGTCAACTCCCGCCGTCCGTCGGCGCACTCGCCCGGCGGTGCCGGCCGGGCCGGCAAGGACGACTGGGCGTCCTTCCTCCGACTGTCCGGGGCCATCGTCTGCCGGTCGGTCGTCTTCGTCGGCCTGAGCGCGTTCATCTCGCTCTACGCGCGCCGGCGGACGGGCGGGCGGTGAGGGCTCCGGGACGGCCGCTCTGGTGCTGCTCTACCTCGGTGGCGCGGCAGGCACCGTGGCCGGCGGAAGCCTCGCCCGCCGCTTCGGCCGCCTCCCGGTCGTGCGGTGGTCCTACGCGTTGAACGTCCTGGCCGTCGCAGGGGTCGTGCTGACACCCGGGCCGCTGCTCTACGCGTTCGTCGCGCTCGCCTCAGCGGGCCTGTACGTGCCCTTCTCCCTGCACGTCACTCTCGGCCAGGACTACCTGCCGGGGCGGGCCGGCACCGCCAGTGGCGTCACCCTCGGGTCTCGCCGTCAGCGTGGGAGGACTCGCCCCCCTCATCGGAGCACTCGCCGACGCCACCACGCTGCGGACCGTCCTCGCCCCGCTGATCCTCCTGCCCGCCCTGGGCGGGCTCCTCCTGCGCTCCCTGCACGAGCCCGAGCCGCTCGGAACAGCCACGGGCCGAGGGGCCGACACGCCCGCCGGGCACCGGGCCGTGAATGAACGTCAGATCTGAACCCGGCCCCGCCGGTCAGCGCGCGCGAAGGGCGGGGTGCTCCGCGACGACGGTGGCCGAGCCCGGCGCGATCTCGGTGTACCCGGCGTCGTGGACCACCGGCAGCCCGCTCGCCGTCAGTTCCGCCCAGCGCTCCGCGCCGGCCGTGCGCACGGCGAGAGGGAAGCCGCCCTTCCGCCAGACCTCGCGCTCCTCGTCGGGCAGCATCCACCAGGCCAGCTGCGCGCCGTGCCCGACCTGCGCCATCGCCTTGCCCGCCGACATCTCCAGGCCCGGGTTCAGCCACATCACCGCTGTCCGGGCGTCCGGAGCGGCAGGCGGCTCGAGCTCGTCCAGCTCGGTGCCCGACACCTGGAGCCTCGCCAGCTCCTTGGGCCAGCCGTCCAGCGGCACCGGCGGGAAGACGCGCACCTCGGCGCGCTCACCGGTCACGGTGATGCCCGGCAGCGTCGTCGCCTTGCGCCACTCCTTGCCCCGCGCCCGCCGCACCACCTTGCGGATCCGGGAGTCCTGCCAGTCCCGCACGGCCCGCGCCCACTCCCCGTCGGCCCCGTCGACCGTCCGGGCCCGCTCGTCCGACAGCAGCGTGAGCACCGCCCGCGCCGAGGTCTCCAGGGCGTCCGTACGGTCCGGAGGAGCGTCCTTCTCGATCCGTACGACGAGCGGCAGGACGAACTCCCGCGCCGCGTCCGGGAGCTCCCCGGCTTCGGAAGCGGCGTCGGTCGCGGTGTCGGAAGCGGTGTCAGAACTGGTCACCCGCACAGTCTGCCAGCAGCCTGATGGGTGCATGGCAGGGCCCATTACTGTGACCGCATGAGACTTAAGGGGGCACCTGGCCTGCGGTGCTCACCGCGCCGGCCGCCGCCACCGTGCTCGCCGCGTTCCTGGTGCTCCTCGCGGGGGCCCGCCAACGCCGCCGTGACGGGGCTGGTCCCGGGCTCCCGCGACGGCACGGTGCACCTCTCCCTGCTGCCCCTCGCCGGGGCCGTGCCGCTCACGGCAGCGGCCGTCGCCGTGGCGTGCGCGCTGAGCTCCCGGCGGACGTGAGGCATGGGCGACCATGGGGGCATGGACGCACATCAGGACGAACGGCACGGCGGCTTCGCCGACTGCGTGCACTGCGGCAGGCCCACCGAGCATCCGGCCCAACGGCCCGGCATCACGCTGTGCCCCGTCTGCGAGTGGCAGGAGGCACAGCGGACGGCCTGTTCCGGCTGACCGGACTCCGGGTCCTCGGTCAGTGCTCCTTCTCGGCCAGCGACTTCGCGTCACGGGCCAGGGCGGTCAGCCGGGATATCGCGCGGAAGTATTTCTTGCGGTAGCCGCCGTTCAGCATCTCCTCGCCGAAGAGCTCGTCGAACGGCCGCCCGGAGGCCAGCACCGGCACCTCGCGGTCGTAGAGCCGGTCCGCCAGGACCACCAGCCGCAGCGCCGTCGACTGGTCCGGGACCGGCTCGACGCCGGTCAGGCACACCGCCTGTATCGAGTCGCACATGGCGCCGTAACGGCTCGGGTGGACCTTGGAGAGGTGGTCGAGCAGCGAGGGGAAGTCGTCGAGCGAGGCGCCCGGCGTGGTGTACGCCGTACGGGTGACGACGTCGTCGCTGTAGGGGGCGGGCGCCTGCGGCAGGCCCCGGTGGCGGTAGTCCTCGCCGTCGATGCGCAGCGGCCGGAAGCGCGCGGACAGGCCCTGGATCTCGCGCAGGAAGTCCGCGGCGGCGAAGCGGCCCTCGCCGAGCTTGCCCGGCAGCGTGTTGGAGGTCGCGGCGAGTGCCACGCCCGCGTCCACGAGCTTGCCCAGCAGCGTGGAGACGAGCACCGTGTCGCCGGGGTCGTCCAGCTCGAACTCGTCTATGCACAGCAGCCGGTGGCCGCCGAGGGTCTGCACGGTCTGCTGGAAGCCGAGCGCGCCGACCAGGTTGGTCAGCTCCACGAAGGTGCCGAACGCCTTCTGCTCCGGCGCGGCCGGTGTGGCGTGCCAGAGGGAGGCCAGCAGGTGGGTCTTGCCGACGCCGTAGCCGCCGTCGAGATAGACGCCGCGGGGCCCGTCGGCGGCGGGCTTCGCCTCGCGCCGGAACCAGCGCTTGCGGCCCGCGCCGGTCGCGCTCGCGCCGCCCAGCCCGGCCGCGAAGGCGTCGAGCACGCGCACGGCCTCGGCCTGGCTGGGCTGCTTGGCGTCGGGTATGTAGGTGTCGAAGCGCACCGCGTCGAAGCGCGGCGGCGGCACCATCTCGGCGACCAGACGGTCCGCCGGTACGTGCGGGGCGCGCGAGGTCAGGGCGATCGGCGAACCGGCGCCCTGCCCGGCTATCGGACCGGAGGCATCGGCCGGGGCCGGGGCTGAGGAGGCTGCCGGGGCTGCCGCGCCGGAAGCGGATGCGGTGGAGGCTGACACAACCGTCCAGCGTAGTCGCTGTGCGCCCCGCACCGGCCATCGGAGAGGCGAGGCATGTCACACTGCGGCCTATGCGACGCCTGTTCCCCTCCCCGCTTCACCCGTCCGGAACCGAGGAACGCACCTGGGACCTGGACGAACTCGCCGAGGCCTACGCCTACCCCGACGCCCCCGGCGGCGGCGCCTGGCTGCGGGCCAACATGGTCTCGTCCCTCGACGGCGCGGCCCATCACGAGGGGCGCTCGCAGCCGCTGTCCTCGGACGCCGACATGCGGATCTTCGGCACGCTGCGCGGGCTCGCGGACGCCGTGGTGGTGGGCGCGGAGACCGTACGGCAGGAGGGCTACCGGCCCGCGCGGGCCCGGGAGGCTTTCGCGGCGCGGCGCGCGGCGCTCGGGCAGGGGCCCGCGCCGGTGATCGCGATCGTGAGCGCCGGGCTCGACCTGGACTTCTCGCTTCCGTTGTTCACCGAGCCGCTGGTGCCCACCGTCGTGCTGACCGGCGAGGAGGCGCCCGCGGACCGGGTGGCGGCGGCGCGGGCGGCCGGCGCCGAGGTGATCGTGGCCGGTGAGGGGCGCCGGGTGGACCCGGCCCGGGTGCCGGAGGTGCTGGCCGGGCGGGGGCTGACGCGGCTGCTGACGGAGGGCGGCCCGCTGCTGCTGGGTCAGTTCGCGTCCGCCGGGGTACTGGACGAACTGTGTCTCTCACTGGCACCGCTGGTCGCTTCCGGCACCTCGCCGCGCATTGTGAACGGTCCACCGATGGCGGTGCCGGAACGATTCGTCCTGGCTTCGGTCCTGGAGGAGGCGGGTTTTCTCTTCACGAGGTACCGAAGGGTCTGACAATCGGCGGAATTTTCCACTCCGGTTACCTCTCGGTGGGCAGTATTGAGTCAGACGCACCCGCAAGGGAACGTGATCAGAACAGGCGGGCCCAGGGGGGCACGCGCAGGATGGTTTCTGTTGGGCCCGGTGGCCCACGAAGGAGAAGGGCTCCCACCGTGTTCACGAGCGTATTGATGATCGAGCAGCCGCTGTCCGCCGCGGACGTCGACTTCGTCACGACCCTTCACGACGACCAGATGTCCTTCGTCGTCCTGATGCAGCCCAGAGGCGCCGAGGACCGGCTGCTGCGCGCCATCGACGACGTCGCCCTCGGCGAGCTGGAGCAGGCGGTCCACGAGGCCGACGAGCCCGAGGGGGAGGAGGCCCGGCGGCCCGCCGCACTCGCTCTCGAACACTCGCTCCATCTGCTGCGCGGTGCCGGGTGCGAGGCCGTCGGTCAGCTCGTCGACGGGCACCCGCTCGACCTGCTGCGGTCCGTCGTCGACCAGACGCACGCCGACGAGGTGATCGTGCTGACGGCCCCGCACCTGGTCGAGGAGTTCTTCCACCGGGACTGGGCCTCCCGTGCCCGCCACAAGGTCGGCGTGCCCGTGCTCAAGCTCTACGCCCACAACGACGAGGACGTCGCCTCGGCCGCCGAGTCCACCGAGGCCCCCGGGGCCGCCGGGGCCGCCGGGGCCGCCGAGGACAAGGACTGACGGCCCCGGGCCCGCTCACCCCTCGCGCAGCCGCCCGTCGGCCATCGACAGCACCCGGTCCGCGCGGCCGAGCAGCGCCCGGTCGTGGGTGACCAGGACCGTCGCCGTGCGATGCCGGCGGGTCACCTCGCCCAGCAGCTCCACGACCCGCTCGCCCCGCTCGTGATCCAGCGCCGATGTCGGCTCGTCCACCAGCAGGACCGACGGGCCGCCGGAGAGCGCGCGGGCGATGTTCACGCGCTGCCGCTCGCCCCCGGACAGCTGGTGCGGGCGGCGGCGCCGCTTCGCCGCGTCGAGCCCGACGGACTCCAGCAGCTCCGCGACGCGCGGCCGGGCCGCGCGTACGCTCCCGCCCCTCAGGTGCGCGACTGCCAGCAACTGCTCCTCGGCCGTGAGGGACGGCAGCAGGTTCGCCTGCTGGAAGACGATGCCGATCCGCTCGCGCCGCAGCGCCGTACGCTCCTTCGCGCTCATCGCGGCCGTGTCCCGCCCGGCCACGACCACCCGGCCCGCGTCGGGGCGCAGCAGGGTCGCCGCCACGGCCAGCAGACTCGACTTCCCGGAGCCGGACGGCCCGGCGACGGCCACCAGCTCGCCGGGCGCCACGTCCAGGCAGACGTCGTCCAGGGCCGTCAGCCTGCGATCACCATCCGGATAGGTGAGTTTCACGGCTTCCATCGACAGAACGGCAGAAGGGTTCGTCGAGGCATCCGTCGGGACGTTCATCGAGACATTCATCGGGACGTTCATCGGGACGTTCATCGGGACGCTCCCAGCGCGGTCAGCGGGTCGACGGAGGTGATGCGGCGGATGGCGAGCGCGGAACCGGCCAGCCCCAGCAGGACCATCGCCCCCACCGGGACGGCCACGGTGGCGGCGCTCAGCTCGAACGGGACCGCCGCGGAGGCCAGCGCCCCGCCGCCCGCGCCCGCCGCGGCGCCCAGGGCCGCCCCGGCGAGCAGCACGGCGGCCGCCTGCCCGAGGGCGTCCCGCACCAGATAGCCGCTGCTGGCGCCCACCGCCTTGAGCACGGCCACATCGGGGCGCCGCTGCACCGTCCACACGGTGAAGAAGGCCCCCACCACCAGCGCGCTCACCACGAACAGGAAGCCCTGGAGCAGCTGGAGCGTGCCGTGCTCCGCCGCGTAGCCGTCGATCCCCTCCAGCGCCGCGTCCCTCCCCACGGCCTCGGTGGTGCGGGCGGCGGGACCGTCCGGTGTGCCGGACCCCCGCACGGCCAGCGCGGTCGGCTGCTGCTGGTGGCCCGCTCGCCGCCAGTCCCCGAGCGTGGTCCACACGCTCGGGGCGTGCCCGTGGCTGCGGTCGGCGGTGATGCCCGAGACGGTCAGCTCCTCGGCACCGAGGGTGACGCGGTCGCCCACCCGGACCCCGCTCTCGCGCGCCAGCCGCTCGCCGACGGCCACCGCGCCGTCCCCGGGGGCGGCGCCGGAGAGCAGCGGCGGCAGCAGCCGCCCGGACGCGCCGAACGCGCTCACCGAGGTCGCCTTCCCGGCCGTGGTCAGCCGGGTCATCGCGACGCCGAACGGCTCGGCGGACGCCACCCCCGGCGCGGCGCGCCACGCGGCGAGCTGCCCGTCGTCGACGGTGCTGCCGGAGAACGACACCTCCGGCTCGGCGCCCTTCGGCGCGCCGAAGACGATCCGGTCGGCGGGCAGGCCCGCGACGGCCGAGGTGGCCTCGCGGGCCAGCCCGTCGGTCAGACCGTAGAGAAAGACCACCAGCGTGGTGATGAGCATGACGACCGAGCCCATGAGGGCGAACCGCCCTCGGGCGAAACGGATGTCACGGAGCGCGACGAACAACGAAAACCCTCCCGAGGCCTGATCAGGACCCCACCACGCTCCCGCACCGGGCGCCCGCCGCCATCAGGGCAAGGACCGGTCCGCGCACCGTCCGTCCGGAGCACCCGGAAATCAATCGAACGGTTGACGGCCCGCGACCGGAGGCCCGTCGGGGGAGCCGTACGCTCGATGGGGTGACACCGAACAGCCGCTCCGACGCCGCCGCGCCCCCGCCCGGAGCCTCCGCGGAGGGCGACGGACGCCCCCACCCCGCCTCGGAGACCCCCTCGCTGCGGCTCGTGCGGCTCGCGCTGCACGGGTCGTTCTACGCGCTGCTCGGCGTTGCCCTCGGACCGGTCGCCGTCGGGGCGAAACCCTTGGCACTCCTCGCGCCCGGCCTCGCCCTGGCCGCCGTCTACGGCCTCGCCGTCGTCCGCCGGCCCGGGCGCACGGCAGGCGCCGTCGACAGGGGCGCACCGGCCGGCATGGCGGGGTTCTCCGCCCGCGCCGGGCGGCTGTGGCTCACCGCCGTCACCGCGCTGTGGCTCGTGCTGCTGTGCATGGACCACACCTTCAGCTACGTCGCCTTCCCGCTCTTCTTCCTCCTCCTGCACGCCCTGCCCGCGCGCTGGTCCCTGCCCGCCGTCGCCGCCGCCACCGGCGCGGTCGTGGCGGCCCAGGCGGCGGCGCCCGGCGGCCTCACCGCCGCCAAGGTGATCGGCCCCGTCGCCGGTGCCGCCGTCGCCGTCCTGACCGCCTACGGCTACGCCGCCCTCTACCGCGAGAGCCGCCGCCGGCAGAGCCTGATCGACGACCTCGTACGCACCAGGGACGAACTGGCCGCCGCCCAGCGGGAGGCCGGGCGGCTCGCCGAACGGCAGCGGCTCGCCCGCGAGATCCACGACACCCTCGCGCAGGGCCTGTCCAGCATCGTCCTGCTCGCCCGCGCGGCCGAGACCGCCGCTCCCGACGCGGCGCGCGCCCGGATGCGCGAGGTCGGCCGCACGGCGTCCGACAATCTCGCCGAGGCCCGGCGCTTCGTCCAGGCCCTCACCCCGCCCGCCCTGGAGGACGCGCCGCTGCCCGAGGCCCTGCGCCGCGTCACCGCGCGCTCCCTCCCCACCGCCGCCTTCCACCTCGACGGCGAGCCCTGCGCGCTGCCCGTCGAGAGCGAGGTGGCCCTGCTGCGCCTCACCCAGGAGGCGCTCGCCAACGTGGTCCGCCACGCGCGGGCCGGGCGCGCCGCCGTGACCCTCGCCTATCTCGACGGCCAGGTCACCCTCGACGTCTACGACGACGGCGTCGGCTTCACCCCGGGCGACGGCCCCGCCGACGGGCGCAGGACGTTCGGCCTGCACGGCATGCGCGAACGCATCGCCGAGCTCGGCGGCACCCTCACGGTGGAGTCCGCGCCGGGCGAGGGCACCGCCGTCGCCGTGACGCTGCCCGCGCCCACGCCCGTACCGGCTCCCGCTCCGGACCCGGCAAAGGCGGGTGCCCGGTGATCCGCGTACTCCTGGTCGACGACCACCCCGTCGTCCGGCGCGGGCTGCGCGCCATGGTCGACGAGCTGCCCGAGGTGACCGCCGTCGGCGAGGCGGCCGACGGCGCCGAGGCACTGGGCCTCCTCGACGGCGGCATCCGGCCCGACGTGGTGCTCATGGATCTCCAGATGGGCGCCGGGATGCACGGCGTCGAGGCCACCCGCCGCATCACCGCCCTGCCCGACCCGCCCGCCGTGCTGATCCTGACCACCTACAGCACCGACGCCGACATCCTCGCCGCCGTCGAGGCCGGGGCCACCGGCTATCTCCTGAAGGACGCGCCGCCCGAGGACGTGGCGGCCGCCGTCCACGCCGCCGCCCGCGGAGAGACGGTGCTGGCCCCGCCCGTCGCCGCGCGCCTGCTCGGCCGAGTCCGGGCGGGACGGCCCGCACTCTCGCCGCGGGAGGCCGAGATCCTAGGGCTCCTGGCCGAGGGCCTGGCCAACAAGCAGATCTCCCGGCGGCTGTTCATCAGCGAGGCCACGGTCAAGACCCACCTCGTGCACATCTACGGCAAGCTCGGCGTCGACAGCCGCACCGCGGCCATCGCGGCGGGCCTGGCCCAGGGCCTGATCCGCCCGGTATGACGGATATCGGGCGGCCGTGGGACGAGCTGTCGGCGGCGGGTGCGACAATCGGGCCTGTAGCTACACCGACCTCCAGGGAGCACCGCACATGGCACCGGCCGTCCCCACGACGATGGACCGACCGCACTTCATCGGCATCGGCGGCGCCGGAATGTCGGGCATCGCGAAGATCCTCGCGCAGCGCGGCGCGCGCGTCGCGGGCAGCGACGCCAAGGAGTCCGCGACCGCCGAGGCCCTGCGCGCCCTCGGTGCCACCGTGCACATCGGGCACGCCGCGGACCACCTCGCGCCGGACGCCACCTGTGTCGTCGTCTCCAGTGCCATCCGCGCCGACAACCCCGAGCTGGCGGCCGCCGCCGAGCGCGGCATCCCCGTCGTGCACCGCTCCGACGCGCTCGCCGGCCTGATGGACGGGCTGCGCCCGATCGCCGTCGCCGGCACGCACGGCAAGACGACCACCACCTCGATGCTCGCGGTCTCCCTCGACGCCCTCGGCCTCGACCCGTCGTACGCCATCGGCGGCGACCTCGACGCCCCGGGCTCCAACGCCCGGCACGGCGCCGGCGAGATCTTCGTGGCGGAGGCGGACGAGAGCGACCGCAGCTTCCACAAGTACGCGCCCGAGGTCGCGATCATCCTCAACGTGGAGCTGGACCACCACGCGAACTACGCGTCGATGGACGAGATCTACGAGTCCTTCGACACCTTCGTCGGCCGGATCCGCCCCGGCGGCACGCTCGTCGTCGCCGCCGACCAGGCGGGCGCGCGCGAGCTGACCGAGCGCGTCTCCGGCCGCTACGACATCGAGGTCGTCACCTACGGCGAGGCCGAGGAAGCCGACGTCCGCGTGCTCAAGGTCAACCCCCGCGGCCTGACCAGCGAGGTCACCGTCCTCATCGACGGCAAGATGCTCACCTTCACGGTCTCCGTCCCCGGCCGGCACTACGCGCACAACGCAGTCGCCGCCCTCGCCGCGGGCGTGGCCCTCGGCCTGCCGCTGCACAACCTCGCCTCCGCGCTCGGGAAGTACACCGGCGTCAAGCGCCGCCTCCAGCTCAAGGGCGAGGCCAACGGCGTCCAGGTCATCGACTCCTACGCCCACCACCCGACCGAGATGGCCGCCGACCTGGAGGCCATCCGGGGCGCCGCCGAGGGCTCCCGCCTCCTGGTCGTCTTCCAGCCGCACCTCTTCAGCCGCACCCAGGAGCTGGGCACCGAGATGGGCGAGGCGCTGGCCCTGGCCGACTCCTCCGTCGTGCTCGACATCTACCCCGCCCGCGAGGACCCGATCCCCGGCATCACCAGCACCCTGATCATCGACGCCGCCCTCGCCAAGGGCGCCGACGTCCGCCCCGAGCACGACATGGCCGCCGTGCCCGAGGTGATCGCGGGAATGGCCCGCCCCGGTGATCTCGTTCTCACGATGGGCGCCGGCGATGTGACCGACCTCGGTCCGCGCATCCTGGCCCGCCTGGAGAGCTGACCGAACTGCCCGGAAGGGGCGAGATGTCGTACGAGGTCGAGAAGCCGGACGAGCAGTGGCGCGCGGAGCTGACCCCGGCGGAGTACCAGGTGCTCCGCCAGGCCGGCACAGAGCCCGCCTTCCGCGGTGAATACACCGACACCACGACGGCCGGCGTCTACTCCTGCCGGGCCTGCGGGGCGGAGCTCTTCCGCTCCACGGAGAAGTTCGCGAGCCACTGCGGATGGCCGAGCTTCTACGACCCGAAGGACTCCACCGCGGTCGAACTGATCGAGGACCGTTCCCACGGCATGCTCCGCACCGAGGTCCGCTGCGCACGCTGCGGCTCCCACCTGGGCCACGTCTTCGAGGGTGAGGGCTATCCCACGCCCACGGACCAGCGCTACTGCATCAACTCGATCTCGCTGCGCCTGGATCCGGCGCCGGAGGGCTGAGCCCTCCGGCCTCATGGCATGGCTCGCTCCGGCCTCCTGGGGAGGGTGGAGCGAGCTGTCAGCTCTTCCGGAGGGCCGCGAGGCCCTTCTTCAGGTCGTCGTAGTTCATCACCGGGTACACCTCGACGTCGGCCTCCATGTCCACGAAGAGCGACTCCACGCTGGCGGGCAGCTGCGACGGGTCCTCCAGGTCGAAGACGAGCACGCAGGTGCGGCCTCCGTCCATGGCGCCGAAGTAGGCGGCCTCCGGCTTGAGCAGATCCATCAGGTTCTGCATGGACTCGCCCATGGTGCCGTTTCTGATGGCCTCGTTGGAGGTGTGGGTGTCCATCCGGGCCCTGAGCATCGTGCGCATGGCTCATCGTCCCCTCGGCGCGACGCACCGTACCCGGCGCTCCGGCTCCGCGCTCACTGAGGCACGGATACGCCCGCTCCCAGCGTCTCTCCGGCCCCGCACCGCCGCAACGGCGTGCGCCCTCAGCCGCCGCACCGCAGCATGGCCGCCGATTCCGGTGGCAGGCGCAGCACCCCGTCCGCGCCCGGCGGTTCCACCGGCCGCCACGCCGCCAGGATCTCGGCCGTCGCCCCGTCCGCGCCGAGGGGGATCGCGGCCGGGGCGCCCGTCGGGTTGACGACGACGCGCAAAGGGCCCCGGCGCAGCACTGTCGTGAGGTCACCGGCGACGGTGACGTCCGTCGCGGCGAGCGGGGCCCGCGCCAGGCCCGGCTCGGCGCGGCGCAGGGCGATCAGCCGCCGGTGCCAGGCGAGCAGCTCCTTGTGCGGGGCGCGGTCCGGTTCCGTCCAGTCCAGGCAGGAGCGTTCGCGGGTGGCCGGGTCCTGGGGGTCCGGGATGTCGGCCGCCGACCAGCCGTGCGCGGCGAACTCGCGCCGCCGCCCCGTGCGCACCGCCTCGGCCAGGTACGGATCCGTGTGGTCGGTGAAGAACTGCCACGGCGTACGCGCCCCCCACTCCTCGCCCATGAAGAGCATCGGGGTGAACGGCCCGCACAGCACGAGCGCGGCCGCACAGGCCAGCAGCCCGGGGGAGAGGCGGGCCGACAGCCGGTCGCCCAGCGCCCTGTTGCCGATCTGGTCGTGGTTCTGGGCGTAGCCGAGGAGGCGGTACGCGGGCACCGTCTCCCTCTCCAGCGGCCGGCCGTGAGGACGGCCGCGGAACGAGGAAAACGTGCCGTCGTGGAAGAACCCGCCGGTCAGCGTCTTGGCCAGGGCGTACGCCGGGTCGGCGGCGAAGTCCCCGTAATACCCCTGGGACTCACCGGTCAGCGCGGTGTGCAGCGCGTGGTGGAAGTCGTCGTTCCACTGCGCGTGCGTCCCGTGCCCGCCCGCCTCGCGCGGCGCGGTGGTGACCGGGTCGTTCAGATCCGACTCGGCGATCAGGAAGAGCGGCCGGCCCAGGCGCGCGCCCAGCCCGTCCACCGCGGCGGACAGCTCGGCGAGGAAGTGCGGGGTCCGGGTGTCGGCCAGCGCGTGCACCGCGTCGAGCCGCAGCCCGTCGAGCCGGTGGTCCCGCAGCCAGGCCAGCGCACTGCCCGTCAGATACGCGCGGACCTCGTCGGAGCCGGGCGCGTCGAGGTTGACGGCCGCGCCCCACGGCGTGTGGTGGGTGTCGGTGAAGTACGGCCCGAACGCGGGCAGATGGTTGCCGGACGGCCCGAGGTGGTTGTGCACCACGTCGAGGATCACCCCGAGCCCCAGCCGGTGCGCCGCGTCCACGAAGCGCCGCAGACCCGCCGGGCCGCCGTACGGCTCGTGCACCGCCCACAGCGACACCCCCTCGTACCCCCAGCCGTGCGTGCCCGGGAAGGGGCAGACGGGCATCAGCTCCACGTGCGTGACGCCCAGCTCCACCAGATGTGGCAGCCGCTCGGCGGCAGCGTCGAAGGTGCCCTCCCGGGTGAACGTGCCGATGTGCAGCTCGTAGAGGACCGCCTCGGGCAGGGGCACGCCCGGCCACCCCTCCGGATCGGGCAGGCCGGCGAGGTCGACGACGGCACTGAGCCCGTCGGGTCCGTCCGGCTGCCGCCGCGAACGCGGGTCGGGCAGCACCGGCCCGCCGTCCAGGGCGAAGCCGTAACGCGTCCCCTCGGCGGCCGGAGCCTCGCACCGCCACCAGCCGGCGCGGCCGGGATCGCGCTCCATCGCATGCCCGCGCCCGTCCGCGCACAGCACGACCTGCCCGGCCTCCGGCGCCCACACCTCGAACAGCACTGACGGCTCCCCTCGACGGCGGTGCTGCCCATGGTGCCGTCAGACGGCGGCCGAACGGTACCGGTGCGGGCCGTGTGTCCTGCCGGACGGCCGGGACCGGCTACGGCACGAGGTCGATCTGCTCCTGCGCGACCGGATAGCCCGCCTTCGCGAACTGGGCCGCCATCGGGAAGTTGCCCTGGTCGGTCGCGCCGACGATCCGGGTCGCGCCCTCGGCCACCAGGTCGTGGGTGCACTCGGCCAGCAGGTCGTACGCGTAACCGTGACCGCGCTGCTCCGGCACGACGCCGATGTAGCCCACGCACGGGCCGGAGGGGTTGTGCGCGGGGATCTGGATGCCCACCACATCGCCGCCCGGGGTGAAGGCGAGCTTCCACCACGCGCGGGGCGAGGGCAGCCAGTTCAGGAAGCCCAGCAGGTCCTCGACGGCGGCCTGCGGACCGGACTCCTCGAGGATCTTGCGGTCGTGCGCGTCGAGCGTGTCCTCCATGACGCCGAGCAGCACGCCCCGTACGACGTCGTCGTCCGGCTCCGGCCGGAACTCCAGCCGCCCGGGGCGCTCCGGCAGTCCGCACTCGCTCGTCCACATATAGCGGAAGCGCTCGACCAGCGGCCGCATGCCCGCGGCCCGGGCCGCCGCGACGCGGGCCTCGGCGGCGGCCCGTATCTCCGGCCGCTCGCGCCAGCCGGGCGGCACCATCAGGCCGTACTCCGCCCGCAACGGGGCCCTGCGCAGCAGCTCGGCGCCCGCCTCCGCCTCGCCCTCGGCGAAGTCGAACCAGTCGAGGTGCATGGGCACCTCGTCGGCGGCCGCGCCCCACCAGGCGGCACGCGCCACGACCTCGCCGTCGCGCAGGGCGACCCAGGTCCACTCCGGGCGGTAGTCACCGCCCTCGTGGACGGGCACATAGGCGTGGCCGAAGGCGGCGCGACCGACGAGGCCGGGGTCGTGCAGAGAGGTGAAGAGAGAGGTCTCGTGCTCGGCGAGCGCGCGGACGACCAGCTCGGTCATATATGCCCTTTCGACGGACGGCTCCCGCAAGGTAGTTGGGTGATCATCACCGGGTCCAGCGCTTTTCCGCCACGGCACTCACCGCCTCACCGGGATCGCCGCGGCCTTCGTCGACCTCTGCCGTGAGCCGGCCTTCCCCGAAGCCTGATCCGCCTCCCTCAAGACCGCACCAGCAGCGCCACCGGCCAGTCGGCCAGCAGGTCCGCCACGGGGACCCGGCCCTCGTGCAGCCGGTCCGTCAGGAGGTCGCGCCATGGGGTGGGGCCCGGGAGTTCCAGGGCCGTGTCCCGCCAGCCGCCTGCCGTGGTCAGCCTGGTGGGGAGGCGGGTGACGGCGGTGATCGACTCGCCGGAGCGGACGAAGGCCGTGCAGTGGGCGGCGGCCTCGCCGAGGGCGGGCAGGGGGGTGTAGGTCGCCGCGGCGCCGAACCAGTGGGGGTGCTCGCGGCGCAGCCGCAGGGCCGTGCGTGTCAGGTGGAGCTTCTCGGCCGACAGGCCGGCCGGCTCCTCGGCCGGGAAGGACGGCGGGCGGCGGTTGTCCGGGTCGACCAGCGCGGTGTACGTCCGCTCGGTGCCCATGTAGAGATCCGGCACGCCCGGCATCGTCAGGTGCAGCAGGGCCGCGCCGAGCGTGTTGGCCCGCACGGACGCTCCGGTGGCCTCCTCCAGCGGGGCGAGAGCGGTGTGCGGGGCGCCGCCGGGTCCGGCCGTGACGAAGGCGCGTACGGCCTCCTCGTACGCGGCGTCCGGCTCGGTCCACGTCGTGCGCAGCGCGGCCTCCCGGACGCTCTTGAGTACCGCGGTGACGAGCCGGCCGGCGTCGGGCACGCCCAGGCCGAAGGCGCTCTGCCAGGCCACCCAGGCCACATGCGGGTCGGGTGGCGGGGCGGCGGACGGCTCGGCTGCCAGCCGGGCCATCAGATCGGCCCACAGGCGCGGGCGTTCGCTCAGCGCGGCGATCCGGGCGCGCGCGTCGGCGCTGCGTTTGGTGTCGTGGGTGGACAGGACGGTGCCGGTCGTGGGCCAGTCGCGCTGGAGCCGGGCGCAGTAGGCGTGGAAGTCCGCGGGGGCGACCGCCGGCCGGTCGGGTGTGCCGCCGACCTCCGTGGCCGACAGCAGCGGCGCGTGGCGGTAGAAGGCGGTGTCCTCCACGGACTTGGCCCGCAGGGCGGAGGCCGTCTGCGCGAACCGGGCGCAGAAGTCCCGCTGGTCCGGCCCGTCCCCGAGGCGGCCGAGCGCCGCGTCCCGCACGACCTCGACCACCTCGGCCTCCTCGGGCAGGGCGAAGGCCGTACGCGCCCCCTGGGCGGCCTCGTCGAGCAGCACCACGTCGACGGGTGCGGCGGGGCCGCCGGGAAGGGCGTAGGGGCGGTAGACGGGCAGCCTGACGAGGATCTCGCGCAGGGCGGTGCGCAGCGCCCAGGGGGCGTGGTCGCGCAGCTGGTGCGCGCTCTCGCAGACGCGCACGGCGCCGCGCACCAGCCGCTCGACCTCCGCCGCGAGCTCGTGGGTGATCACGCGGTAGGCGGCGCGGCGCACGGTCGCCGGCCAGTCGCCGCCGCGGTCGGGCGGCAGAGCGGTGAACGCGCGGTAGAGCGCGCCGAGCTCCGCGGCCCCCTCGGGGTCGACGAAGAGGCCGTCGAGGTGGCGCAGGGCGTCGTAGCCGGTCGTCCCCGCCACGGGCCAGTCGGCGGGCAGCCGTTCGTCGCCGCTGAGGATCTTCTCGACCACCGTCCACCGGCCCCCCGTGGCCGTGGCGAGGCGGCGGAGATAGCCGGCCGGGTCCGCGAGGCCGTCGGGGTGGTCCACGCGCAGCCCGTCGATGACCCCGTCGCGCACCAGTTCCAGCACCTTGGCGTGGGTGGCGGCGAACACCTCCGGATCCTCCACCCGGACGGCGATCAGCTCGGAGACGGTGAAGAAGCGCCGGTAGTTCAGTTCGGTGCGGGCCAGCCGCCACCAGGCGGGCCGGTACCACTGCGCGTCCAGCAGCTCGGGCAGCGGCAGCCGCTCGGTGCCGGGCCGCAGCGGGAAGGCGTGGTCGCCGTAGCGCAGCACGCCGTCCGCCACCGTCAGCCGCTCCAGCTCCGCGCCGAGCCGCCCGGCCAGCACGGGCAGCAGCACCTTGCCTCCGTGCTCGGACCAGTCGATGTCGAACCAGCGCGCGTACGGGGAGGCGGGCCCGTCCCGCAGGACCTCCCACAGCGGGCCGTTGAGCCGGGCGGGCGTGGGCACCGCCATGTGGTTGGGGACGATGTCGAGGATCAGGCCGAGCCCGTGCGACCGGGCGGTGCGGGAGAGGGCGCGCAGCCCCTCCTCGCCGCCGAGCTCCGCCCGTACGGCCGAGTGGTCGACGACGTCGTAGCCGTGCCCGGAGCCGGGCACGGCCTCCAGCACCGGCGACAGATGCAGATGGGACACCCCGAGGCCGGCGAGGCGGGGCACCGCCCGCTCGGCGGCGGAGAAGGGGAAGTCCGGCTGGAGCTGGAGCCGGTAGGTGGCGGTCGGCGCTGAGCTCTCTCGCATCATGGGAACGTACGTACCCACAACGGCGGCTCATGCCGCAGGGACTACGCCAAGTCGCCGGGCGAAGGCCCCGCCCCCGGCTACGCGGGCCGTTGCAGCACGGCCAGGCTGCGGTCCGTCAGCGTCAGACTGTCCCCGGCGCGGATCTTCGGCCCGTCCGTGGCGACGCCCTCCGGCCGGGCCGTGTCGACCACGATCTGCCACTGTCGGCCGTGGTTGACCGGCACGACGAAATCCAGCGGCTCGTCATGGGCGTTGAACATCAGCAGGAACGAGTCGTCGGTGACCGGCTCGCCCCGGGGGCCGGGCTCGGAGATCGCGCTGCCGTTGAGGAAGACCGTCAGCGACTTCGCGTGGGAGGCGTGCCAGTCCTCGTCCCGCATCTCCTCACCCTCATGGGTGAACCACGCGATGTCGGAGAGCTCGTCGTGCGTGCCCTGCACCGGGCGGCCGTGGAAGAAGCGGCGGCGCCGGAAGACGGGGTGGTCGCGGCGGAGCCAGACCATGGCGCGGGTGAAGGCAAGCATCCGGCGCGCCCGCTCGCCGGCCTCGCCGGACGGCTCCGGCCAGCGCACCCAGGAGGTCTCGTTGTCCTGGCAGTAGGCGTTGTTGTTGCCGTGCTGGGTGCGCGCGAACTCGTCCCCGTGGCTGAGCATCGGCACCCCCTGGGAGACCAGGAGGGTGGCGATGAAGTTCCGCATCTGGCGCTCGCGCAGGGCGAGCACTCCGGGGTCGTCGGTGTCGCCCTCGGCCCCGCAGTTCCAGGAGCGGTTGTGGCTCTCGCCGTCCCGGTTCTGCTCGCCGTTGGCCTCGTTGTGCTTGTCGTTGTAGGCCACCAGGTCGTGCAGGGTGAAGCCGTCGTGACAGGTGACGAAGTTGATGGAGGCCAGCGGCCGCCTGCCGTCGCCCTGGTAGAGGTCGGACGAGCCGGTCAGCCGGGAGCCGAACTCGGCCAGGGTGGCGGGCTCGCCGCGCCACAGGTCCCGGGAGGTGTCCCGGAACTTCCCGTTCCATTCGGCCCACAGGGGAGGGAAGTTCCCCACCTGATAGCCGCCCTCCCCGACATCCCACGGCTCGGCGATCAGCTTCACCTGGCTGACGACCGGATCCTGCTGCACCAGGTCGAAGAACGACGACAGCCGGTCCACCTCGTGGAACTGCCGGGCCAGCGTCGCCGCCAGGTCGAAGCGGAATCCGTCCACCCGCATCTCGGTCACCCAGTAGCGCAGGCTGTCCATGATGAGCTGGAGCACGTGCGGGCTGCGCATCAGCAGGGAATTGCCGGTGCCGGTGGTGTCCATGTAGTAGCGCGGGTCGTCCGCCAGGCGGTAGTACGAGGCGTTGTCCAGCCCGCGGAAGGAGAGCGTGGGCCCCAGGTGGTTGCCCTCGGCCGTGTGGTTGTAGACCACGTCGAGGACGACCTCGATGCCCGCCTCGTGCAGCGCCCGCACCGCCGACTTGAACTCCAGGACCTGCTGCCCCCGGTCGCCCCAGGAGGCGTAGGCGTTGTGCGGGGCGAAGAAGCCGATGGTGTTGTAGCCCCAGTAGTTGGCCAGACCCGAGTCCGACAGCCGGTGGTCGTTCACGAACTGATGGACCGGCATCAGCTCGATGGCGGTCACCCCCAGCTCTGTCAGGTGCTCGATGACGGCCGGGTGCGCCAGCGCCGCGTAGGTCCCGCGGATCTCCTCCGGCAGCGCCGGGTGGCGCATCGTCAGACCCTTGACGTGCGCCTCGTAGATGACCGTCCGGTGGTAGTCGGTGCGCGGCGGCCGGTCGTCGCCCCAGTCGAAGTACGGATTGACCACGACCGACGTCATCATGTGCGGGGCGGAGTCCATGTCGTTGCGCTTCTCCGGCCGCCCGAAGGGATAGCCGTAGACCGCCTCGCCCCAGTCGACGGCGCCGCTCACCGCCCGCGCGTAGGGGTCGAGCAGCAGCTTGGCGGAGTTGCACCGCAGGCCGCGGCCCGGGTCGTAGGGCCCGTGCGCCCGGAAGCCGTACCGCTGGCCCGGCATGATGCCCGGCAGATAGGCGTGGCGCACGAAAGCGTCGCTCTCGCGCAGCTCCACCGCCGTCTCCGAACCGTCGTCGTGCAGCAGGCACAACTCGATCCGCTCTGCGGCCTCGGAGAAGACCGCGAAGTTGGTTCCGGCGCCGTCGTACGTGGCGCCGAGGGGGTACGCCTGTCCCGGCCAGACCTGCATGAGTCGACTCTTCCACTTTTCTGACGGTTCTTCGGGCTGCTCTTCGGGCTCCGCGCGGGCGGCACGAGCCTGCCATGGATCCGCCATGGGCTCCGGTGCGGAGCCGAACCGGCATCCTCGCCCAACCGTGGCCGTCGAGCCGCCCTTTCGCCAGATCTTCCCCAAAAGGAGCGCGACCACGGCTCTCTTCGGCTCGCCCAACCGGGTGACCGGCCGGTATCGGACCCGCAATGGCCGGTTCCGCCGCGCGGCCCGCCGACCGGGGGCATCCGGGACGTATCGGGACGCGTCGGGGCGAGGACGGGCCTCTGGCCGCTATGAAACGGCTCACTCCTGCCGCGCGGGCCGCTCGCAACGTCCATCCGGCGCGGGAGAGTTGGCCAAGGGTCAGTCGTGTCCGGGTGCAGCGCGTCCCGCCCGCGCAGTAGTCTGCCTTGATCGTTGGACGGGGGCGGAAGGCGGTGCACTGGTGAGCTCGGGCGGGCTGGAGCTGCCCCCTGGGGACGGCTGTCCCGGGGTTGACGGTTCGGCCGACACACCACCCGGCGCGGTGTCCTTGGCGCGTCCCGTGGAGATCGGGGCGGCCCTGGACTGGGACGCGGAGGCGTGGAGCGAGGTCCGCACCCGCGCCCGGCGGGCCGGCCGGGCGTACATCTGGCTGAACCTCGTGGAGCAGCGGCTGCGCGCCGTCGTCGCCGCCGTGCTGCGGCCCGTCTACGAGCCGGTGCACGGCGAGGACGAGTGGGTCGTCGCCGCGGCCGGACCGGCCGGGCAGGAGTGGGTCCAGCGGGCCGTGGCGGTCCGGGAGGTGAGCCGCCGCAAGGGCTATCTGCTGGACCCGGCCGACGACAACGTCCTGAGCTTCCTCACCCTCCCGCAGCTGCGGGAGCTGCTCGTCCAGCACTGGCCGTGCTTCGAGCCGTACCTCGACGACCGGCGCGAGCTCGAACTGGCGCTGGACGAGCTGGAGGTGACCCGCAACGTCGTCTCCCGCAACCGCGCGCTCTCCGAGGCGGTCCTCGCCCAGGCCGAGCGCGCCTCGGCCCGGCTGCTGAACATCCTCGGCGGCAACGGCGCCGGCAGCCCGTCGGCCGACCGGCTGCCCGTCGACGCCGTCGAGGACCTCGTGGGCGACCGCTACGCCGACGTGGTGGGCGTCCACCCCGACCGGGTGCGGCTCCAGCGCCAGCTGCCCGTGGAGGACCTCTTCGGCAGCGCCCGCCGCCTCGACGCGGTGGGCATAGGCCTGAACCTCCTCGTGCAGAACTACTCGGGGAGGCGACTGGTCCGGCTCGCGGAGGCGGGCTGCCGCGCCCGGCTGCTCTTCCTCAACCCCGCCAGCAGCGCCGTGCGCCGCCGGGAGCGGGAACTGGGCATCAAGAAGGGCGAGATGAGCCGGTCCGTCGAGATGAACATCATGCACATGCGCAGGGTCCGCGACCGGCTCCGGGACACCGCGGCCTTCGAGATCCGGGTCTTCGACGAGACCCCGCGCTTCACCGCCTACCTCGTCAACGGCGACGGCTCCGACGGGCTCGCCGTGGTCCAGTCCTACCTCCGCAAGGCGCGCGGCATGGAGGCGCCGGTGCTGGTGCTGCGCGGCGGCGGCAACGTGGTGCGCGAGGGGCGGGAACCCGAGCAGGGACTCTTCGAGACCTACCGCGAGGAATTCGACAGCATCTGGGTGGATTCGCGCCCTGTGTCCTGATTGTTAATAAAAGGCACGCCGTAAGGGATATGACGCCCCGTGGGGCCTACGGGCCCGGTGGGGCGTTGTCAGTGGTGCGTGCGACGCTGGGAACCAGTCGGGGGAAGCACCACGAAGGGGGACCGCGATGGGGTGGCACCAGGAGCTGCTGATCGGTTTCGACCTGGAGACCACGGGCACGGATCCGGCCGAGGCGAGGATCGTCACAGCGGCCGTCGTCGAGACCAAGGGCGGTGAGCCGATCGGCCGCCGGGAGTGGCTCGCCGATCCCGGCGTCCCCGTCCCGGCCGAGGCCGCGGCCGTGCACGGCATCACCACCGAGCGCGCGGCGCTGGGCAGGCCGGCGCGCGAGGTGGTCGAGGAGATAGCCGACACCCTCGCCACGCACTGGTCGGCCGGTGCCCCGGTCGTCGCCTACAACGCCTGCTTCGACCTCTCCCTGCTGGCCGCCGAGTTGCGGCGGTACGGGCTGCGCCCGCTCGGCGAGCGGCTGGGGGAGGAGGGCCGTGAGACCGGCCCGGTCGTCGACCCGTACACGATGGACCGCGCCGTCGACCGCTACCGCAAGGGCAAGCGCACCCTCGAAGCGGTCTGCGGGGAGTACGGCGTCGTGCTCGACGGCGCGCACGAGGCGGGCGCGGACGCGCTCGCGGCGGTGCGGGTGGCCTGCGCGGTCGCCGAGCGGTATCCGCACATAGCGGAGGCCTCGCCGTGGTCCCTCCACGCCGACCAGGTGCGCTGGTACGCGGAGTGGGCCACGGGCTACGAGAAGTGGCTCCGCCGCAAGGGCGACCCCGAGGCGGTCGTCGACCCGCGCTGGCCTTTGCGCCTGGGGTAGCGCCCCGGGCGGGCTGAAAGAATGTCGCAGCACTCACTCTCCGGCGGGAGGGGGTGGGGTCGGAGGGTGGGGTTCTGGAACGCGGTGCGTCTTGACGGCACCCAATACGCGGAAGGGTGCCCGCACCGCGTTCCAGGTTCCCAGCCCGGAGGCCCCCCCCCCGGCCCCCCCCCCCACCCCAGCCCGGCCGGCGCGTGGGGCCGCCCGCCGCCGGCGGCCACGGGCCCGCCCCCGGGAACGCCCCCGCAC